>CAZDSO010000136.1:0-13750 GCA_964508045.1 uncultured Planctomycetia bacterium | reverse complement strand
CGTAGGCCGGAGAGGGTCGGCGGACCTCGAAAATGGCTACAGCGCGAATGGCTCGGGGAGGAGCCATTCGCGATGTACGCAGGTCATGCCGCTCCCTTCCTTTTCTCGAAAACGGTGGTTGGGTGGTTGAGGTTGCAAGAAGTTGCGGCCGCTGAAATCTCAAATCCCTACCAGACGGCAATCCGGAAAAAACCGGGAACCGGGACGCGGCTTTTCCGTCCAAATTCCGGCTCGACCGACCGCGGTCGGCGTGCGCCCCCGATCCCGGGGATGAAAGTCGGCCCCGTTTTTGGCATCCTCGGGATCCCGGCGCGAACCGCCGGCGAGACGACGGAACTTCTTTCGAGGAGGTGCTTCACCATGGCGCGAACCAGACTCGCGATCCCCTTCGTCCTCCTGATCCTGGCTACCCTGGCGTCCCCCCCCCTCTCTCCGGCCGGGGAGCCCGCCTCCGACCCCGCCCTCGTCCAGGCCCGCGAGGCCCTTCTGGCCCGGGACTTCTCCGCCGCGATCCGCGTCATCGAGGAGCGCCTCGAGGCCCGGCCCGACGACGCCGGCGAGCTCCGTTTCCTCCTGGCGCGCGCCCTCCGCCTCTCCGGCCGCGCCGGCAAGGCCCTCGAGACCCTCGAGCGCCTCCTCGCTTCCGGACAGGACGCCCCGTGGCGCGACCCGGCCCTCTTCGAGAAGGCCGACATCCTGGTGGATCTCGGCAGGATGGACGAGGCGCTGGACATCTACGAGACCCGCGCCCGCGCCCTCACCTCCAAGGACCGGCGCCTGGAAACCGCGCGCACCTATCTCAAGTTCGCCGAGGACTTCTTCGATCCCCCCGACGAGGTGAAGCGCCCCGACTTCGCGCGGGCCGAGATCTTCTTCGCCAAGGCGATGGACATGGGCCTGCCCGCCGACAAGGAGGCCGAGGTGCTCCTCAAGCGCGCCGAGGCCCTCTCCCACCTGCGCGGCTTCGCCAAGGCGCGGAAGCTCCTCGCCTCCTGGCGGAAGGAACACGAGGACCATCCGAAGGAACCCGCGCTCGCCCTCGCCCAGGGCGAAGCGGAGCTGGCCCTCTCCCGCTGGGCGCCGGCCCGGCGCCTCTTCCGGGACCTGCTCGCGGACGACGCACCGGCCGATACGGCCGTGAAGGCGCTCTTCGGCATCGCGCGTTCCTACCGCCTCCCCGAGCCCCGGTCGGCAACCGATCTGGAGCAGGGCATCGAGGCGCTTCGCCGCATCACGCGGCAGCACCCGGACCACGAAGCCGCGCCCCGCGCCGCCTTCGAAATCGGCGCCTCCTACGCCCACCTCGGGCGCTTCCACGAGGCGTGCCGGGAACTGGAAGCCTTCCTCGGCTCCCCCCTCGCCCGCCCCGGCGCCGACGAGGTCCCCCGCGCCCGGCACCTGCTCGGCCGTTGCCGGTTCCGGCGCAAGGAGTACGAGGCCGCCATCCGGACCTGGCGCGGCTTCCTCTCCGACCACCCCTCCCACGGGCTCTGGACGGAGGTCCAGCGGCGGATCATCGACGCGGAATACGCCGTGGGGGCCGACCGCTACGCCGACGACGACATGGTCGGGGCCCGCCGCGCCTGGAACGCCTTCCTCGCCGACCATCCCCTCGACGCCCGTTGCCCGGGCATCCTGCTGAGGTTCGGCAAGGCCGACCACGAGAAGGGGCGGTTCGAGGACGCGGTCGACCAGTGGGAGAAGCTGGTGTCCAAGTACGCGAAGACCACGGAAGCCTCCGAGGCCCAGTTCCTCATCGGCCGCACCCTCGAGGAGGACCTGGAGCGCTTCGCCGAGGCGATCCGGGCCTACCGCAAGCTGGACTGGGGGCCCTTCCAGGCGAAGGCCCGGGAACGCATCCGCATCCTGGAGCGGGAGGAGATGCGGCTGAGAACCGAGCGGATCTTCCGCACGGACGAGAAGCCTGAGGTCCAGGTCTCCGTCCGGAACCTCGAGACCGTCGAGTTCCGCGCCTGGGCCGTGGATCTCGAGTCCTACTTCCGGAAGATGCACACGGCCGAGGGGATCGAGAAGCTCGACGTGCCCCTCATCGAGCCCGACGCCTCCTGGACCGTGACCATCGACCCCTACGAGCCCTACCGCGAGGTGGAGCGATCGGTGACCCTGCCCGTCGAGGGGCCGGGGGTGTGGGCGGTCAACGCCGTCGGCGCGGACCTCGAGGCCACCACCGTGGTCGTGCAGTCCGACCTCGGCCTGGTGATCAAGGCCTCCCGCCGGAACCTGCTGGTGTTCGCCGTGGACCAGCGGACGGCCAAGCCGGCGCCCGGCGTCGACGTGATCGTCTCCGACGGCAAGAAGATCATCCTGGAGTCCACGACGGGATCCGACGGCGTCCTGTTCAAGGAGCCCGAGGGCATCGCCTCCACGGCCACGCTCCGGGTTCTCGGCGCGCGGAACGGGTCCTGGGCCTCCAACACGTTGAACCTCCGCCGCCTGCCCGCGGCCGTCGGGCTCTCGCCGAAGGGGTATCTCTTCTCCGACCGTCCCGCCTACCGGCCCGGGGACACCGTCCATCTGAAGGGGGTGGTCCGCGACGTCGTGAAGGGGGCCTACGCGTTCGAGAAGGGGACGACCTGCGCCCTCTCCGTGATCGATCCCCGGCACCGTCCCATCCGCCGGGGCGAGGCGGAGCTCGACGGCTTCGGGGCCCTGGACTGGAGCTTCATCCTGCCGGCCTCGGCCGCGACGGGGACCTACCGCGTCCGCGTGGCCCTCGACAAGCGCCACACGTTCCCCCTGACGTTCCGGGTAGTCGAGTACCGCGTCCCCGATCTGAACGTGGAGGTCGAGCTGGAGGAGGACATCCTCTACCGGGGGGAGCCGGTCCAGGGAACGGTCCGGGTCTCCACCTTCTTCGGGGAACCCGCGCCCGGCCGGACGGTCGAGATCCGGTTCGGCTCCCTCCCGCTTTTGCGGGGAACGACGGACGAGACGGGGGCGTTCCCGTTCACCTTCGAGACGCGGGACTTCCGGGAGACGCAGACGGTCGCGGTGCGGGCGCGCGTGCCCGCGGAGGACGCTGCGGGCGCCGCGAACGTCCATCTCTCCACGACGGGTTTCCGGGTTTCCCTGGAGACGCTCCGCGGTGTCTACATCGCGGGCGAGCCGTTCGATCTCCAGGTGGAGGCGAAAGACATCGCCGGGGAGGCCGTGGCCTCCGCGCTGGAGGTGGGGGTCTACCGCCTGGAGACGGACGACGGGCGCGTCTCGGAGGTCCTCGTGAACACGCACGAGGTGCGGACCGGCGAGGGGACGGGGACGGGGAAGGTCTCGGTGACGCTGAGGGAGGGGGGCCGCTACCGCTTCCGGGCGCGCGGCCGCGACCGCTTCGACAACCCCGTGACGGCGGAGGCCGAGGTCTTCATCTCCGGGGAAGAGGACGAGGTGAAGCTGAGGATCCTGAGCGAGCGGGAGGCCTACCGCCTGGGCGAGTCGCCGCTGGTGGACGTCTTCATGAGGCTGCCCGCCAAGCCCGTGCTGCTCGCCTTCGAGGGGGAGCGGATCTTCCGCTACCGGGTCGCGCGGATGCTGTCCGGCAAGAACGCCGTCAAGATCCGCCTGGACGACGTCCTGGCGCCGAACTTCATCCTCTCCGCCGTGGCGCTTGACGGATCGACGATCCACGAGGCGCACCGCGAATTCCGCGTCACGCGGGACCTCCGCATCTCGCTGAGGCCGCTCGGGTCCGGCCACGAGCCGGGCGGGACGCTGCGCGTGGAGGTGGAGACCACGGACCCGATGGGGGGCCCGGTGCCGGCCGAGCTGTGCCTGGCCATGGTGGACCGGGCCTACCTCTCCATCTTTCCCCGGGATCTTCCGGATCCCGGGAAGCATTTCTTCACGCGCCGCCGTCACGGCTGCTCGACGGTCTCCACGAACACGTTCTCGTTCGAGGCCGAGACGCGGAAGGTCCTCGCGGCGCTTCGCGAGGAGGAGAACCGTCTGGAGCAGGCGCGGCACAAGAAGGAGGCGCTGAAACGGCTGGTGGAGAGGATGAAGAACGGCCGGGCGCCGGCGCCGACGCCGACGCCCGCCCCTGAGGCGCGGTGGGATGCGGAGGAGGCGGAAGCGGACGGGGCGCCCCGGCCGTCCGGCGGCGGGGCTCCCTGGAGCAAGGACGCGAAGGACGAGCCGGCGCGTTTCGCGGCAGGCAAGAAGTACCGCGACACCATCGGCATCGGCGGCGCTCCGGGCGGGCGGGGGTACCTCCGGGTCTCCGCTCTCGCCCTCATGGAGGACGTGAGGGCCGGCGTCCTGGAGACGGGATACTGGAATCCCCGGATCGTCACGGGGCCGCAGGGGAAGACCGTCATCGAGATTCCCCTGCCGGCGAACGTGACGACGTGGCAGATCCTGGCGATGGGCGTGACCCAGGACCTTTTGGTGGGGACGGCGGAGAGCGAGGCCACGGTGCGAAAGCCCCTGGTCGTCACGCTGAAAAGCCCGGCGTCCGCGGTGGAAGGCGACACGGCCCGCGTGCGGGGCCGGGTTCGGAACCTGTCCGGCGAGAAGGTGAACGTGGCGTTGACGCTGGCCTGGAGCGGGGACGAGACGGCGGAGAGCCTGGGGACGCGGCGGGTCTCCGTGGCGCCGTCAGGGGAAGCGGAGGTGTCGTTCGAGCTCGCCTTCGCGCGTCCGGGGACGCGGACGCTGAAGCTGCTGGGTGTGGCGGGTTCGTTCATGGACGCCGCGTCCGAGGCGGTGCGTGTGGCGGCGAAAGGCACGGAGATCCGCCGGGGGTTCGGCGGGTCCGCTTCCGGCGACCACCGGGTGCGCGTCGAGATCCCCGAGAAGGAATACGTCCGTTCCGGGCTGGCGGTGACGGTGGGGGCGTCCCTGCCCGCCTCGCTCCTGGAGATCGGCGAGGCGCCCCCGGCGTTGGACTGGTGCCGTTGCCCGATCGTGTTCTTCTCCCCGGCGGACCGGGGTCTTCTGGCGCTGGCGAAGCTCGACTACCTCAAAGCGCTGGGACGCGAGGATCGCGGGACGTGGCGCCGCCTGGAGGCGGACGTCGAAGCGGCGATCGCGGAGCTGGCGGCGACGCAGGGGCGCGGGGGCGGATTCAGCTGGACGCCGGGGGGCAACACGAACATCTACGCCACGGCCCAGGCGGTCCGCTTCCTGGCCCTGGCCTCCGCGGCCGGATTCGAGGTGGAGCGAGGCACGCTGCTCGCTTCCCGGCGGGTCCTGAAGGCCGCCTTCGCCTCCACCGAGAACGAGACGGTCAAGACCGCGATCCTCAGGGCCCAGGCCCACGTGGAGAAGGTGGTGTTCTCGTACGCGAACCGGCTCTACCGCCTGCGGGAGAGCCTCGGTCCGTGGGCGCGCGCCTCCCTGGCGTGCACGCTGGTGGAGATGGACCGGCGGGAGATGGCCTCGCAGGTCGCGACGCTGGTGGCGTCCTGGGTGCGGGGCCTGCCCAGGCCGGGCGAGACGCCGGGCCCGGGCGAGACGCCGGCGCCGGAGAAGCGGGGGGGATGGCAGCACCGCTGGGTCGACATGGACCGGGCGGAGACGCTGGCCCTGTCGGTCCTTGCGCTTTGCCGCGCCCTGCCGTCCTCGCCCGTGCTGGACGAGGCCGTCGACCGGATGATGGCCCTGAAGACGGGGGCGGTCTGGCCCACGGGCAAGGCCACGGCCGCCGCCGCCCGCGCCCTGTCCGCGTACCTGTCGAAGGTGAAGGCGGAGCGCGAGTCGTACGGGCTCACCGTGAAGGTGAACGGCAGGCTCCTGGCCTCGCTGGACATGGACCGCGAGGCGGGGCGCCGCACCCTGGTCGCGCCGCCCGGCGCCTTCGCCCCGGGGGAGAATTTCGTGGATTTCGCCATGGAGGGCTCCGGCCGCTTCACCTGGCGCATCGAGTTCATCGGTCTCACGCGGGAGCCCGACGACTCCCAGAAGAACCGTTTCGTCCGCCTGGAAAAGGAGGTTCTGCCGCGGCCGCGCCTGGTCGGGGGGCGGGAAGCGGCGCCGGGGTTCTCCTGCGTGGACATCGAACCCGAGGACCGCTGGGTCAACCGCCTGGAATCCCTTCCCGAGGGGGAGGCGGGGCGCGTGGAGATCCGGTACGCGGCGCAGGAAGGGGAGGGCTACCTGATCCTCGAGGACACGCTTCCCGGGGGCGCGGTGCTCCAGCAGGACTCCCTGCAGGGGGACTTCGACCACGTGGAGACGTACCCGGGGAAGATCGTGGTCTTCTTGAAGGAGGGGGCGCGGACCGGGCGGATCCGTTACCGCTTCTTCGGTTTCGTGCCCGGCGCGTACCGCACGCCGCCTCCCCGGGTCTGGTCGGCCATGGATCCCATGCGGCTGTCCACGGGAGACGCCGGGAACGTGACGGTCCTGCCCGCCGGGCGGAAGTCCGACGATCCCTACCGGCCGACGCCCGACGAGCTTCTCGCCGTGGGGCGCGAGCGGTTCGAGGCGGAGGATTTCGGGGCGGCGTCGCAGGCGCTGTCCCGCCTCTTCGAGAACTTCCGGGTGAAGGGGAAGGCCTTCGGCGATGTGGCGCGGATGCTGCTGTTCAGCGCGGTGGCCCTGGACCGTCCGGAGAAGATCGTGGACTACTTCGAGATCCTCAAGGAACGGTTCGGGTCGGTGGAGATCCCCTTCGAGGATTCGCTCAAGATCGCGGGCGCCTACCGCGCGCTCGATGAGGACGAGCTCGCCCTCCAGATCTACCAGGGCCTGCTGGAAGCGAGCTTCTTCAAGGAGGCGAACGTGGCCGCGGACCTGGAGGACCAGGGACGCCGCCTCGATTCCGTGGCGTTCATGGAGGATCTGCTCGCGGACTATCCCGACCTTCCCCTGCTGGTGTCCAGCCGCTTCGCCCTCGCCCAGACCGTCTACGGGATGGCCGAGGCGGGCTCGCGTCCCGGCTCCCTGAGCCGGGCGCGCCTGGTGGCCCGGGCCGCGGAGATGCTGCGCGCCTTCCTGGCCCGCTATCCCACGCACCGGCTCTCGGACGAGGCCGGCTTCAGCCTGGCCAACGCCTACCTCGCCCTGGAGGCGGGGAAGCAGGCGGGCACGCTGGCGGAGACCCTGTCGAAGGTGCACGGGAAATCGGCCTACCTGGACGACTTCCACTACATCGCGGCGCTCGCCTACTTCCGGGCGCGCGAATGGGCGCGGGCGCTCGGGCACGCCCGCGCGCTGGCGACGGAGCGCTTCCTCCGCCCCGACGGGAGCCGGGGCGAGAGCCCCCTCGAGCACCTGGCCGTCTACATCCTGGGCCAGATTCACCACGCGCAAGGGGAATTCGAGAAGGCCGCGGCCTACTACGAGAAGGTGTCCGGCCGGTTCGCGGACGCCCGGGCGGCCCTGGAGCAGTTCCGCTGGAAACGGCTCTCCATTCCCGAGGTGGAGCGGTTCGAGACCGGGGGGGCGGTGGAGATCGAGGTCGCGCACCGCAACCTCGCAAGCCTCAACCTTCTGGTCTACCCGGTCGATCTGATGAAGCTCTACCTCACGCGCCGGAACCTGGACGACATCGCCTCGGTGAACCTCGCCGGGATCCGGCCCTTCCACGCCGCCGCCGTGGACCTCGGCGAGGGCGCGGAGTACCGCGACCGCAAGACGATGGTGGCCCTGCCCGTGAAGAAGGAGGGGGCCTACCTCGTGGTGGCGAAGGGGGACGGGGTCGAGGCCTCGGGCCTGGTGCTGGTGACCGATCTGGACCTCGAGGTGCAGGAGGACACGGCGTCGGGCCGGTTGCGCGTGACCGTGCGGGACGAGAAGGAGGGCGGGTTCGAGGAGGACGCCCACGTGAAGGTGGTGGGGTCGGAATCGGGCGAGTTCGTCTCCGGGAACACGGACCTGCGGGGTGTGTTCGAGGCGGGATCGCTGATCGGCCAAGCCACGGTGGTGGTGAAGAAGGAGGGGTCGTACGCGTTCTTCCGGGGGGAGGCGGTGCACCGTCCGGCGGTGGCGGCCCGGCGCCGGGCGGCCCGGGGCGAGGCGCTCTTCGGCCGGCCCCCGACCACGGGGCAGACGACGGCCCAGAGCCTGCGTCTGGGGGACCTGCAGAAGAGCCAGGAGCTGCTCGAGCAGCAGCTGGGCGGCTCGAACCGCGCGATCCAGGAGAGGAACATGCAGCAGCTCCGGGGGCTGACGCGGATGAAGCAGCAGGGCATGCAGGCCAAGCAGGCGCAGCGCAAGTGAGGGATCTCGGACGGCCTGGAAAGGGATTCGGGATTGCGACTGAAGGGATTCCCGATTTCAGATTGGAAATCTCCCATCTCCCATCCCATCCTTCCCCGCGAGGGACGCCGTCCGGGTACGGGATTTGCATATCTTCCGGCCGGACGGTCCCGCGTCCCGGGGCCATGAGGCGCGAGGCGCCGATTGCCGCGAACGGCTCGGATCCGCCCAGATTGACTCCCTGGAGGGCCTCTGCTATGGTAGGGGCGACGTCTTTTCCTGAAAGAAATTTTCAGCGCATGGCAGTGGAAGACGAGGCGGACCGCCCCGGAAACGGCATCACGCGGGAGGAAGCCCGCGCCCTGGAGGAGGATTTTCTGGGCCGTTTCCGCGGCAAGCTGGCCGTGCTGCGCGAGATCTTCAATCCCATGGACGGCCGGGTCTACTTCGTGGATCCGACGCAGAGGGCGCGGGAATGGGACGAGGGGGAGAAGGTCAAGCGGATCATGATGGAGGAGGGGGTGCTGGACCGCGCCATCCGGCGGCGCATGCCGGTGAACCGCGCGCTGAGGCTGGACATCGGCACCAAGGGGATCCTCACGGGGTTCTCGCCGGCGGCGGCGGTGGCGGCGATCTCGCTGAGCCCGGTCCGGGACCTCGCGGTGAAGGGGCGCTCCGAGGCGGAGGTGACGTTCTACGACGTGGAGGACGCGGTGAAACGGGCCGCGCACCGGGGCCGCATCTTCCACTACGTCGGCGTGTACGCCACGACGTCGTTCGCCGAGGAGTGCCTGAAACAGCCGCCGCGGTCGAAGAACTACTTCACGATCCTGGTGAGCCGGGGAAACGACACGGCGTGGCGTGTGCTGAACGGCGAGGATTTTCCGTGGCCGGGGGCCCGGGACATCTTCGACCTGGAGCTGACTTCCGAGAAGCTGAACCGGTGCCGCCGGGCGATGCTCGAGCACCCGGATCTGCGCCTGAAGGGCGGGCACGTGCCCCTGGAGGACCTGAGGAGGGAGCTGGGGTTTGCGGACGAGCTGTTCGAGCGGGCGCTGGGGGAGGTGCTGGAGGAGGAGGCCTTCCAGGTGCGGGAGGTGGGGGGGATCCGGATCCTGCAGCGTCCGCGGTTTTCGTAGGCTCGTTCCGCCCGACGTGGCGGAGGGCGGATTTCGGATGGGAGACGGGAGATTCCAGCGGGTACTCAGCATGAAGGACGGCAGGCTATGAACATCCTGGAAAAAGTGAAGAACCTCTTCCGCTCGGAGGGGATCCCGGACGAGGCGAAATCGGTCCTGGACGGCGCCCAGTCCACCAAGGATCTTCTCACGCGGCTCGACGGGGTCCTGACGCGGAACGAGATGGAGTTCAACAAGCTGAAGAAGGAGATCGACCGGGTGGTGGCGATCCTGCAGGAGGAGGAGGGGAAGATCAAGGACGCCGACCTGCAGGGCCGCCAGAAGCGCTACACGCTGCAGTACATCAAGCGGTTGCGCTCCCACCTGGACAACCTGGACCACAGGATGACGATCTACGACAAGAACATCAACCTCCACATCCAGCTGATCGGGAAGATCCAGGACATGGAGGCCATGGCGCTCCGGGGGGTGGACGAGAAGCAGATCGACCGGATCATCATGGAGTTCGAGGACCACGTGGGCAAGTACATGGACGTGGTGCACGCGGGGGAGGCGGGTTTCGAGGCGACCACGTCGATCGCGGAGCGCGAGGACAAGGAGCTCGCGAAGATCGAGCGGGAGCTTCTGGGGGAGAAGGCGTCGGACGTGCAGGAAGCGGCGCAGAAGGCGCCGGATACGGAGGCGAAGGGCGTGGAGGCGGAAGCGGCCGCGCCCCCGCCTCCACCGGACGCGGAGGCCGAGGAGGAGGACGACGAGGAGGAGGAATACGTGCTGGAGTGATCAGCGAGGGAGGACGAGATGGGATTTTTCAGGGACCTGTTCAGCAAGGAGATCAGCGCGCGGGATCTCAAGGTGGCGCTGATCGGCGTGGAGCGGGAGCGCAAGCGCAAGCAGATGGAGCTGCGGAAGATCGCCTCCAAGCAGGGGGATCTGGTGGAGCGGCTGAAGAAGGCGCGGCGGGAGGGGAACGGCCTGGAGGTGGACTACCTGTGGGAGGACCTGAACCAGTACCGCTTCGACACCACCTACCTGAAACGGGAGGCGAAGATCCTGAACCTGCAGGGGATCGCGCTGAAGCGTTACGTGCGGGGGATGGAGCGCCTGGAGAAGACGAACAACAAGGACGGGGTTCGCGCGCTTCTGGAGCGCACGCGCAAGAGCGGCCTGGACGCCAAGCTCGCGCACCAGTTCATCAACGACCAGGAGTACCTGGACGAGCTGGGTGCGATCATGGACGAGATCGGCCTGGAGGCCGAGCAGATGGAGTACGCGGAGGAGGATCCGGCGAAGATGAAGTTCCTGGAGCAGATCGACGCGCTGAACGCGGCGGAGGAGGCGGGGGATCTGGACCGTGCGCTGGAGCACGAGGAGCAGATCAAGTCGGAGCTGGAGAAGGAGCCGGAAGCGGAATGAGGGGGTTTTTCGAGCCTGATCCCGCTGATTTGTTGCTGATCTACGCTGATTGACTTCCTGAGGAGCGGAAAACGCATGGCCCTGTATGGGTTGAGAAAAAGGGGAGAATGAAGTCATGACGGTGAAGGAAAGGATGCAGGAAGTCCTCGATCATTTGCCGGAAGATGCGGATTTCGACGAGGCTCTCGAGCGGATCTTCCTGGCCTTCAAGGTCCATCAAGGAATCACGCAGGCCGATGCTGGCCAGACGGTCTCGCATGAGGAGGCGAAGAAAAGGATGTCAAGATGGCTGAGGTGACATGGACTCCTCAGGCCCTCGAAGACCTCGAGTCCGTGGCCCTGTTCATTGCAAGGGACTCTCCGGCGATGGGAGCCCTGTTCATGGAAAGGGCATTCGAAGCCGTCGACCGTATTGGAGACTTCCCGGAGTCCGGGCGCATCGTTCCTGAATTCGGCCGGAGCGACCTGCGGGAAATTCTTCTCTACAGTTATAGAATCATCTACCGTTTGCTGGAGAACCGTGCTGAGATCATCACGGTTCACCATGGAGCACGGCTACTTCGGGAGAACCGGCACGGCAGTCGAACCGGTTTCCCGAATGAATGAGACCGCATCTTGGCAGAATTCAATCCGGCGGGTCGGGACCGAACATGGACATCCTTGATCAGAAAATCCGAAACACGCTGAAGAAGGCGATCGCGGAGGCGAACCGCGCGATCGACGAAGGCGACGCCGTGACCGCCGCGATGAAGTACGACGCGGCGCACAAGCTGGCCATGCAGCTCGCCGATTCCGCCCCCGACCGCGAGAAGGAGTGGGAACTCAAGGAACGCGCCAAGAAGTACCGGCGCTATGCCGAAGACCTCCGCCAGGGCTCGGTCCCGGTGGGTTCGGCCGCCCGGAAGAGCGCGCCCCCGCCCTCGGAGCTGAAGGCCGGAGGCAAGAAGAAGTCGAAGGAGAAGGGGGACGCGGCGGAGCTGAAACGGGTGGTGGACGGGCTGATGCAGACCGCCCGCGTCACCTGGGACGACATCGGGGGGCTGGCCGACGTCAAGCAGGAGATCAAGTTCGCCCTGGGCATCTGGCTCGCCAAGCCCCCCAAGGGCCCCGACGGCAAGCCCGTGCGCATCCAGAGCTGGCGCAACATGCTCTTCTACGGGCCGCCCGGCACCGGCAAGACGCTGCTCGCGGCGGCCACCTCCCGCGCGCTGAAGACGCAGGCCGAGCGCGGCGCCGTCTTCTACAACGTGAAGGTCTCCTCCGTGCTGTCCAAGTACTTCGGGGAGTCGACCAAGATCATCTCCGAGCTCTACGGCCAGGCGCGGGACCTGAGCCCCGCCGTGGTCTTCCTCGACGAGTTCGAGTCCCTGGCGGGCAGCCGCGACGAGGGCACGGACACGGGCCCCGAGCGCCGGATCCTCTCCACGATCCTGGCCGAGCTGGACGGGCTGGCCGAGAAGGGGCGCACCGACATCTACGTTTTGACCATCGCCGCCACCAACCGGCCCTGGGACCTCGACGCCGCCGTCCTCTCCCGCTTCGACAAACGCATCCTCATCCCCCTGCCCGACCCCACGACGCGCCGGAGCATCCTCGAGATCCTCATCGACCGCAAGGGGCTCGAGACCAAGGTCCCCTACGAGGACCTCACGGCCATGTGCGAGGGGTACAGCGGGCGCGAGATCGAGCGCTTCTGCAAGGAGGCGCAGAACCGCATGGTCCAGGAGATGAACCTCGGCATCCCCTCGCTGGTGGACAAGGGCCTCGAGAGCATCCGGAGCCACATGTTGAAGATTCGCCCCCTGACCGCGGAGGACTTCGACACGGCCCGCTCCCGCATCCGGCCCCAGACCAGCCCGGAGGAGATGAACCGCTACCTGAAGTGGAAGGAAGAAAGCGACTAGTGAGCAGGAGCCGGTCATGGGACTTTTCAAGTCACGCGAGGAGCGCCGGATCGAGCGCGACATGGAGGTACGCAAGGGCCTGGCCGCCATGAAACGACAGATCAAGGGCCTGGAGAAGCACGAGAAGGACTACCTGACCAAGGCGAGGCGCGCCAAGGCGCTGGGGGACGAGGGGCAGCTGAAGTTCCTGAAGGGGACGCTGAAGCGCACGGCCGCGCAACGGCGGATGCTGGAGCGCCAGATGCTCAGCCTGGAGACGGCCCAGCAGCTCAAGAACCAGGCGGAGATCCACGGCCAGTTCGCCCGCTCCATGAACGCGGTGTCCCGGGCCATCTCCGACGCCTTCGGGTCCACCGACCTGGAGAAGACCCAGAAGGACTTCGAGAAGGCCGCGGCCCGCGCCGACAACATGGAACAGCGCATGGACCTTTTGCTCGACATGGGCGAGGAGACGCTGTCCGCCGAGCCCACCGTCGCGGAAGACGGGATCACGGACGAGGAGCTGGACCAGCTCATCGAGGGCGGGGCCACGGAGAAGGAGGGCGCGGCCTTCGACGCGGAGATCGCCGAGCGGCTGAAAAAACTCGACGAGGAGCTGGGGGAGTAGGCGCCCGGCGCGGGAGGCGGGCTGGAAGCCCGCGATCCCACATGCGATGACCGGGAAGGACTCGATGGCGGGCGCGGGGGGCGGGCTGGAAGCCCGCGATCCCATGGACGGGAAATCGTAGTGCGGGTCGAAGATGACACCTGAAAACGACACTGGGTCCGGCATGGGTGGGACCGCGGGCTTCCAGCCCGCAGCACCTCTTCCCCGTCCGCGTCTTCATGAAGTGAAGGGATGGCACTCCCGAGGGTACTTGCCCCATTTCGATGGCGAGGGAATCACGCAATCCGTGAACTTCAGAATCGTCGGTGCGCTGCCCGGCGCCCTCGAGAAGGCTTGGCAAGATGAACTGATCGGTGCCGAGGGAGGACGAAGATTGGAATACGTGGCGGCGAAACTTGATCTCTACCTGGCGAAAGGCGAAGGAAATGTCTGGCTTAAGGACCCTCGCATCGCAGAAACGGTTCAGAAGGCTCTCCTGAAATTCGATGGCCAGCGATATCGAATGCATGCCTGGGTCGTCATGCCCA
>CAZDSO010000135.1:0-13785 GCA_964508045.1 uncultured Planctomycetia bacterium | reverse complement strand
GCGCTAGCCGGTCCGTGACCGCGTTGCTCCGGACGGGCTAGCGCCCGTCCCTACACCCCCAGCGCGTAGGGACCGGCGCTAGCCGGTCCGCAACCGCCCGGGCTCGCCCAGGATCTCCGCCGTGCGTGCGAAAAGCCCGAAGATGCCGCCGGTGTGCAGGAAGAGGACGTTCGCGGCTCCGGTACGTTTCCGTTCCTCGCCGATGAGCCCCAGGAGGCCCTTGCCCGTGTAGACGGGATCGAGGACGAGGCCGGAGGTCCTCGCCGTCTCCACGATGAAGGCCGAGAGCTCATCATCGACGCTCCCGTACCCCTCGCCGGCGTACCCGTCCACGATCGTGACGGGGATCTCGTCGAGGGGGCGCTTCAGCGGAAGGCGGAAACGGTCGCCCGCGTCCGACATGATGTTGCGGACGCGGCGGGTCAGCGATTCCCGGTCCTCGCCGACGTTGATGCCCACGATCTCCGCTTCGAGACCGAAGATCTCTGCGCCCAGGCAGAGCCCCGCCGTCGTGCCGCCGGAGCCGGCGGGGTGGTAGATGCGGTCGAAGGGAACGTTCCGGGCGGCGGAAAAGCGCGCGATCTCGAACGCGCATTGCACGTAGCCGAGGCACCCCAGCGCGTTGGACCCGCCTTCGGGAATGAGGTAGGGCTTGCGCCCCTTCTCGCCGAGGTCCTGGGCCAGCATGGCCATCACCTCGGCACGCTTCCCGGCGTAGTCCGCGGCGGAGACGAAGGCCGTCTCGGCGCCGAACAGACGGTCCAGAAAGAAGTTCCCCTCGGGGACCCCGGGCATCTCGCCGCGGAGGACCAGCAGGGGACGAAGGCCCGCCTGCCGGGCCAGCGCAGCCGTGGCGCGGCAGTGGTTGGACTGGAGGTCACCGGGCGTGATGACGGTGTCGGCCCCCTCTGCTCTCGCCTCGGCGAGAAGGAACTCCAGCTTGCGCGCCTTGTTCCCGGAAGCCGCGCATCCGGTGAGATCATCGCGCTTGACATGGACCTTTCGCCCGATCCGGTCGGTGAGCGCGGGGGCCTCCCTCACGGGGGTGGGCAGGTGGGCAAGCTCGATCCTCTCCGGCAGCTGGATGCTCATGGCGTCTCCTTCATGGCTGGCCGTTTCGGGGATGCAGGTTCTCGGCGGTTTCAGTGTGCGTGGGCGCTCGCGTTCTCGGCGTACTCAGCGTCCTCGGCGGTGAGAGTCCTCCCGCTGTGGTTGCGGCTGTGCTGCTTCAGGGTATGGAGGAGCGGGAAACTCCCGCCCGGCGATCAGCTTCACAAGCTGGGACCGGGGGTGTTCCCGATGCTGCAGGAGGGGCCGGTGGAGAACGTGGTGAGCATCTTCTTCATCGCCTTCTTCTTGCATTGCGGGCATTCCATCTCGGGAATGTCCTCGTAGGCGATGTATTCCTCGACCACGGTCCCGCAGGATTCGCACTGGAGGTCATAGAAGCACTTCATGGTCCCGTCCTTCTTTCGATTAGAAAGCCATATCCGGCTTCCAGACCTCCCACACCTTCCCCGCCAGGTCGGGCGACGGTTTCAGCGTGGGCTTGCCGGGCGTCCAGCCCGAGGGCGTGGCTTCCCCGGTCTCGCGCACATGCTGGAAGGCCTTCACCTGGCGGATGAGCTCGCTCACGTTCCTTCCCACCGAGGGCGTCAGGACTTCCATGGCCTGGATGACCCCGTCGGGATCGATGATGAACCGGCCCCGGATGTTCACGCCGGCGTCTTCCTCGTAGACGCCGTAGGCCGTGCCGATGGCGCCGGTCGGGTCGGAGACCAGGGGGAAGGGCACGCCCCCCTCCACCATCTTCGAGAGTTCCGTTTCCTGCCAGATCTTGTGGGAGAACCGGCTGTCCGTGCTGACGGCCAGGACCTGGACGCCGAGGTCGACCAGCTCCGGATGCTTGACGGCGACCGCCGTCAGTTCGGTCGGTCACACGAAGGTGAAATCGCCGGGGTAGAAGCAGAGGACGACCCATTTGTCTCCGTAGTCGGACAGCTTGAAGTTGTGGAAGGCTCCGTCCTGGAAGGCCGTCGCCTGAAAATCGGGTGCCTTCTTCCCCACGCGTGCGGTCATGATCGTTGCCTCCTTGCGTTGCGGAGGCGCTTCCGCGCCCCGGTCCTCGTGGTCGGAGCCCTCGACGATCGGGCCTCCCGCCGTTTCGACGCAGCTTTCGTCCTTGCCCATGGGGCCTCCTTTGCTCTATCTGCTCCAGTCAATCTTACGCATGGATAGGTTGCTTTCAAAAGGAATCCACTCAAATCATTTCCTGCTTCAGCACGTCCACCAGCCCCTGGTCCGTCAGCCGGACTTCCGGGATCACGGGAAGCGCCAGGAACGACAGCGCCGCGAACGGCGCCTCGAGAACGCCGCCCGCCCCCTTCACCGAGGCGCGAAGGCGCGACAGCGCGCCGCACACCTCGTCCAGGGGCCGGTCCGACAAGAGCCCCGCCACGGGCAGGGGCAGAAGCTCCTGCACGTCGCCTCTGGACACGTGGCAAAGCCCCCCCCCCTCCTTCGCGATCGCTTCCAGCGCTTTCAGCAGATCCTCGTTGGAGGCGCCGGCCGCGATGAGATTGTGGGAATCGTGCGCCACGGAGGAGGCGATCGCCCCTTCCTTGAATCCGAAGCCGCGGACCAGGCAGGCGCCGACGTTTCCCGTCCCCCGGTGGCGTTCGACGACGACGAGCTTCAACAGATCCGCGCCCGGATCGGGGAGGACCTCTCCGTCACGGGTCGGGGCGTCGGCCTCGATCCGCGTCGTGAGGATCTGGTCCGGAACGATGCCGATGGCCGTCGTCTTCCCGCCCCGGTCCGGGATGCGGAATTTCCCGGCGTCCAGGCCGGCGAGATTGACGGTGTCTCGCGGGCCCCGGGGGCCGGGGCGGGGGTTCTCGACCAGCGCGCCGTCCCGGGCGACCTCGCGGCCGCGGTGGAAGACGCGCCGGATCGAAAGGTGTTCGATGTCCGGTGCGAGGGAGAGGTCGGCCCGGTAGCCCGGCGCGATCGCGCCGCGGCGCTCGAGCCCGAACGCTTCGGCGGTGTTGAGGGAAGCCATGGCGACGGCGCGGACGGGACCGATGCCCTCCGCCACGGCCCGCCTGACGAGGTGGTCCATGTGCCCGAGATCCCGGAGATCCAGGGCGGCGCGATCGTCGGTCACGAGCATCGTGCGCCGGAATGTCTCGTCGTCGACCAGGGAGGCGAGCGCAACGAGGTTCCGTTCCGTGGAGCCCTCGCGGATCATCAGGCGAAGGCCCCGCCTGAGTTTCGCGAGCCCCTCCTCGCGCGCGGTGGACTCGTGGTCGGTGGAGGGACCTGCGCCGGCGTAGGCGTCGAGAGCGGGGCCCGTGACGCCGGGCGCGTGCCCGTCGATGTGCTTCCCGGCGGCGGCCTGGAGCTTGGCCATAACGCCCGGATCGCCGGCGAGCAGGCCCGGGAAGTTCATCATCTCCCCCAGCCCCGCGCATTCGGGCCAGGCGAGGATCTCGCGGATGTCCTCCGGCCCGAGCGTGGCGCCGGACGTTTCCAGGCCGGTGGCGGGTACGCAGGAGGAGGCGGTGATGAGGATGTCGAGGGGCAGGGAGCGCGACGCCTCGACCATGTAGCGGAGGCCCTCGATGCCGGCCACGTTGGCGATCTCGTGCGGGTCGCAGACCACGCCGGCGGTGCCCCGCGGCACGGCGGCCCGCGCGAACTGGTCGGGCGTGAGCAGCGTGCTTTCCAGGTGGATGTGCCCGTCGATGAATCCGGGAAGAGCCAGGAGGCCTTCGCCGTCCTCCACGGCGCCGGCGTCGTCGAACCGGCCGATCCCGGCGATGCGCCCGTCCGCGACGGCGAGATCGGCGGCGTCTTCGATCTCGCCGGTGAACACGTTGACGACACGCACGTTCCGGATCGCGAGATCGGGGGGGGCCTCGCCCTGGGCCACGCGGATGAGGCGAAGGATGTCGGTCACGGCCGGCCTCCGGAGATCGCTTTGAAACCCCGACAAGGGG
This sequence comes from uncultured Planctomycetia bacterium, assembly GCA_964508045.1. Lineage (GTDB taxonomy): Bacteria > Planctomycetota > JAKEIC01 > JAKEIC01 > CAZDSO01 > CAZDSO01. The sequence goes on along the minus strand of CAZDSO010000135.1, from coordinate 9,784 downwards.
AAAAACCTACTTCCTGATTTTCTCATGAAGGGTCCTGGGCGCGCATGGGAAAAGTCGTGATTTTTGCACTGAAGCCCGGGAGACGAGAAGACGGCGTTGGACGTCCGGCATCCGCCCTTCCTGCGATCCCCCGGGACGTGTAGAATCGGAAGGGCCTTCAAGGGCGAGCAGGCGGATCGAGAAGGACTTTCGGAGGAGGCGCATGGCGCAGGGTAGCGGTGCCTGGTTCACGGTGCGAAGGGCGGATCTCGAGGCGCTTCGCAAAGACCTCGAGACATACCTGCAGGACAAGGGCTGCAAGATCGTCCGGAACAGCCTGTCCCAGGAGAAACTCCGGCTCGAAGCCCACACGCGTCACTCGTGGAAGACTTTTCTGCTGTGGCTGATCCCCTACATGGACCTGATGGGGTACGGATCCCGCGTGAGGACGGTGGTCCGTGGCCGGACCAGCCTGAAGGAGGGCGACGACCGCTACCGCGTGGAGGTCAGGTGCCTTCCCCTGAACGAGTACACGAACGAGGACGAGGAGTTCATGTTGACGCAGTCGGTGGGCGAGCGGATCGGCGACTCGCAGCAGTGCAAGCGGGCCCTTCGGAAGATTTCGGACTTCCTGGAAAAGAGCGGGTACGTGACGCGCTGATCTTGGGATGGACTCTGTGAGGGGACGTCCGAAATTCCATTCGAATACGCGAATATAGCTATATTCGTACATGCGAATCTATGAATAGGGCATCCCCCGCGAACCGGTCCACACACCTTGCATCCCCTCGACGCCTCCGGTAGGCTCCCCCTCCCGGCGTCCTGAGGACCGGACGCCCGAAGGTCCGAAGACCGTCCCGGCGAAAGGAGGACCGTTCCCTCCCATGGCCATCGACATCCGTCTCACGCCCGCCGGAATCCCCGTCATCCAGGAGGGGCCCGGCGAGAAGAAAGCCGCCTGGGAGGCGCCCGTGCGGAAGGCGTTCGCCGCCGGCGCCGCCCCCGGTCTCGCGGCCCTCGCTTCCCTTCCGAAGCCTTCCGGACTCCCCCCCGCCTCCGCCTACTGGCGGGACTTCGCTTCGCGCTTCCTCACGCGCCTCTGCCACACCCCCGAAACCGCCGGGACCCCCGAGGCCGTCGATCCTTCCTCCGACGGCGAACTCCCGGCCCTCGTCCTCGCCGCCCCGCCCATGCACGGCGGCGAGTACCTCTCCCAGGAAACCCTCCTCTCCCTGTGGCGCGCGCTGGACGAATGGGCGCGCGACGAGATCGAGGAAAAGCAGGGCGACCTGGCCGCGTTCCTCGCCGAGCACGCCCCGCGCTTCCGGCAGGTCGGACGCGTCTGCTTCCACCTGGCCGAGAACAAGCGCAACCCCGAGCTCCCCTTCGCCTTTCTGGCCACCTACGCCTCCGGCCTCAAGCCCGACGGCGCCCCGCGCTACCTGCCGCTCTCCCGCGCCCTCGAGGAATACGCCGGCGCCGGAAACCGGAAGGCGCTCGTCCGCCTCCTCTCCCCCATCGCCCGGGCCTCCGAGAAGAGCGAATTCGTCAAGGCTCTCGCCGACGGCGGGGACATCTACCACCCCGTGGCCTGGACCCCCGCCGAGGCCTACCGCTTCCTGAAGGAGGTCCCCCTCTACGAGGCGTCGGGCCTGATCGTACGGCTTCCCGACTGGTGGAAGGCGCGCCCCCGCCCGCGCGTCCGCGTCACCCTCGACGGGAAGCGGAAGAACCGGATCGACATGCACTCCATCCTGGGATTCCGGATCGACGTGGCCCTCGGCGAGGAGACCCTGGACGACGGCGAGCTCGAGGCCCTTCTCTCCTCCGAGGGGGGCCTGGTCTTCATCAAGGGGCAGTGGGTCGAGGCCGATCCCGAGAAGCTCGAACAGGCCATGGAACACTGGGAACGCCTCCGGGAAACCGCCGGCGACGACGGCCTGACCTTCGTCGAAGGCATGCGCCTGCTGGCGGGCGCGTCCGCGGATCTCGAGGCGGATCCCGGCGACGGGGAGGCCGTCCGGGAATGGTCCCTCGTCCGGGGCGGGGAGAGGCTCGCCTCCATCCTGGAAGACCTGCGGTCCCCGGAGAACCTCTCCGCCGTGAAGCCCGGCAAGGCGCTCCGCACGACGCTCAGGCCCTACCAGCAGGAGGGGCTGAACTGGCTCTGGCTCATGGCCCGGACGGGGCTCGGCGCCTGCCTCGCCGACGACATGGGGCTGGGAAAGACCGTGCAGGTCATCGCGCTTCTTCTGGCGCTGAAGAAGCGCGGGCGCCGCGCCTCCACCCCCGCCCGCCCCACCCTCTTCGTCCTGCCCGCCTCTCTCCTGTCCAACTGGAAGGCGGAGATCGAGCGCTTCGCCCCCACCCTGGACGTCCGGTTCGTCCACCCGTCGGAAATGCCGAGAAAGGACCTGCAGGCCCTCGAGGCCGCCTGCCGGAAGGACCCGGACGGCGCCCTCGCCGGCGCGGACGCCGTGCTCACCACCTACGCCATGCTCTCCCGCCAGGACTGGCTTCTCGGGATGCCCTGGAGCCTGGCCGTGCTGGACGAGGCCCAGGCGATCCGGAATCCGGGAACGAAGCAGGCGAGGTCTGCGAAGAAGATCCGCGCGGAAGCCCGGATCGCCCTGACCGGCACGCCGGTGGAGAATCGCCTCAGCGATCTCTGGTCGCTGTTCGATTTCCTCTGCCCGGGGCTTCTGGGCTCCCACCGGAGGTTCCGCCGCTTCGTCAAGGACCTGGAATCGCGCAAGGGCGACCGCTACGCGCCTTTGCGGAAGCTGGCGGGCCCCTACATCCTCAGGCGCATGAAGACGGACCGGCGGATCATCTCCGATCTGCCCGACAAGACGGAGATGAAGGTCTGGTGCGGGCTGAAGAAGAAGCAGGCGGCGCTGTACCGGCAGCTGACGGACGAGCTCCGGGAGGCGGTGGAGAACGCCGCGGGCATCCGACGCAAGGGCCTTGTGCTCTCCCACCTGATGCGCCTCAAGCAGCTGTGCAACCATCCCGCCCAGCTGCTCGGCCACGGCGATTACCGCCCGGGGGACAGCGGGAAGTTCGAGCGACTGGCCGGGATTGCGGAGGAGATCGCCTCCCGGGGCGAGAAGGCCCTGGTCTTCACCCAGTTCCGCGAGCTGACCGCCGGGCTCTCGGATTTCCTGGCGGCGGTTTTCGGCCGGTCCGGACTCGTCCTGCACGGCGGCACGCCGGTCGGGCGCCGGCGGAGGATGATCGAGGACTTCCAGCGCGAGGACGGGCCGCCCTTCTTCGTCCTGTCCATCAAGGCGGGCGGGACGGGGTTGAACCTGACGGCTGCGTCCCACGTGATCCTTTTCGACCGGTGGTGGAATCCGGCGGTGGAGAGCCAGGCGACGGACCGGGCGTTCCGGATCGGCCAGACGAAGAACGTGGTGGTGCACAAATTCGCCGTCCGGGGCACGATCGAGGAGAAGATCGACGCCATGATCGAGGAGAAGTCCTCCATGGCGTCCGAGCTCCTCGACGAGGGCGTGGAGAAGAGGATGACCGAGATGAGCGACGAGGAGCTGATCGAGCTCGTGTCCCTGGACATCCGCCGGGCCGAGGTGTGAGGCAACGGGGAAGCGGGACGTGTTCGTGTATTTGTGTATTGGCATGCCCTGAAAGGGCATTGGAAGGATCGGGATCCCCTGGAAATGAAAGGAGGTGGGCCGATGTCCCGATGGTCCTACGGCTGGGCCCCCTACGTGCCGGTGGCACAAAAGATCGAGATGGCGCAGCGGGAGCTGAGCGAGCTCGCCGCGAAGGGCCTCGAGGTCCATCCGGTGGCGCTGAAGGGCCGGACCATCGCCCGGTCCTTCTGGGGCAAGGGCTGGTGCGACCATCTGGAGTCCTTCAGCGATTTCTCCAACCGACTGCCCCGGGGCCGCCGGTACGTCCGCAACGGCTCCGTGTGCCATCTCGACGTGCAGCCGGGAGCCGTGGAGGCCTGCGTCGCGGGTTCGAGGCCGTACCGCGTCTCCGTGGAGATCAAGCCTCTTCCCGGGAAACGCTGGCGGGCGATCCGGGACCGCTGCGCCGGCCGCATCGGAAGCCTGGTCGAGCTGATCCAGGGCCGGCTCTCGGACCACGTCATGGCCGTCGTCAGCGACCGGGACGAGGGCCTCTTTCCGAAACCGGGAGAGATCGCCTTCTCGTGCTCCTGCCCGGATTGGGCGTCCATGTGCAAGCACGTGGCGGCGGTCCTCTACGGCGTGGGCGCGAGGCTGGACGAGAGGCCCGATCTGCTCTTCTCCCTCCGAGGCGTGGACCCGTCGGAGCTGATCGCGGCGGAGGGCGCGCTCGCCCTGCCGGCCGCCGGCCCCGGGGACGCGAAGCGCCGGATCGATCCGGGCGCGATCGAGGAGGTCTTCGGGATCGAGCTGGAAGAGGCCGGGAACGGAGCCCCTCCGTCCGCCGACGACGAGGACGCGCGCCCGCGCGGGCGGAAGAGCCGCCGCGCCGGGAGAAAAGCGGGACGGGCGGGGAAGAAGCCCGGGAAGAAGAAGGCGGCCGGGCGGGCGAAGGCGGTTCCGCGGATCGACGCCGGCGCTGCGATGGCGGCCTTCCGGAAGGCGTGCCGCGGCCGGGGATGGCGCGAGCCCGAGGAGGTCATCGTGGAGGCGGCCGCCGAGCTCGGCCTTGCGGAGGTGGTGCACGAGCTCGAGAAGCCCTTCCGCAGGCTCCTGCGCACCGCGGCGGGGCGGGGGATCCTGCGCCTCGAGAACGGCGCGGTGGGCCCGGAGGCGAAGCGTCTGAAGGACTACGCGCGCGCCGAGCTCGCGGAACACCTCGGGAAGTGCGTCCGGAAGGGGACCCGGATCGCCCGCGAGGATCTCGTCAGGCGCTGCGCTGTCCGCCTGGGATACCGGTGCGTCCGTAAGCCCGCCTCGGCCCTGCTCCGTTCCGCGCTCGCGGGCGCGGTCCGCGCGGGCATCTTCCGCGCGGACGGGCGGGGCTTCGTCCGGCGGGTCCGGTGAGGGCGGGGAGGCCGGCTCCCGGGAGCAGCGCTTTATTCATGTATGGGCATAACCTCAGATGGCCATATTCGTAGTTCGGGAAATCATTCCCGCGTTTCTTCCCGGTAACGCGGGCGTGCGATTTCAACCCCTTGCAGGGCAATCGGATACAGGTTGGCCCCTCCGTTTGTAAAAAATCCCGACACACCGGTTCGCGCCTCTGGGTTCAGCACCGCGGTGGCATTTCGCAAACCCAAGGGCCTTAATGAGTTAAATCGCCAGCACATTCCTCGCCTTTTGGAGCGCTCTTTGCACTTTCCATTTTCCAGAGCCGGTGGAAGAGGTTTTGGATTTCTTCTCGGGGGGTTCGCCATGTCTGGAAGCAACCGCGTCGATGCGGACAGGGAAGCGATCACGGGCCGCATTCTGGTGGTCGACGACGAGGAGTCCATGCGGTTCTTCCTGGAGAGGCGGCTCAGGCGCCTCGGGCATTTCGTGCGGACGGCCGCGAACGCCGCCGTCGCGCTCTCGGCCCTCGCGTCCTCGGACTGGGACCTGGTTCTCCTCGACATCAAGATGCCCGGCCGCTCGGGTCTGGACGTCCTTCCCGAGATCCTCGCGGCGTCGCCCCGGCCGCGCGTGGTGATCATGACGGGCCATTCCACGCTGGAAAACGCGGTGAAGGCGGTGGGGCTCGGGGCGTCGGAGTACGTCGAGAAACCCTTTTCCGCCGACGAGATCGCCGACGTGGTCTCCCGCGAGCTCTTCGCGGTGTTCGAGGAACGCGGAAAGGAGATCGGCGATCCTCTTTCCGCGTCGTCCGCGTCCCCTCTCGTGCTCGGCCTCAGCGCCCCGATCGTCGCGCTGCGAAACGAGATCGACAAGGTCGCCCGTACCGACCTGCCCGTCCTGATCCGGGGCGAGCGGGGGACGGAGAAGGAGCGGGTCGCCCGCGCGATCCACGAGCGCAGCGCGCGGCGGGAAGGCCCCTTCGTCTTCGAGGAGTGCGGCACGTTCAATCAGCCGTCTTCCGGGCCGAAAAAGGAGCCCGATCCCGGCGCCCTGTTCGACCGGGCGAAGGGGGGCACGCTGTTCCTGGACGAGATCGAGGTCCTCTCCCCCGCCTTCCAGGTCGCCCTGCTTCGGGTTCTCGAGAAGCGGGAGATCCACCGCAAGGAAGGCGAGGCGTGGGGTCGTTCCGATTTCAGGGTGATCGCAGCGGGCGAGGATCTGGACGTCGCGGTGGGCCGGGGAGGCTTTCGCGAGGATCTCTTCTTCCGTCTCGCCGTGATCCCCCTGTGGATCCCCCCCCTTCGCGAGCGGCCGGGCGACCCCTCCTGGCTGGCCTGCCGGTTTTTGGAAGAGAATGCCGGCCCCCGCGTCTCGTTTTCCCGGGAGGTCTTTCCCCTTCTGGAAAGCTACGAGTGGCCGCGAAACGTATGGGAGCTCAGGAACGTCGTGGAGCGCGCCGCGGCCGGCATCCGGGGGAACCGGATCGGCCCCGACGCGTTCCCCGGGAAGATGCGCAAGAAAGAGCCGCGCACGTCACCGTCCCCTCCGCCGTCGGGATCGGGCAGAGGGCCCTTTTCGGGCGGAGGGCCGCGCCATCCTCACGATCGCACCCATCACCCGGCCTGACGTGGACCGGCTTCGGGCCTTTTCCTGCCTGGCGGTTGGCCTGCAGGGCTTCCAGCCGGTATGGCGGGTCCTTCGGGGACCCACGCCCTCCAAGGCGGACGTCGATCATGGTTTTTCCCGAATTTTCGGAACAGATTCGAGCTTGGAGATTTAAGATTCCAGGCGTCAGATTTCAGTCGGCTTTGTAGACATCGTTGTTCGGCGCGGCCGGGATCGCGGACATCCTGTCCGCAGCACCTGGAAATCTCGTCTATCCACACAAAGGCTCGAAGAAACGAGGGATCCTGGAATCTGATGCCTGAAATCTGAAATCCCATCGGATACCGGACATCGCATCGAAAGACCGCGCGTCATGCAAGACGGAAAGCCCGCATTCCAGCCGAAGCGTTTCCTGGGCCTTTGCCTCGTCGATTTCAGCGCCCGGCTCTCCTACAACATGTCGCGCACGCCCGTCCTGCCCTTGTTCGCGGCGGCGCTCGGCGCGGGACCGGCCTGGATCGGGGCGATCGTCGGCGCCTCGACCGTGACGGGCATCTTCTTCAAGGCGCCGATGGGCGCCTTCTCCGACCACTTCGGGCGGCGCCGCACCCTGCTTCTGGGCGCGGCGGTCTTCGCCTTCACCCCGTTCTTCTACCTCTTCGTGGGCTGGGCCTCGATGTTGCTGATCCTGCGCCTGGTTCACGGCCTGGCCACCTCGGTCTACGGACCCGTCGCCAGCGCGCTGGCGGCCGAGCTCGCCGGGGGCAAGAAGGCGGAGATCCTCTCCTGGTTCTCGCTGATCAAGCAGGGGACCAACGCCCTGGGCGGCCTGGCGGGCGTGGCGGTCATCCAGTTCCTGGGCGGCGCCACGCCCTCGCTGGGCGACTTCCACGCGGCCTACGGCGTGGCGGGCGTGCTGGGGGTGGCCGCGCTGTTCGTCGCCGTGCTGCTGCTTCCCTCCGTGGCCGGCAAGGAGGCCGGCCGCAAGCGCTCCGCGTCCGAGGCCTACCGCAAGATCGGCCGGGGCCTCAAGGAGACGTTCACGCACGCGCGGGTGATGATCATCTCGGGGGCCGAGTCGGTGCAGAACATGAGCATGGGGACGCTGCAGGCCTTCTTTCCGGTGTACGCCGTCTATGCCGCGGGCATGACGGCGATCGAGGCGGGCGTGTTGTGGGCGCTGGTCATGGGCTCGAGCGTCGTGGCCAAGCCCGTGATGGGCCGCCTTTCCGACCGCCACGGACGGCGCGGCGTGATCTTCCTCGGCATGCTGCTGTGCGCCGGTCCCTTCTTCGCGATCCCCTTCTTTCAAAGCTTCTGGATCCTCGCGGCGCTGGCCGTCCTCTTCGGCCTCGGGGAAGCCTTCGTCACTTCCTCCTCCCAGGCCCTGGTCTCCGAAACCTGCCAGGGGGACGCGCTGGGCGCAGCGATGGGCGTGTTCGGGACGGTGGCGGACACGGGCCAGGCGCTGGGCCCGATCGTGGCGGGTCTTCTCATCTTGCATCGCGATGCCGCGGCGGACTACCGCCTCGCCTTCGGCATCCTGGCCGCGGTACTCGTCCTCTGGTCGCTGGTGTTCCTCGCCTGCACGGGAAGCCCCCGGAAGCCGGAGGCCTGCGAGGAAACGGAGGACGGGTAGAACGATCAGGCCGACATCCTGTGTGATGTGCTACCCGCCGACGTCGATCAACGCCTGTATACTTCCTGCCCATTCGATTCCCGGTTTCCCCGTCCTGTCACGATTCTCCCTCTTCCCCGGCCGGTACGGGAGTTGCTTGTTCGTCTGGAATTCCGTTCCGGTGGCCCCCGGAACCGCTTTCTTTCGAGGATGCCTTTCGATGGCCCACAATGGCGACCTGCCCCCGAATCCGGGCAGACTCAGGACCTGGTTCCACGACGCGCGCTTCCTGCTCGGGTTCGCCTGGAAGCACCGCTCCTTCCTGCGATTTCTCGTTCGCGCCGCGAGGAGGAAGCGGGAGATCCAGAAGGTGGACCTGCGGGCGGAAGACGGTCTGGCCCGCAAGCCTCCCGGCGACGTGAACCTCTACCTCACCCATGCCTGCAATCTCGCGTGCAAGATGTGTCCCTACTACGGCGAGGAAGGAATCTTCCGCGACAGGCGGGTGGAAAAGGGCGAGGATCCCCACCTTGGACTCGACGTCTATGCGCGGATCGCCGCGGAACTGGGGAACATCCCGACCTTCTACTACCTCTCCGGCGGGGAGCCCCTGCTCTACCGCCCCGGGGTCGGAAACCTCGTCCGCCAGCTGAAGAAACATCCCGCCACCGTCGCCCTGAACACGAACGGGACGCTGCTGGCCGAGCAGGCCGGGGATCTGGTCGAGGCCGGTCTGGACCTTCTCATCCTGAGCCTCGACGGGCCCGAGGAGGTGCATGACCTCATCCGGGGATCGAAAGGATCCTTCGCCCGTGCCGTGGAGGGCCTCGAGCGGGTCCGGGCCTTTCGCCGGGAAAGCGGGCGGGCGACGCCCGTCCTCTCGGTCCTCTTCACGGTAAGCCGGTGGAACCACGACGTGCTCGACCGTCTTCCCGCGCTTTGCACCGAGCTCGGCGTGGATATGGCGGGTATCAACTTCCTCTTCTTCACCGACCCCAAACGCGGGGAGGATTCCCGGGCGATCTGGAGGCGGGCGTTCGGCGTGGACGCGGAGGCCTGGAGGGGATTCCTGATCGACGTCGAGGGGATCGATACGTCGGTGCTCTCGGATCAGTACGCCTCGGTTCTCGCCGCGCGCAAGGACTTCCTCTTCTACACGATGCCGCCGGGGCTCCGGCCGGACCAGATCAGGTCCTACTACCATGACCTCGATGAGACCTTCGGCAGGACGCAGTGCTGGAAAGCCTGGTTCCGGACCTACATCCAGCCGAACGGAGACATGTCCACGTGCGAGGATTTCTCGGAGGTGGTCACGGGCAACGTCCTTTCGGATCCGCTCCTGGACATCTGGAACGGCGCGAAATACCGGAGGTTCCGCCGGGTGATCCGCGAGAGGGGCCATTTCCCCTTCTGCACGCGCTGCACGAACGGTTTGTACGAAACCTGACCACGCCGACGTCGCTGGGGATCCGCAACCGCCTTTTTCCGCCGCTTCCCGAGGTGTTCGCGCTGTAGACGATTTCAGGTTGCCATCGCGTAGGGATTGTAGGATTTCGATTTTGGAGGGCGAACCCCTCCTCCTTCGCTT
>CAZDSO010000134.1:0-13902 GCA_964508045.1 uncultured Planctomycetia bacterium | reverse complement strand
TGGGCCTTCAGGACGTACTCCAGGGCGCCGCGGACCTCGTTGGCGTAGGGGCCGCGGTTCGGATGGCTTCCGGAGGCGAGGAAGGCGATGCCGGCGAGGGAGGTGACGGCGAGGACGTTGCGGTCGCCGAAGGAGCCGTTCTCCTTCTGCTGCGCCGCCAGCCACGAAAGCCCCCGCTTGGTGGCCGCTTCCGTTTCCTTGGTGATCTCCTGGTTGTCGATCCGGGAAGCCGGCCTCTCGCGGGGCTTGTCCTCGTCCTCCCCCAGGCCTGTTTGCGGGCACCAGAGGACCGCCAGCGTGACGAGCGCAACGAGAGCCCCGAGAAAGAGGGGCGCCGTTCCGACCTCGAGCCTCTTGCGCTCGGACATGGTTGTCTCTCCGTCCCTTTCCAAAACAGGCGTCCGTCGCGGCGAAGGGGATTCGCCGGGGATTCCCGGTTCCAGACTGGAGATTTCAGACGTATGTCAACCCGGTCTTGCGGCCTTGACGGCTTTCTAGACGGAAGAGAGATTCCCTCGGATATCGTCGTGGATCGCCCCGTTGCTTGCAACGATATTCCGGCCGAAGAGCCACGCCGCTCCGCCGTCGAACGCGCTCACGCGGCCTCCCGCCTCCTGCACGAGAAGCGCGCCGGCCGCCACGTCCCACGGTGCGAGTCCCAGTTCCCAGAATCCGTCGAAGATCCCCGCGGCGGTCCAGGCCAGATCGAGGGCGGCCGCGCCCATCCGCCGGACACCGAGCGACGCAAGGCTGAGCCTTCCGAAATTGTCCAGGTTGTTCCCGCCGGTCTTGGAGCGCTGGTAGGCGAACCCCGTGGCCAGCAGCGCCTTTTCCAGGGCCGGCGTCTTGGAGACCGACATCCGCTTGTCCGACCGGAACGCCCCGTCTCCCCGGGCGGCGGAAAAGGTCTCGCCCAGAAGGGGCGCGTGCACCACCCCGGCCTCGATCCGCCCCTCGACCTCGAGCGCGATCGACACCGCGAACACCGGATGCCCGTGCATGAAGTTCACCGTCCCGTCCAGCGGATCGACGATCCAGCGGCGCGCGCCTTCCGCCGACGAATCCCCCTCGCCTTCCTCCTCGCCCAGGACCCGGTCGCCGGGGCGGGCCCGGCCGATCTCCCGGCGCAGGAACGCCTCGGACGCCCGGTCGATCTCCGTCACGGGATCGCGCGCGCCCTTGTAGTCCACCGACACGTTTTCCCGTTTCCTGAACCCCTCCTCGAGAATCACCCCCGCCCGGTGGGCCATCTCGATCGCCAGCGCGAGGTCGTCCGCCATCGTTGCTCCTTGCCGTCGTTGCATCGTGGATTCGGATCCCGGAATCAAGGCCCTGCACGACTACACCACTATACAGTACGCGCGCCTGTAGAGCGCGCTTAGAGGCATTCGCGCTGTAAGCAAGTCCTGAATCTCTCCCACGTTCTATCATCCCGCTTCTGGGAAATACCCCGGGTTGCCCCACGGCAAAACACGGCGCATTCCGGAATTGTCCTCTTCCCTCGATATTCCTCCGGTGCTATCCTCCTTTTCCCATGGAGGCGAGACGGACAGAGACGGAAGCGGCCCTGGGGCGCGCCCGCGAGCTGTTGCAGACCCGGTTCGGGCACGCCGACTTCCTGCCGGGCCAGATCCCCCCGCTGGCGTCCATCCTGGCGGGACGCGACGTCCTGGTGGTCATGCCGACGGGGGCGGGGAAGTCCCTTCTCTACCAGCTGCCGGCGCTGGCGGCCGGCGGCCTGACCCTGGTCGTCTCCCCGCTCATCTCCCTGATGAAGGACCAGGTGGACGAGCTTCTCCGCAAGGGGATCCCGGCGACCTACGTCAACTCGAGCCTTCCCGTCGAGGAGCAGCGGCAACGGATGGCGAAGTGCGCTTCCGGGGCGTTCCCGCTTCTCTACGTGGCGCCGGAGCGGTTCCGAAACGCGTCCTTCCTCTCCATGCTCGAGCGGGTGAACGTCTCGCGCATGGCGGTGGACGAGGCCCACTGCATTTCCGAGTGGGGCCACGACTTCCGGCCCGACTACCTCCGCCTCCAGGCGTTCCGGGAACGCATGGGGTCGCCGCGCGTCAGCGCCCTCACCGCCACGGCCACCCGCCGCGTCCAGGAGGACATCCTCGACCACCTGGGCCTTCGGGCGTCCGGCGTGGACCTTCACGTGCGCGGCTTCGACCGACCCAACCTCCTCCTTCGCGTGGCGGAGGCTCCCGGCGCCGAGGCCAAGACCGCCTTCCTGCTCGACTTCGCGGCCCGGGAGAGGGGAGCCGGCATCGTCTACACGGGGACGCGCCGCTCCGCCGAGGAGGTGGCCGACCTCCTGAAAGCGGTGGAGCCCCGCACCGGCGTCTACCACGCCGGGCTCGAGCCGGGCGACCGCGCCGCGTCCCAGGAGGCCTTCCTGTCCGGGACGCACCGGATCGTGGTGGCCACGACCGCCTTCGGCATGGGCATCGACAAGGCGGACGTGAGGTTCGTCGTGCACTACAACTTCCCGGGATCGGTGGAGCAGTACTACCAGGAGATCGGCCGGGCCGGGCGGGACGGGAAGCCCTCGAAGGTGGTGCTGCTCTACGCGCCGGGCGACTACCACCTGAGGCAGTTCTTCATCGATCTCAACTATCCCCCGCCCGACAGCGTGCGCGCCGTCTACGAGACGCTGTTCGGGATCGACGACAACCCCGTCATGATGACCTACGGCGAGATCGCTTCCCGGTGCGGCGACGTCAAGGAAGGGCAGGTGGGGGCGGCGGTGCGCCTGTTCGACGAGGCGGGCGTCACGAGCGCCTTCACGGGCGCGCCCCGCGTGGCCATCGCGCTGAAGCAGCCCGCGCCCGAGCTGCTGCCGGCGGTCCGGGGGCCGATGCAGTTGAAGGTCCTCGAGGGTCTCTCCTATACGGCCGATCTGGGGGAGACCGGGCGCAAGGAGATCCCGTTGCGCCAGCTCTGTGCGGCCTCGGGTCTTTCGGACGAGCAGGTCCGCCGGGCCCTCTCGACGCTGGACAAGGCGGGGCTGATCGACTACGAGCCGCCGTTCCGCGGGCGCGGGATCGAGAAGCGCCTCGATCCTCCGTTGCCCTTCGCGGAGCTTCCCCTCGACTGGGAGCGGCACGACCGCCTCCGCAAGGCCGAGGAGGAGAAGCTCGCGCGCATGGAGGACTACATCCTGCGCGCCTCGTGCCGCCGGGGCTACATCCTCGCCTACTTCGGCGAGACGGACGCGTTTCGTTGCGGGACCTGCGATCTGTGCGCGGGGGCGGCGGGAGGGCCGGAAGGCCCCGGCGTGATGGAGCGCAAACCCCGTACGGCGCGGGCGGTCCTGGTCTGCGTCCGCCATCTCCGGTTCCCCGTCGGGAAGGTCCGCCTCGCGCAGGTCGTGACGGGGTCGCGGCAGAAGGAGATCCTCCAGTGGTCGCTGGACCGGAATCCCGCCTACGGGCGGGTGAAGGACTCGCAGGAGGAGGTGAAGGCGGTGATCGGGGACCTGACGCGCGAGGGGTACCTGTGCCGGGAGGGCGAGCGGGGCCGTCCGGTTCTCGCGCTGACGGAGCGTGGGGCGGAGGCGGTGCGGGGGGTGCATGCGGAGAGTCTCCCCGAGGCGGGCGGTGGAGAGGAAAGCGAGAAGGCGGGGCGGGACGGGGCGAAAGCGGACGGGGGGGAGGCGCACGAGACCGTTTCCGGGATCCTGGAGGGGCTTGTGGAGAAGCTCCTTTCGGCGCGGTCCGAGGAGGCGAAGCGCATGCTGCCGGCGCTCCGGCTGTTCCATCCCGGGGAGCTCGCCCGGCGGCTGGCGGCGAGGTACGAGGCCGCGCGAGGGGCGCGGGCGCGATCGCGGGCGGTGTGGGCGACGGGGGAGCTGGCGGGGGCCGAGGGCCTTTCGTTTCTCTGCCGGGCCGCCTCGAGCGAATCGGACGACCTCCGCCGCCTGGCCGCTTCCGCGCTGGGCAAGGCGGCGCGCGGGCTTCCGCGCGCCGACGGCCGCCTGGAGGAGGTCCGAAAGGCCCTTGCGGCGCTGGCGGACGATCCCGCTTCCCAGGTCCGCCAGTACGCGGGAAAGGCGCTCGGGGCCCTGGACGGCGCATCGCGGTGACGCCGCGGCGGGACCGCGGAGGGCGGCGCCGATCGGCATCGAAAATCCTTGCCTCCCGGCGGCGGCTTGCGGGAGGATGTCGGGATGAAGACGAACGGCCAACCGGAGAAGGATGCGTTCAGGCAGACGCTGCTGGACTCCCTGCCCTTTCCGGCCCTTCTGATCGACCGCAACAGGATCGTGCTGGCCGCCAACCGGATCGCCGTGGAGATGGGGGCGCGGGTGGGCCTTTCGTGCTGGAAGGAATTCGGCAAGAGCCCCGAGGAGCCCGAGAGCGGGCCGTTGCCCGGGCCGGAGGAAGCCGGGGCGATCACCTCCTTCTGTCGCTTCTGCTGCGCGCACGAGGCCCTGTCGAGCGGGATGTCCGTGCGTCATCCCGAGGTCCGCGTCGGGAAGACCGTGTGGGACATGCACTGGATCCCGGTGGACGAGAACCGCTATCTCCACTACGCCATCGACGTCACGGAACGCAAGGCGGTGGAAGAGGCCCTGCGGGAGAGCCGCGACGGGCTGGAGGGCATGGTCCGGGAGAGGACGCGGGCCCTGGAAGAGACCATGGGGCGGCTGGAGAAGGAGCTGGCCGATCGGCGCCGCACGGAAAAGGCGCTTCGCCGGAGCGAGGCCCGGCTGGCGGAGGCCCAGCGGATCGCCCGGATGGGGCACTGGGCCTGGAACATCGGGGAAAACACGCTCTTCTGGTCGGACGAGATCCATCGTCTGTTCGGTTTCGAGGCGGGGGCGTTCGAGGGGACGTACGAGGCGTTCCTCGAGGCGGTGCATCCCGACGACCGCGAGGGGGTGGAGCGCGCGGTGGACGAGGCGCTGGCGGGGAGGAAGCCCTACGCGATCGACCACCGGATCGTGCGTCCCGACGGCACGGAGCGGGTGGTGCACGAGCAGGGCCGGGTCTTCCGGGACGAGGGCGGGAAGCCCCATCGGATGGTGGGGACGGTGCAGGACGTGACGGAGACGTGGCGGGCGGAGGAGACGCGGAAGGTCCAGTGGGCGCGGTTTCTGGCGATCTTCGAGAACTTCCCCGAATTCCTCTACGTGTCCGACCCGAGGACGAACGAGGTCCTTTTCACGAACCGCCGGCTCGAGGAGGCGATCGGGGAGAGCGCGGTCGGGAAGAAGTGCTACGAGGTCCTGCAGGGCTTCACGGATCCGTGCCCGTTCTGCACCAACGAGATCATCCTGAGCGAGCGCAAGCCGTACGTCTGGGAGCAGTTCAACGAGAACCTGAAGCGCCATTTCCTGGTCACCGACCAGATCATCCAGTGGCCGGACGGGCGGGACGTCCGGTTCGAGGTGGCGGTGGACATCACCGACCGCAAGACGCTGGAGGAGAGGCTTCTCCAGGCCCAGAAGATGGAGGCGGTGGGCCAGCTCGCCGGGGGGGTGGCGCACGACTTCAACAACCTCCTCACGGCGATCCTGGGCCACGCCGAGCGGGCGCATCGAAAGACCGTGCCGGAGGATCCACTCCGGGTCGAGGTGGAGCAGATCCGCAAGGCGGGACAGATCGCCGCTTCTCTCACGCGCCAGCTTCTCGCCTTCAGCCACCGGCAGACGATGGATCTGCGGGTTCTGGACCTGCACGAGGTCGTCGAGAACATCGCCATCATGCTGGAGAGGCTCCTCGGGGACGACATCGTTCTCGAGACGAGAACGGCCGGCGATTCGCGCCTGGTGAAGGCCGATCCCGCGCAGATGGAGCAGGTCCTGATCAACCTGGCCGTGAACGCCCGCGACGCCATGCCCGAAGGGGGGAGCCTCCTCGCCGAGACGTCGCTGACCGAGCTGGACGAGGCGGAAGCCTCGAGGCGACCCGGAATGGAGGCCGGATCCTACGTCGTGCTCTCGGTGACGGACACGGGCGTCGGCATGGACGATCAGGTCCGCTCGCGCCTCTTCGAGCCCTTCTTCACGACCAAGGAAGCGGGGAAGGGCACGGGCCTGGGGCTTTCCACCGTCTACGGCGTCGTGAGGCAGCTGGGAGGACACGTCGAGGTCTACAGCGAGCCCGGGCATGGCAGCACCTTCCGCGTCTACCTGCCGCGGGTCGAGGCGGACGCCGGGGAGAAGACGGCCGTCGCCTCCCCGTCCGAGGGGCCCGGGGGCGTCGAGACGATCCTCCTGGCCGAGGACGAGGACGTCGTCCGGGAGATGACGCGCCTGGAGCTCCAGGATCTGGGGTACACGGTGCTGGAGGCGGAGGGCGGCCTGGAGGCGCTGGACCGGGCGAGGGCGTGCGCGGAGACGATCGATCTCCTGATCACGGACATCATGATGCCCGGCATGGGGGGGGCCGAGCTGTTCGAGAAGCTCGTCTGCGACCGGCCGGATCTCCGCGCGGTCTTCATCTCGGGCTTTCCGGAAGCGACCGTCCTCCAGACCGACGGCCTGCCCGAGGGATCGGTCTACCTGGAGAAACCGTTCACCACGGAGTCGCTGGCGAAAGCCGTCCGCGAGACGCTGGACGGGGGGAAAGGGTGAAAACGATCATGACGGGGCGGGGATGCCGCGGCTCTTCTCTAAAACCTGAAATCTACAATCCCTTCATTCGCAACCCCAAACTCCTCCTCCGCATCCGCGATCATCATTCCCTCTTTTCGATCGCTCCTCCATCGAACTTGCAGGGCCAAGCAGGGCGACGGCGTGCATCGGCGGTTGAAATGGCAAACGCATCTTCCTGTTCCGAAAATTCAGGGAAAACCATGATCGACTGCGTTCCAGATTTCTTCGTGCCTTGGTGTGGAGAACCGCGCCGCCGAGGTGCTGCGGGCTGGAAGCCCGCGGTCCAGAGCCGGCGGATCTCCGTGGTCCCGGGCCGAAAGCCCGCGTGGCCCGGGACGCACGCCTCCCACCTACAGCGAACTGACAAAAGGTTCCCGCGAAAAGGACCCTTCAAGGGGTAGGGGGCCATATTCCGCATTCCTCATTCCATTCCCTCGATGAACGCCTCGATGTTCGTCGTGGCCTGTTCCTCGGAGTAGAGCCTCAGGTCGTTGAGATCCCCCTGGATCACCAGGGTGGGGACGCCGAGGTGATTCCGGAGGCGCTGCGGCATGCCGTAGCGGGAGTTGGAATTGCTGGGGCAGGTCTTGGCGTCGTGGAAGAGGACGCCGTCGGCGCTGAATTCCTTCACCAGCCGTTCGATGTAGGCCTCCTTGAAGGGCTCGTCGCGGTTGATGAAGATCTCGGTGTAGGCCTTCGCCATGCTCCGCCAGGGATCGTCCGGATCGAAGCTGGAAAACACCCACGAGTTGCAGTAGGTGGAGGCGACCACGCAGGTGCGGAGGCTCGAGAAGAGGTCGGAGAGGGTTCTCAGCTTGCCCCAGATGGGCATGCCTTCCCAGTAGACCCGGTGCGCCTCGCCGTCCACGGCCGCGACGCCCTCCTTCACCCGCCCGTCGATCTCGGCCTTCAGTTCCTTGTAGTAGTCCACGGCCTTCTGCGTGCCCCTGAGCACCACGATGGGGCCCATGTGGATGCTCCCGTCGAAGAACGTGAGGGGGGAGGGGACGTTCCGGGCCGCGTTGAGCACGTCCTCCCACAGGAGCGTCGCTTCCAGCGACAGGGCCACGCATTCCCTCAGGCGGGCCGGGTCGAGGGTGCGCCCGGCCACCTCTTCGAGTCTCGCCGCGGCCCACTTGAACTGGGCCTCGACGTCGTCCAGGACCTTCGCGGTGAGGGTTCCCACGCTTCGGGGGGGGGTGATGCCCACGACGGGCACGTCGCACTCGCGGCCCCACCACGAGAACCACTCCTGGACGTCCCGGCACTGGTTGGTGTTGTAGGCCAGCACGTCGGGTTTCGGGACGCTCTCGATGCCGTAGGCCTGGGTCAGCGGCGTGACGCCCTGGAGGTAGCCCCCCACGTCGGAGGTGAGGTAGGAGCAGATGTCCGGCGAGTAGCCGACGGCGTTGGCGGCGGGGATGTGGTCCATGGCGGTCCGCGTGGCGCCCATCATGGCCGCGTGGTTTTCGGGGAAGTGGACCTCGAAGCCCAGCGCGTAGAGGATCTCCGCGGGCCCCACGCTCGTGCACCAGGCCACCTTCCGCTTCGGGTCCGCGGCGGCCCGGTCCAGCTCGAGGAAGTAGTCCGCCATGAGCTTCTTCATCGTGCCCGCGGTCTTGATCTTCTTCCGCTTGGGCTGGGTCTCCGCGGCCATGAAAACCTCCTTTCTTGGGGGGAACGCCCCGACGAGAGCGGATATTCAAGCACATCGAAGCATTGCGTGCAAACGTCCGGGCGAAAGAGGCTTTTGCGCTGGAAGAACCTCGAACGCGAAAAGCGAACAGGATCCCGTCCCAGAAGCCCCTCGCTCTCCTCTCTTCTCCCCCGCCACCGGTTTCCGTGCTGCGGGCTGGAAGTCCGCGATCCGGACTGACGATGCCCGCCGCCGCCCTGCCCGTGCGTGGACTACGGCAAATCTACGAAATTCTGACGGATGAAATCGCCGGTGGTGTCTGAGATTCGCTCACGTCAACAGGAATGGGGTCAGTCCTTCGTTTTTCGTCCTTCGTTGCGAGAGGAAACCCGTCCTCGCGAAGAGAACAAGGACTAAAAACGAAGGACTGACCCCTTCCCTCGCGTTTTCAGCGAATCTCATACACCACCAAATCGCCAATCCAAAACCGAAAATCATCAACCCGCCAGGGCGCCTCGCGGCCTTGGAGGCGTCAGGCCCGGAAGGCCTCCGGGTTGACGAGATGCGCGGGGCGCTTCCCGGAAAGCGCTGCGAGGAGGTTGTCGGTCGCCAGCCGCGCCATGGCCTCGCGCGTCTCCTCCGCGGCGGAGCCGAGGTGGGGCAGCAGCACGACGTTGTCGCGTTCCAAAAGGGCCGGATGGACCGCGGGCTCCTCTTCGTAGACGTCGAGGCCCGCGGCGCGAAGCGGCCCCTCGGCGAGCGCGCGGGCCAGCGCCTCCTCGTCCACCACGGGGCCGCGGGAGGTGTTGATCAGGACGGCCCCCGGTTTCATGGAGGCGAGTTCCGGCGCCCCGATCATCCGGCGCGTCTCCGCGGTGAGGGGGACGTGGAGGCTGACGAAGTCGGATGCGCGGAGCAGCGCGTCGAGCGGAACGCGCCGGGCGCCCGTCTCCGTCTCGAAGGCCTCCCGTGCCGCGCCGTCCGCGTAGAGGACCGTGCACCCGAGACACGCGGCGCGCTGCCCGACCGCCTGGCCGATCCGGCCGGCCCCCACGATCCCCAGCGTCTTGCCCCGGATCTCCACGCCCAAAAGCAGCATGGGGCTCCAGCCCTCGAACGCCCCGGACCGCACGAAACGGTCCCCCTCGCACGTCCG
The DNA here is from genome assembly GCA_964508045.1 of uncultured Planctomycetia bacterium. Classification (GTDB taxonomy): domain Bacteria; phylum Planctomycetota; class JAKEIC01; order JAKEIC01; family CAZDSO01; genus CAZDSO01. The sequence goes on along the minus strand of CAZDSO010000134.1, from coordinate 4,506 downwards.
GCGCGCGGCCGAGAACAGCAGCGCCAGGGCGAGCTCCGCCGTGGCGTCCGTGAGCACCCCCGGCGTGTTGCACACCGCCACGCCCCGACGCGTCGCCGCGTCCACGTCGATGTTGTCGTACCCCACCGCGTAGTTGGAGACCACCTTCAGCCCGGGGGCGTTGTCGAGGAGCTCCTCGTCCACACGGTCGCCGAGAAGCGTCAGCAACCCGGCGCAGGACGCGGACTCCGCCATCAGCTCGTCGCGCGTGGGACCGGATTCGCCGGGGTGGACCTTGACGGAAAAGCCGGCTTCCGCGATCCGCTCGGCGGCGTCTCCCGGCAGCGCGCGGGCGATGAAGACGCGCTGTCTTCCGGATGATGGGTCATGGGTCATGGGTCAAGGGGGAACGATCCCGAATCCGGTTGGGTTGTGCAGACGGACACAGGGCAGAGCCGCGGGCGCAAGCCCGCGGTGCGTTGCGGAGACCGCGGGGCTCTGTACGGTGTACCGTCCGCCATGTTGTATTCCTCCATCCACGAGGTCCGTTTTTTTCCGGCCCGCCGGTTCACGCCTTCATCACGCGGCGCAGGGCCTCGATGCCGCCGTCCACCGTGTGATCGTCCACGCAGTAGGAGATGCGAAAGGAGCCCGGGGCGCCGAACCCGCTTCCCGGCACCAGGAGCACCTTCTCCTCCATGGCCCGGTTCACGAAGGCCACGTCGTCCTTCTCGGGCGACTTGGGGAAGATGTAGAACGTGCCCTCGGGTTCGGGCACCTGGAATTCCATCTCGCGCAGGGCGGCCAGCAGCCGGTCCCGCTTCTCCCGGTACCATTCCACGTCGACGGTCTCCTCGAGGATGCGGCCCGCGATCCACTGCATGGACGCCGGCGCGTTCACGAACCCCAGGACCCGGTTGGTGAAGGTCAGCGCGTCCGTGAGGCCCTGGGGGTCGTCGGCTTTCGGGTTCACCGCGACGAAGCCGATGCGCTCCCCGGGGACGGAGAGGGACTTCGACCAGGAATAGATCATGAAGGCGTTGGGATGGAAGGCCGCGGGCGAGGGCGGCGGATCGTCCACGTAGACCAGTTCGCGGTAGGGCTCGTCGGACAAGAGGTAGATGGGCCGGCCGATCTCCTTCTCCTTCTTCGCCATCATGGCGCAGAAGGCCTCCAGCGAGGCGCGGGCATAGAGGCGGCCGGAGGGATTGTTGGGCGAGTTGACGATGACGGCCTTCGTCTTCGGGGTCACCTTGGCAGCGAAGGCCTCCGCGTCGAGATCGAAATCCTCCGCCGTCGAGGCCACCACCGGCACGCCCCCGTGGTTGCCGACGTAGAACTTGTACTCCACGAAATAGGGCGCGAGCAGGATCACCTCGTCCCCGGGCTCGAGGATCGCCTTGAGGACGACGTTCATGCCGCCTCCGGCGCCCACGGTCATCACGACGCCCTCCCCCGTGAGGCCGGGGAAGGTCCCGTCCCCGGCGAGCTTCTTCGCCACGGCTTGTCGGACGTCGGGGTAGCCCGCGTTGGGCATGTAGCGGTGAAGGCCCTCGTCGCGCTTCTCGGAAAGGTCCTTCAAGGCCTCGAAGAACGCCTCCGGCGGCTCGAGGATGGGGTTTCCCAGCGTGAAATCGAACACGTTCTCGGGACCGTGGGCGCGCTTCATCTCCGCGCCCTTCTCGAACATCTTGCGGATCCACGAGGCCCGGGTCATGGCTTCCTCGATGTGGCGGGCGACCGGCATGCTCTCCTCCGGAAAACGGCGTCTCGAAAGGCCCGGGGCGGGCCGGAAAGCCTCCATGGTACGCCGGAAACGCGGGGCGTCAAGGCCGGCTCACGGTCGATCCTGAGCCTGTCGAATGGATTGATGGGCTCAGGGTGGTGGTTGGGTGATTGAGTGGTTGGGTCGTTGGGTGGGTGCGGGCTAGCCCTTCTTCTCCTTTTCCTTGTCGGCCGTGGCGTCCGGGGCCTCCGGCGCCGCTTCCTCCTCCGGCTTGACCTCCTTCTTCGCCTTCTTCTTGAACTTGACGCGGGTCCGGACCTTCGGGAGGCCGTAGACGGAATCGCCTTCCTGCCAGCGGCCCTTCTCCTTCAGGATGGCCAGCCGCTCGTTGCGGCTGAGCACGTTGCGGGCGCGGGCCAGCTCGTTCTTCGACTTGAGGCTCTTGTGCAGGGACATCGTCTCGCTCCGGACAAGAAAGGGGGAATTATACGGTCTCTCCCGGGGGCGTCAACCCGTTTAAGGTCGAAAGTCGGAAGTCACAATCACATCGGACCCTGGACCTTGGACCTTGGGCTTCTTCGTGAACCACGAAGCGAAGTGGAGTGCTGCCATCTGACATCACAGCGCGGGCACTCTGGCCTCCGCTGAAATCTGAAATCTCCAATCTCGATTCTACAATCCCTACCTGTGCGATCGAAAATTCCACTCCCGACGCGACGGCCATCCCAAGACACCCACAGCGCAAATGGCCCGGAACGAGAGGCTTCGCCCGGCATCCCCGGCCTCATTCGGGCACCGGCTTGAAGGTCGCCGCCATGCGGAACCCGATCATCCGGCGGCTCTTCGGCGATTCCGTCCGCCGGGCGGGCGAGGACAGGAACAGCCACCGGTTGTTCACGTCCCCCCCCTTCACGACCACTTCCCATCCCGTCTCGTCGAAGGTGGACGTCCACTCGGCCACGTTGCCCGCCATGTCCATCAGGCCGTACGGGCTCGCCCCCCCCGGGTACCGCCCGGGCGGCGCCACGCCCCCCTCCGATCCCGACGCCTTCCACCCCTGCTGGTTGTTGCAGCGCTTCTCGTCGAAGGTGTCGCCCCAGGGAAAAAGCCTCCCGTCGGTTCCCCGCGCGCCTTTCTCCCACTGCGCCTCGGAAGGGAGATGATAGAAGAGATAGCGGCGCGCGCCCTTCCGGCGCGCCCTCTCCAGGGAAAGCGCCGTCCGCCACTCGCAGTAGTCCTTCGCCCCTTCCAGGGGTATGCCCCACACCGCCCGGTCCTTGACGTCCTCCCACCCCGGGCCGGCCACGAAACGGTTCTCGAAAGGATCGAACTTGTAGGCGAGTCCGTAGGCGTCGGGCAGGAAGGGTTCGAGCGTCCAGCCGCCGCCCGACTCGTTGATGAACCGCAAGTACTCCTCGAACGTGACCTCCTGGACGCCGAGGAAGAAGGGGGGAAGGCGACGCCACTGGACCGGCGCGGCCACTTCGACGCGGCCGCCGAACAGGAATTCGCCCCCCGGGATGTACGCAAGACCGGAGGGCGTCTCCTCCTCCCGGAAGAGTTCCACGGGATCCAGAGCGGGATGCGGGTGGTCCCGGCTGATGAACACGGGAAGGACGGCCTTCCGGTATCCCTTGCGGGAGAGCGTGAGCCGCCAGGTTCCCGGTTCGAGGACCCGATCCTCGATCGGGGTCCGGCCCAGCCCGACGGCCGGCTTCTCAGGATCGTCCCCGCCGCGGCGGACGCGCACCATCCGCACCCGCGCCCCGGGAGGCCGGCTGAGCACGTCGATCGAGCCGGTCATCCGGATATAGGAGAGCATCGCCTCGAGATCCCGCTCGAACCGCCCGCCGGGAGCGTGCAACCGGACCTGGGCGACGCGTTCCTCGACCTTGTGGAAATCGGGCTCCCACTGCCGGCGGGCCTCCTGGAACGCCGTTTTCGCCCGCCCGAGGAAGATCTCGGCGATGCCGCCACGGGCGCCGGCGTGGTCCGGCTCGAATTCGCAGGCCCGCCGGAACGCCGCCAGCGCCCGGTCCCAGGCCTCTCGTTCGCGTTCCTGCTCCTTGGCGATCGCGGCGAGTTTCTCGGACTTCCTCGCGGATTTCTGGTTCCGTCCCAGGCTCGCCTCGATGGCTTCCACCTCCTTCCAGAGGCGCATCTTCCGCCGGAAGGCTTCCCGGCCCGCTTCCAGATGCCGCTCGCCCGCCTGGAGGGCGTCCCGGACGATGCTGTCGTCGCGGATCCGCTTTCCCACGAGAAAGGCGGCGGCGGAAAGCGCGGCCACCACGGCCAGCAGGATCATCATGGCGGCGGGCTTGTTCCGGCGCATCTTCCGGAACGCCCGCGAGGTCCAGGTGGGCGGGCGGGCATGGATGGGGTCGCCCCGGAGAAACCTCGTCAGATCGTCGGCCATGGCCCGGGCCGAGGGGTAGCGTCTCCGCCGGTCCTTCTCCATGGCCTTGAAGCAGATCGTCTCGAGGTCCCGCGGGATCGGGGGCCGGCGGGACCTCAGCGGGGCGGGATCGGTCGCGATCACCTGGGAAAGGATGCTGTGGATGTCCGTCCCCTCGAAGGGGGGCGTTCGGGTGAGCGCCTCGTAGAGCGTGGCGCCGAGGGAATAGATGTCGGTGGGGGGACCCACCCCTTCCCGATCCCCGCGCGCCTGTTCCGGGCTCATGTAGATCGGCGTGCCCACGATCTCGTCGGAACGGGTGAGGGTGGCCGCCGCCTCGATCTGGGCCAGTCCGAAGTCGCCGATCAGCACGCGCCCGTCCCGCGTCACCATGATGTTGCCCGGC
>CAZDSO010000133.1:0-14177 GCA_964508045.1 uncultured Planctomycetia bacterium | reverse complement strand
GGATCGCCGGAGGTCCAGGTGGCCTTGCTGACGGAACGCATCCGCCATCTGACGGAGCACTTGAAGGTCCATTCCCAGGACCATGCCTCCCGCCGCGGCCTTCTGATGCAGGTGAGCCGGCGCTCGAAGTTGTTGAAGTACCTGAAGAAGGTTTCCGCGGACCGATACACCAGCCTGGTCAAGAGGCTGGGTCTGCGCCGGTAGTGCGGTGGCCGGGCGGAAGGGGAAGATCTGGAAACAAGGGAAGACAAGTCTTCCTTTCTTTCCGCATCTTCCGCATCCAACCCGTCCCGCCGCGCCCGTCCGCAATTTCGGTTCCCGCATGACGATTCTCTTTACCTGCCTTTCGGAGGACACGAAGTGAACATCATTCAAGTGGAAAAGAACATCGGAGGACGGACGCTGTCCATCGAGGTCGGCCGCATGGCCAAGCAGGCGGACGGCGCCGCACTGGTCCGGTACGGCGAGACCGTCGTTCTCGTCGCGGCGGTCACCGGCCCCCCCCGCCCCGGGATCGACTTCTTCCCGCTCCAGGTGGATTACCGCGAGAAGACGTATTCCGCCGGCAAGTTCCCCGGCGGATTCTTCAAGCGCGAGGGAAGACCCACCGAAAAGGAAATCATCACCATGCGGCTCGTCGATCGCCCCGTCCGACCCCTCTTCCCCGAGGACTTCAAGGACGAGGTGCAGATCCATTGCATGGTCCTCTCTTTCGACGAGATCAACGACCCCGACATCCCCTCCATCATCGGGGCCTCCGCGGCCCTGTCCATCTCCGGCATGCCCTTCAAGGGACCGCTCGGCGCCGTCCGCATGGGACTTGTCGACGGCGGGATGAAGGTGAACCTCACACACGAGGACTACGAGAACTCCCCGCTCAACCTCGTCGTCTGCGGGCGGCGGGGCAACCTCGCCATGGTCGAGGGAGAAGCCCGGGAGGTCCCCGAGGAGACCCTCCTCGAGGCGCTCGACGAGGCGCAGAAGGTCATCGACGAGATCATCGACCTCCAGGACGAGATCATCGAGAAGGTCGCACGGCCCGTGGCCGACGTCGAGAACGATGAGGGGGACGAAACCCTCGTGAAGGAAATCGCGTCCGCTCTCGGCGACCGTCTCGAGGCCGCCCTCAGGACCGAGGGCAAGTTCGCCCGGAAGGACGCCGTCAAGGCGCTGAGGGAAGAGATGCTCCAGCAGCGGATCCCCGAGGACCTCGACAAGGAGGAGAAACGCGACCGGGAGATGGCCTTCAAGAAAGCCTTCGAGAAGGTCCACCACCAGGCCCACCGACGGGCCATCCTCTCCGGGAAACGGATCGACGGACGGGGCTACCAGGACATCCGCACCATCACCTCCGAGCCCGGACTCCTGCCGAGAACCCACGGATCCGCCCTCTTCACGCGCGGGGAAACCCAGGCCCTCGTCGCGTTGACGCTGGGGAGCATCGAGAACGAGCAACGCATCGACGGGCTCCTCGAGGAGTCCCGCAAGCGGTTCCTCCTCCATTACAACTTCCCTCCGTTCTCCGTCGGCGAAACCAAGCCCATCCGCGGACCCGGACGTCGAGAGATCGGACACGGCCACCTGGCGGAACGCGCCGTCACCCCTCTCCTGCCCGACTGGGAAGCGTTTCCCTACACGATCCGGATCGTCTCCGACATCCTCGAATCCAACGGCTCCTCCTCCATGGCCACGGTCTGCGGCGCCTCCCTTGCCCTCATGGACGGCGGCGTCCCCCTTCGGACGCACATCGCCGGCATCGCCATGGGACTCGTCCTCGAAGAGGGACAGGTCTGCATCCTCAGCGACATCCTGGGCGACGAGGACCATCACGGCGACATGGATTTCAAGGTGGCCGGCACGCGTGAAGGCGTCACCGCCCTCCAGATGGACATCAAGATCGACGGCATCTCGAAAGAGATCCTCGGAAACGCCCTCGAGCAGGCACGCAAGGGAAGATTCCACATCCTCGACCAGATGGAAAAAGCGCTACCCGCCCCGCGCCCCGATCTTTCCGAATACGCCCCCGCCATCTCCATGGTCATGATCGACCCCGATAAGATCGGCCTCGTCATCGGCCCGGGAGGAAAAACCATCAAGAAGATCCAGTCGGACATGGACGTCGAAGTCGACGTGGAGGACGACGGCCGCGTCGCCATCTCGGGAAGAGATGCCAGGTCTGTCTACAAGGCCCGGGAATACGTCGAGGGGCTCCTCGCCACCCCCGAGATCGGGAAGACCTACGAGGGCGTCGTCACCTCCGTCAAGGATTTCGGCGCCTTCGTCGAAATCCTGCCGGGAACCGAGGGGCTCGTGCACATCTCCGAAATGGGAACCGGGTACGTGGAGCGCGTCGAGGACGTCATGAAGGAAGGCGACCGCGTCACCGTGCACGTCTTGAACATCGACGACGCCGGCAAGGTGAAACTCACGACCCGAAGCGAGGAAGAACGGGCCGCTTCCCGGTCCGGCGGGGGAGACCGGGGCGACCGGCGCCGCTCCTCGTCGCGCCGGGACCGGGGAAGCGGAGGCCGGGGAGGCGGCCGCGGCAAGCGGCGGGAGGGCGGAGGCTCCGGACGCCCGCGGCGGGGGAGCTGAAGCGCTTCTCCAGGGGCGAAATCCGGCCGCTGCAAAGAATGTATGGATCTTTTTCCGAAGAAGGCTGAACTTGCGGCCGTCCCCGCCGTTTAGAGGGAGGAAGAACGGGGGGAGATCGGCAAGGGAACCATGGTTCCCTCCTTGTCTCAGTTCTGTAACTTGTTCCTCCCGGCCTTGATTCGAGGAAAAATAAACATACACTTAGAATTAGAGGTGCATCCGATCTGGGGGTCTACCGATAGAGTGTCAGGGCGGATGAATTTTTTGCGAGAGTGCCCATGCCACGAATCCTGATCGCCGGACTCCTGGGAGCGTCCTTTCTCCTGCCCACCCTCGCCGCGGAGGGAGACGTCGAGATCGACGAGAACAAGATCTACTACGGGGATGCCGACGATTTCGAGAAGGCGGGCGTGATCAAGATCGTGAAGGTCTTCAAGGCGATCCCGGAATACGTGCAAGCCCAGAAGAAGGGGAAGGACGATCCCCAGTACTACATTCTCCTCGAAAAAGCGAACCAGAAATTCTCCTCCGCCCTCGAGAAGGTCGCCGGGGAGAAGGGATACGATTTGATCGGCGAGGCGGGTTCGATCAAGATCAAGGGGAAGAAGGTGCCCGACATCACGAGCCTCGTCATCAAGGCCCTGAAGGACTAGGGAGAGGGCGCGCCACATCGAGAATCATGCAGAGGGGGGCTCCGTTCGGAGCCCTTCGTTTTTTTATGGACGGCATGGCCAACCTCTTGAGGGCATCCGTTCTCTTCCCGTGCCTGGCGCTGCTCGGGGGATTGTTCTCGGGACCCGCCGACGCAGGCGAGAAGAACGTACGGTTTTTCCGGAAAAAACTGCAGTCCGACAAGATGGAGACCCTCTGGTACCGGTACCGGCCGGGGCGCCAGGGCGTCTTCGACCATGTGGCCCAGGTGCTGGCCAAGCAGGGCATGGCCGTCAACAAGCACTACTTCTTGGACCGCGACGACAAGAACGGCATTCTCGCGGTCACGGGGCCCCCGGACACGGTGGAGACCGTCATCAAACTCATCTCCTTCCTGGACGAAAAGCGGCCGCAAGTCCGCATCAGCGTGCAGATCGCGGAGAACGTGAAATCGGGCGACATCCAGTCGGGGCTGGACATCTCCTGGGACCGGAAGACCTCGGAACGCACCTTCTTCCGGGGATTCCAGATGAACAACAAACCCCAGTCCTACCTGGACAGCCTGATTTCGACAAGCGTCGACTTCCAGGGGACGACCACCGAGTTCGGGACGGTGGACAGCCAGGGCAACATCCTCGACCAGAAGCAGTACGACCGGGTGGGGGCGATCACGATGTCCATCCGCGCCCTGAGCGAGTACCAGTTCTCCGACATCCTCGCCCAGCCCGACATCCTGGTGACCAACGGGGTCAAGGCGGAAGTCTTCTCGGGAGGCAAGTACCCCTACCAGAAGATCACGTTTCACGGGACCAGCGAGATCATTTCCACGGACTACTCGGACGTGGGCGTGACCCTCCATGTGACGCCCTGGGTGATCTCGAAGGACAAGATCAAGCTGTCGATCTACGCGAAGGTGACCAACGTCGTGGGGTTCGTGGAGATCTCCCAGGGCGCGAGGAACCCGCTTACGGACGTGCGCGAGATCTCGGACACGGTGATCCTGGACAACGGCTCGAAGCTGTCCATCGGGGGTCTGTACCAGAACGAGAACGCCGTCGTCGAGAAAGGCGTGCCCCTGTTGATGGACATCCCCCTGCTCGGCCTGCTTTTCAAGAGTTACTGGACGACCACGAAGAAGAAGGAGCTTCTGGTGTTCATCACGCCCCGCATCGTGGAACCCAGCGAGCGGTTTCTGTTCCCCCGGGAGGATTGAGAGCCCATGAGGAGGCGAAACGCGATGAGGCGAGCGCTCGGCGCGATCCTGGCCGCGTGCCTGACGGCGGCCCTTCCCGCCGCCGTCGCGGCCGGGGAGAAGAAGGAGGCCCGCTTCTCTCGCGGGAAGCTGAAGGGCCCCGCAGGGGAGACCGTCTGGTACCGATTCAAATCCAAGGAGTCCCACATCCGCGATCTCGTGACGAAGGTGCTGGGCCGCTACGGCCTGAAGAACGGAAAGGACTTCACCCTCCACGCCCACGATCACTTGGGCCTTCTGGCCATCACGGGATCCAAGGACAACGTCGATCTGTTCCGCTCCCTCCTGGAATTCCTGGAGGAGGATCAGCCCCAGATCAAGATCAGCGTGCGGATCGTGGAGACCCTTTCCAACCGCGACCTCCAGACCGGCCTCGAGGTGAATCTGGACCGGAAGTCCTCCAAGGACACCTTCTTCCGGGGCTTTACCATCCGGAACCAGTCCGAGTCCTACATCGATTCCCTCCTGACTTCCAAGATCCAGTATGCCGGCACCTCCTTCGGATTCGGGACCGTGGACGAGGTCGACGCCGAGGGAAACTTCGTCAGCAAGTCCCGGGAACGGGTGGGGTCCGTGAGCATGGCGATGCGCGCCCTCGGCGAGCACCAGGTCGCGAACATCCTCGCCAAGCCGGAACTTCTGGTCGTCTCGGGAACGCAGGCCAAGATCACGACCCTGCAGAGGATCCCGTACCAGACCGTCCAGCTGAGGGGGAACAGCGCCAACATCCGGATCAAGGAACTTCCCATCGGCATCTCGATGCAGATCAAGGCCTATCTGATCGGGGAGGACAGCATCCAGATGGACATCCTCACCACCGTGAACACGCAGGCCGGCGTGGTCGAGGTGGGCCCCGGCATCAAGAATCCCTACACGTCCGACCGGCGCGTGAAGACCACGGTCACCGTCCCCTCCGGCTTCGAGGTGATCCTCGGCGGGCTTTTCCAGAAGGAGTCCTCCGTGGTGGAGAAGGGCGTTCCCCTCCTTTCCGACATCCCCATCCTGGGGCTCCTCTTCAAGAGCTACTGGAAGGTGCAGAAGCGCAAGGAACTCCTCTTCTTCATCCAGCCCACCATCGTGAAGCCCAGCGCCCGCCTCTTCGACCCCCTGGGGGGATAACGCGCGTCATGCGCGCTGCTGCCGAGCCATTCGCGCTGTAGGTGTCTTCGTTGGGCGCGAGCCGACGTTCGTCGTGAGCCACGGAACGAAGTGGAGTGGCGCAGCAGCGTTGCCGAAGAGCAGGCAACTTTGCAGCACTCCGCCTTGAACCGGGCCGGGGCCCTGGTACAATGAAACGCTCGTAAGGAGGGGGAAGCCATGAAGACACCCTGCCGGCTGTTGCTCGTTCCCGCACTCGTTGCGTTTGCCGCCCTTCCGGCCCGGGGGGGCGACGCCTTTCCCGCGGACATCTTCGGCGGGAAGGTCGACGTCAACGAGGATCGGACCGTCACGTTCGATTACGCGTTCGAGGATCCGGACGAGTTGCGCGACTGGGAAGGCGTATTGCAGGGGCGTGAGGGCTCGGACGAGATGTGGGTCGAGGACGGAGCCCTGCACGTCTCTGCGGAGGGTGGCGATTTCGCCTTTGCCTACTTGAAGACGATCTTCACGGGAAACGTCACGATCGAGGCCAGGGCGCAGGTCCAATCCGGCGTGAAACGCGAGATCATCTTCCGCCTCTTCAGCAACACGAACAGCCGCGGATACCTCGCCACGCTCGGCTACAGGAACCGGGAAGGCGAGATGGGCTCCTACCTGCACAAATTCCCCAAGAACACCCTGAAAACCGCCAGCCGGCCCGAGGTGACGTGCGGAACCTGGTACGATGTGGAGATCGAGATCCGCGGGCGGGGCATCCGCATGATCGTGGACGGAAGCACGGTGATGAACGTTTCAGACGAAGACGTCCGCGAGGGTCCCCTCGGTTTCGGAACGTTCGGGGCGCACGTGGTCTTCGACGCCGTCCGCGTCACGGGGACCGTCCAGCCGGCGTGGCTGGAAGGGTTCGCCTCCGAGCGCGTGGATGCGGAGGCGACAGAAGGACTGGACATCCGCGGAGAATCCGACTGGATCGACAAGATGTCCGAAGCGGCCCGTGGAAAACTCCGGGCGGGGAAGAAATGGTTCTCCGCGGCCAACTACCAGGAGGCGGCGTCAGCGTTCGAGTTGGCCGCGGAGCTGGCGCCGGAGAATCCCCTTCCCCCCTTCTACCTGGGCCGCGCGCTCATGGCCCGGGGCAGGCACGTGGACGCCGGTGAAGCCTTCCAGAAGGCGATGGACCTCGGGAAGGGCTTCCCGCAGGCCGCGGTCTGGCGGGCGAAGGCCCGCCTGCGGACCGGACGGGGGTCGGGCGTCCTGGCGCGCGCCGAGGAGGACCTGCGGGCCGCCATCGAAGCCGACGGAAGGCTCGTCGAGGCGTTCCAGGCGCTGGCGCATGTGTACCTGATGCAGGGGGAGAAGGACGCCGCCGTCGCGGCGGCCCAGAAGGCGTTCCGCCTGGCGAAGGCGGGCGCGGGGTCCGGGGTGGAAGAGGCCGAGCGGGCGCGGGACCGCTACGCCTGGGCGCGGGACGGGCTTCCGCTGTCCCGGGAGACCACCCTGCAGTCCGCGCTGGGCCCGATCCACAGCGACGCCTCGTCCCGGTCGGCGCGGGTTCTGGGCCGGTGGATCGTGTCCTTGCAGTCGGCGGTATCCATGATCACGGGAGGGGAGCTCGAGGGGGACCGCACGATCTACCTGATCTCGGACGACGCGACGTACGAGACGTACCATTTTCCCGGGGACATGGTGGAGGCGGGGGAGGACGCGGCCTGGAACACGGCGACGGACGAGATCCTGGTCCGGGGATCCTCGGAATCCTCGAAGCGGCTCGGGGCGGTGGCGGAGCTTCTGGCCCGGATGCGGGCCCGCGAGGCCGGCGCTCCCCCCTGGATCGAGGAGGGGCTCGCCCGGTATTTCCGGGCCATTCCCTCGGAGGGCGACGAGCGTCTCCACCTGGATGCCGTCGACGCGACCTCCGCCGGGAAGGTGAAAGAAGCGCTCTCCGCGGACGGGCTGACGGCCCTCGATCGTCTCGTGAGGATGGACCGGGAGGCGTTTTCCAGCCAGGAAGACTTCTTCGGGGCCGAGAGCTGGAGCGTGGTGCACTTTCTCCGCCATGACCCGAGGGGGGATCGGGACGCCCTGTCGCGGATCTTCGAGCGCTTGCGGGGCGGGGCGGACGCGCAGGCCTCCGTCGAGGGTTTCGACTGGGCCGGGATGGAGTCGTCCTGGAAGCGCCACATCAGCCGCCTGCGGGATTGAGCCGGGCCGGCGCGTGCCGGTGGAATCCGCTTGCCGGGGAGGGCGCCCTGTCGTAGAGTATTCCTGGTCGCCTTGCGTCGCCCGACCGTGGGATGGGGGCGTCGTTCGGGGCGAAGAGGGCACGAGATTCGATCCGGGAGAAAGCCGATGGCGAGGATCCTTCTCGTCGACGACGAGAAGAGCATTCATTCCTTTCTGAAGCACCTTCTGAGCAAGAGAGGGCACGAGGTGGAGGGGACCCTCAGCGGTGTTCTTGCTCTGGAGAAGGTGGAGGAGAGGGCGTACGACCTTTTCCTCATCGATCTGGACATGCCCGAGATGAGCGGGCAGGATCTGATCCGGCAGCTCAGGCAGAAGGGGAAGACGGCTCCTTTCATCATCCTGTCGGGACTCGATGAAAAGGAGGTCCAGGACACGGCGACGCGCATGAAGGCCTCGGGCCATCTCCGCAAGCCCTTCAAGGTCGAGCGGCTGGTGAGGGAAATCGACCGTGTTCTGAAGGGTTGAGCCATGGCGAAGATCCTCGTGGTCGACGACAGCGAGCTGGCGAGGAACCTGGTCCGCGACGTCCTGGCGAAGGCGGGGCACACGGTGGAAATGGCCGGGGGGGGGCGCGAGGCGCTGGACCGGCTTTCCTCGGGAACGTTCGACCTCCTCCTCACGGACTGGGTCATGCCGGAAATGATGGGCGAGGAGCTGGTCGCCAAGGTCCAGGAAACCCACCCGACCCTTCCCATCGTGGTGATAACCTCCTATTATGACTCGGAGATGCTGAGCAAGGAAAAGGTCCCGCCCGGAAAAGTGGTCCGGAAGCCCTTCAAGAACGAGGACCTGCTCGGCGTCGTGGAACGGAATCTCTGACGCCGGCGCGGGGAATCGTCGGCGGCTCCAATCCCCCCCGGAAAGGTGACTTCATGCGCTTGTTTCCATGCGGTTTCTTCCTGCTTCCCGTCCTGGCGGCGGGATGCGTCAACGGAAGCGCCAGCCAGATCCAGAAGCTGACGGAGCGGACCCTCGATCTCCATTCGAGGCTTCAGGTGGTGGAGGAGGCGAAGGAGGAGCACGGTGACAAGCTTCGCCGACTCCAGAGCTTGTATCAGGATCTCGAGGTGCGGTACAAGGATCTGCAGTTCGAGATCCGGCTCCTTCGCGCCCAGGCCCAGCCCTTCGCCTCGAAGAAGGAGGAACAACAGGCCCAGGAGAGGGCCATGGAGATCATCAAGAAACTGGGCACCGAGGACGACAGCGAATGGCCGGCGATCAAGGAGGAACTCGTGGCCATGGGCCACACCGTCGTCCCCTTCCTGCTCGAGGTGTACCGGTCCAAGGGCGCCCAGGCCATGACCCGGGCGGCCGAGGTCCTTCGCGCCGTGCGGGATCCACGGGCCCTCGAATCCCTCGTGACGGGGCTTCAGCATCCCGACACGCGCGGCATCAGCGCCGAGGCGCTCGGGAACCTCGGCATGGACAAGGCCGCCAGGCACCTGGCCCCCCATCTCGAGGACGAGCGCCCCATCGTCCGGCTTCGCGTCGCCGAGGCCCTCGCGGATCTCGGGGACCTCTCGGGGGTCCCCATCCTGATCGACTGGCTCGAACACCCCGACGATTCCGTCCGCCTCCTCGCCGTCACGACGCTGCGGCGCCTGACGGGAAAAAAATTCGATTTCGACCCGTACGGCGCCGAGAGCGACCGAAAGGAAGTGATCGGGATGTGGCGGAAGTGGTGGCGGCAGAACAAGAAGAAGTTCAAACTCGCCGTGGACATCGAGGCCGGCGGCACCTGGACGTCGAGCTCCGGCGAGGAGAAAGACGAACGCAAAAAGGACGGGAACGGGGGAGAGTGATCACGCCATGATCGACGAACGGTTCGCGTACATCATCAGCACCTTCCTGGCGCCCGTCAAGAAGTACATGGACGATCCCGCCGTCTCCGAAGTGCTCATCAACCGGTTCGACGAGATCTACGTGGAGCGGGACGGGCGGCTCGAGAAGGTTCCGGAAACGTTCGAGACGCCCCAGTCCCTCATCGCGGCCGTCAACAACATCGCCCATTACGTCGACCGCACCGTCAACGAAAGGCATCCCACCATGGAGGCCCGCCTTCCCGACGGCTCCCGCGTCCACGTCGTCGCCCCCCCCTGCGCCCGGGGAAGCACCTTCGTCGCCATCCGGAAATTCCAGCGAGCCGTGTTCAACACGGAGACCCTCCTCCGCCTGGGATCGCTCGACAAGACCCTCGTGCGCCTCCTCCAGATCGTCGTCGAGGCGAGGAAGAATCTCGTCTTCTCCGGAGGATCCGGAACCGGCAAGACCTCCCTCCTCAACTTCACCTCCAGTTTCCTGCCCCCCCGCGACCGCGTCCTCGTCATCGAGGACGCGACCGAACTGCAGCTGAAGGCGCCCCACGTCCTCTACCTCGAAGTCAAGATGCCCGACAAGGAAGGCCGCGGAGAGGTTTCCATGCGCGACCTCGTCCGCACGGCCCTCAGAATGCGGCCTGACCGCATCATCGTCGGCGAGGTCCGCGGCGGCGAAACCCTGGACATGCTCCAGGCGATGAATACGGGGCACGCCGGATCCATGACCACCATCCACGCCAATTCGCCCAAGGATTCCCTCTTCCGCCTGGAGACCACCGCCCTCATGGGCGGCGTGGAACTCACCCTCCGGGCCGTGAGGGCCCAGATCGCCTCCGCCATCGACCTGCTCGTCCACATCGCGAGGTTCCCGGACGGATCCCGGAAGATCGGCCTTGTCGCCGAACTCGTCGGACTGGACCCGAACGGGGAATACGAAATCCGGGAACTCTTCCGCTTCGTGCCGCGAGGGCGGGACGAAGACGGGAGGATCCGCGGCTCGTTCGTCGCCTCCGGCGAAAAACCGACCTTTCTCAACGAACTCGTGCAGACGGGCCTCGAGGACGCGCCCGACCTGTTCCGGGCGACGGCGACCTGACGAAAAGTCATTCCTTCCCGGTGGTTTGATTTTTCGCGAAGCGAACATTCAGGATTGGAGAGTTGGACGTTTTCTTAGTAAGCTGGCTTCCGTCCACCGGCCCGAGGCGGTGGACGTGAGAACCTTTCGATGCCACGAGGAGGTCCGATGAATCGTTTCCTGGCGGCCTTGCTCATGGGCCTGGTCCCCCTGGCCTGCACGCAGCCCCCGACGGACCAGGAAAAACTCGAACTCGAGCGAGACTTGAGGAGCTACGGGTACCGGGTCGTCAAAATCCTCGACGGCGAGACCCTCCTGCTCGATCTGAACGACAGGGGACTCGAAGTGCCCGTCCATCTGATCGGCGTCGATTCGCCCCAGTACCGCCGGGAGTTCAAGGAGGGCGGAGGGCACGACGCGGGGAAGTACCTCGACGAGCTCCTCTTCGGTGGAGGTCCCGGCAAGACCGGGCGCCGGAAGAAGGAGAACGTCTACGTCCGGCTCGGCTTCGAGGGGTGGAAGTTCGGCGCGCCCACCGATCCGGAAACCCTCAGGCCCGTTCGGCGGGCCTCCGCGTATCCCATGGGCGCCGTCATCAACGAAGACCACGAGATCGAGGCCTACGTCTACCTCGAAGGGCATCTCATCAACCGCCTCATGATCGACAGCGGGCTCACGCGCGTGGACACCGACGCGCGGTTCTCCCGGAAGAAGGAATTCCTCCGGGCCCAGGAAAGGGCGAGGAGGCTGCGGTTGGGTCTCTGGCGCTGGTCTACGATCGAGAAGTAACCTCCCGCCCCCTCCGCTCCACGGGCGCGAGCGCCGCGCGGCGGATCCGGGGCTAGCGCATCGACGCCCGGAGAGACGCCTTCATCCGCTCCAGGAAATCCGGTCCCGCCGGGGCCCGGGACAGAAGCCGAAGGGCCTCCTCTCGACGTCCACGCGAACGGAGCCACAGCGCCGCAAAGTGGGCGGCGAAGGGTTTCCAGGGCCGCAAGGGCGTTTCGTCGAACCGCTCCATGCAGCCGGTCTCCCTCCCCTCCTTCGCGCAGAACCGGGCGATCTCCCTGACCCAGGGCGGCCCTGCCTTCGCTGCCCGGCGAAACGCATCCCGGGCGTCCGCCTCTCCAAGAAGCCGGAGGCGGACCTCCGCTATCCACAGCCATGCGCGTCCCTGTTGGCCCGGGTCCGCCCCGGCCTCGAGAACCTTGTGGAAATCCCCCTGCGCCTTGCGGCCCTGGCCGGACGAGGCGAAAAGCAGTCCGCGGAGCAGGCTCGCTTCCCGGAAGGCGAATCCGCGTTCCGCCTCATCGAGGATGGCCTCGATCCTCTCCCGGGCCCGGTTGCGGTCGCCCTCCCAGAGGGCGATCAGGGCCTGACCCAGCGGGGCGAGGAGCGAGCCCGGGGCTTCGGCCGCGAGCCCGGCGAAGGTCTCGCGGGCTTCCTCGTAGCGTCCGTCCCAGACCAGGGTCTCGCCGAGGGCGAAGAGAGCCTGGCGGGATCCGGGCCTGAGTCTCAGGGCGCTTCGGAAGGCGTGCGCCGAGGCTTCGAGACGTCCGGATCGCCTCTCGAGATGGGCGAGCGCGAGGGAGGCGTGAAAGAAATCCGGATCGGTTTCGAGTGCTTCCTCGAGGTGGCGGCGGGCTTTCGCGGGGGCGTCGTTGATGAGCAGGCGGGCGACCAGGTACAGGAGGACGGGATGCGCGGGATCGGTTTCGAGGCGTGCGCGGTAGAGGGACAGGGCTTCGGGGCGCCGGCCGGCTTGCTGGAGGGCGTCTTGATAGGCGCGGTGGAGGCCGAGGGTTTCGAGGGTGGGGAAGCGGTCGTCGTTCACGGCGGTGGAGAGGACGTCCGCGGCCTCGTCGGGTTTTCCGCGTTGCAGCAACAGGAGGCCGAGGGTGCGGGCGAGGCGCGGATAGGGGAGTCCGTTAAGGAGTCGGAGGGTACGGCGGTATTCGGCTTCCGCCTCGTCGAGGCGCCCGGCCTCCTGGAGGGCGTAGCCGAGGGCGAAGCGCAGCATGGCGCTTCGCGGCGCTTCGCGAAGGGCCTTGCGGTAGAAGGCGGAAGCGCGTTCGGGGTGGCCGGCGCGGAGTTCGGCGTCGCCCTCGAGCTTGAGGCGTCGGGCGGCGGGGTCGAGGGGGTGGAGGGGGGAGGGAGGGGCGTCCTTTCCGGGGAGGAGGAGGAGGAGGGCGAGGGCGATGGCGAGGAGGATCGGGCCGGCGAAGGCCAGGAGGAAGAAAAGGGGTTTGAGGGCGGTGGGGAGGGAGGGGCGCTTGAAGAGGGAGCGGAGGTTGGCCCGTTGTGCCTTGAGGGAACGGTAGAAGGGGGTGAGGCCGGCCCACCCGAAGAAGGCGGTGTAGAGGAGGTTCTTGAGACCGCGCCGGCGGGTGCAGTCGGGGCAGAGGACGAGGACGCGTTTCCCGGAGAATCCGATGACGAGGAGTCCGTAGACGCGCTGGAACTCGACGACGTCGACGGGAGTGCCGCCGCAGATCATGCAGGTCCCGACGGTTTTCCGGTAGCATTCGGGGCAGAGTCTTTTTGGGTTGTCGGGGAATTCCTTGGGGATGGGGAGGGCGCAATGTGAACAGCGTTCCATCATGTCAGAAGGGGATGCCGTGTTTGACGAGGTAGCGATGGACGGCGACGGCGACGGCGTTGGAGACCTCGTAGAGCGTATGGAGGTGTTGCTCGGTGAGTTTGCCGGCCTCGAAGCAGGCGATGTCGAGGGTGCCGACGACGCGTCCCTCGATTTCGAGGGGGAAGAGGAGTTCGGTGGAGAAACCTTTTTCCACGAAGAGCCTGTCGGTATCGAAGGAGAAGTCTTTGCGGATGTCGGATCGAAGGAGTGGTTTTCGTTCCTCGAAGACGGCTGTGATGACGGTGGATCCCCAGGGTCGTGCGTACTCGTCGGGGTTTTTCTGGATGGCTCCGCCGGCGAGGGCGAAGGGGATTTCGAAGCCCTTTTTCTCGGGGTTGTAGAGGGCGACATCGAGGCGGTCGAAGGGGCAGATGGTCTTGAGGTTCTTGCTGAAGACGTTGAGGATTTCCTGGAGCGTGACGTCGGAGACGGTGAGTTTGAGGAGTCCGTTGATGAGGGCGAGTTGCTCGGATTTGGATTCGAGTTCGACGAGGAGCCTCTCGTACTTGCGAGAGAAGTCGCGGAGTTTTTCCTGGAGTTCTTCGAGGGAATCGTTTGGATGTGGGGTGGGATCGGTCATGGCGGTCTCCTCCGATCTTTACATAACTTTTTGGAATTGTACAGTTTGCGAGGTCTTTCGGACCACAGAAAAGGTTGAAAAAAAATGTTTGGTATTGCGCAGCGGCGCAAAAGCTAAAGACCTGATTTTTGTAACGGGCGCTCTGGGAGAAGGGAAGAAAAAACATTTAAAATTTATTCCGCGAGTTAATGAAGCAAGGACGCTTGTCAGAAAATTTAAGA
>CAZDSO010000132.1:11600-14192 GCA_964508045.1 uncultured Planctomycetia bacterium | reverse complement strand
GTAGCTCTCGCAACCACCTGCAAGCGAAGGAGGAGAGGCTCGCCCTCCAAGGCGGCCACCGATCACGGTTTTTCCCGGCTTATCAAAACAGTGTTCCGATTCCAGCCCGATTACGAGCAATCGCCTTTCCGGTGCCTCTCCAGCGCGTCGCCGAGCAGGGTGATGTGCTTCATCTCCTCCTGGATGATCTCGCCGATCCTTTCCCGATCCTGCCCGGTTTTGGCGCAGGCCTGGATGGAGAGGTAGAAGACGACGGAGTCCTTCTCCATGCCGAGCGCGGTTTCGAGGATCTCCTCGAGCGTCTCCTTGCCGGTGACGGGAGGGCCCGTCTCGCTGTAGACGTCGAAGATCTTGCCGTCGGCGAATGCGGTCAGGACCTTGGACGCGTCGCCGTCGGGATCGAAGAAGGTCTCGAGGCTTTCCGGGGACGTCCAGCGGGTTTCGAGATCCCCGAAACGACGGTGGTGCTCCTCTTCCATGCTGGCGAGGTTCTCGAGCAGTTCCTTCGCGAAGGGGTCGTCGGCGCGTTCCGCGGCGCCGCGATAGAAGGAGGCGCCGTTGGCCTCGATCCGTTTCGCGATCCGTGCGATCTCCTGGGGGTTGAAGCAGGCATCCATGATCTCATCTCCTTCTGGCCTTCAAGCGTTTGGAGACGTCGGCGCCGAGGGCACGGGCGCGGGCGAGTTCCTCGGGGCCGGGGACGTACTTGACCTTGAGGGGTTCGCCGACCGTCTCCACCTTCATGGCGTCGAGGACGTCCGCGAGCTGCTTGACCGCTTCCCCGCTCCAGCCGAAGGACCCGAACGCGGCGCCGACCAGCCCTTTCGGTTTCAGGCCCTTGAGGTAGGTCAGGACGTCGGCCACGGTGGGAAAGAGGTTGTTGTTCATGGTGGGCGAGCCCGCGAGCAGGGCGCCCGCCTCGAGGATCTCGGTGGCCACGTCGCTCCGGTGATTGGGGCCGATCTCCATGACTTTCACGCGCGTGCCGTTCCCCGCGAGGCCTTCCGCGGCGGCCCGGGCGAGGGCGCGGGTGGAGCCCCACATCGTGTCGTAGACGACCACGGCCGAATCGTCCCGCTTCTGGGAAGCCCAGCGCTTGTAGAGGCCGAGGATCGCCTCCGGCTCCCGCCTCCAGATCGGCCCGTGGTCGGGGGCGATGATCGAAAGCGGCAGGGCGAGGCCCTCCATCTTCTCGAAGAGTTTCAGGACGATCCCCGACAGGGGCAGAAGGATGTTCGCGTAGTACTTCGCGCCTTCCTGCTCCAGCAAATCGCGCGGCAGCTCGTCGGCGAAGCGCTCGCTCGAGGCGAGGTGCATCCCGAAGGCGTCGTTGGAGAAGAGGACCTTCTCCTCCTGCAGGTAGCTGAACATGCTGTCGGGCCAGTGGAGCATGCGGGTCTCGACGAACGTGAAGGAGGCGTCCCCGATCCGCAGGGTCTGGCCGTCCTCGACGGACGTGAGGCCGTCGAGGTCTCCGAAGTGGTCCTTCAGGGCCTGGACGCCCATCTTGGAGGCGTAGACGGCGTCCGGTTTCACGGCGCGGAGCACCTCGGGCATAGCGCCCGTATGGTCCATCTCGGTGTGGTGGGAGATGATCACGTCGATGGACGCCGGATCGAGAACGGAGGCGACGCGCCTCAGCATCTCCCGGGAGAAGGGGGCCTTGACGGTGTCGAGCAGGACGTTCTTCTCCCCGGTGACGAGGTAGGCGTTGTAGGTGGTGCCCCGTCCGGTCTCGTAGCCGTGAAAGTTCCTCACGGACCAGTCGACCGCACCCACCCAGTGGACGCGGTCGGTGACCGGAACGGCGGTGAACGTCTCGGGCATGGGTGCCTCCTGGCGATGACACGGCGGAAAAAATGTCTACACATTTATTGTACCCTCATGGTGCAATACCCGTCTCCAACGCTTCGAGACGGAAACCGTTTTTGCAGGGGGACGCATGCGCGCGCTCATCTCGGACATCCACGGGAACCTCGAGGCCCTCGAGGCCGTCATGGCGGACATCGAAAAGCACGACGTCGAGGACATCGTCCACCTCGGGGACATCGTGGGCTACGGTCCGGACCCCGTGCTCTGCACGGACATCGTGCGGCGTGAATGCGTGTTCGGGGTCAAGGGGAACCACGATTTCGCCCTGATCAACGGGCCGTTCGGCTTCAACTACCTCGCCGCCGAGGCGATCCGCTGCCAGCGCGATACCATGCTGCCCAAGTGCCTGGTGCTGTGCGGAAAGAAGAAGTCCCGCTGGAACTACCTGGATTCCCTTCCCTACGACCACACGGAAGGGCCGGTGCTCTACGTCCACGGCTCCCCGCTCGACCCCATCTCCGACTACGTGTTCTGCAAGAAGTCCCACGTGCTTTGGAGCGAGGAGAAGCTGCATGAAATCTTCGGGATGTTCGGCGAGCTGATGTTCTGCGGACACAGCCACCACCCGTGCGTCATCTACGACGATTTGGAATGCGATCTGCCGCCGGAGCTCGACTTCACCGTGGACCTGGGCCGACGCCGCAAGGCCATCGTCAACATCGGCTCGGTGGGGCAGCCGCGGGACCACGACAACCGGGCGTGCTACGTCCTCTGGGACCG
>CAZDSO010000132.1:0-11500 GCA_964508045.1 uncultured Planctomycetia bacterium | reverse complement strand
CGGTGGGGCAGCCGCGGGACCACGACAACCGGGCGTGCTACGTCCTCTGGGACCGGGAGAAGAAGACCGTGACGTGGCGGCGGATCCCCTACGACATCGAGAAGACGGTGAAGAAGATCGAGGGCATCGGCTGCATCGACGACCGCGCGGGCGAGCGGCTCAAAGTGGGCAAGTGAGAGGGAAAGCCCGCGCCCCGTGCAAGGGCTATGGCGGGTCCTTCGGAGACCCTCGCCCTCCAAAGCTGTACCGGTGAAATTTTTGCCTGAGGATCCCACTGCAGAGATTGCAGAGAGGTTCCGAGGGAATGGTACCTCCTGAACCTCTGCGTTCTCGGCGTCCTCGGCGGTGAGAGCCCTCTCGCGGTTGTTGCGGCTTGGCTGCTTTGGGATCTGGGATCTGGGATTTCCCCTAGTCCCCCCACTGCCAGATGCCGCCCTTGTTGGTGAGGTGATAGTACTCGTCGGTGAGGATCCGCCGGTGGTTGGTCTCCTCCTCGGCGAAGCGCACGAACATCTCCCGGCCGGCGGCGTCCTCGGTCTCCTCCGCAAGCTTCTTGTACCGCGCCGCGGCCTCCGTCTCGGCGTCGATGGCGACCTGGAGGATGCCGAGGACGTTCTCGAGGTTCTCCTCCTTGCCCTGGTCGGTCTCGGCCGGGACCTCGGACGTGATGGACGAGAGGTCGGTGCCTTCGTAGAGGATGTAGCGGCCTTCGCCGGTCAGGGACTCCTTGAGCTCGGACAGCCGGTCGAAATGCGTCTGCTCGAACGCCGCGAGCTGGCGGAGCAGATCCCGCCCGCGCTCGCTCGACGTCTTCTTCGACGCGTCCAGGTAGAACGCACGGGCCTTGCGCTCCGCTTCCATGGCCCCGTCGAGGGCCTTCAACAGATCGGCGCTTGCCTGGGCCATCGCATCCTCCTCGAGAAACTACGGGATGGGTCCCCGCGGCCGTCCATTGTACGCGCGCGCCCCGCGAAAGGCACCCCCGAAACCGTCCCGCATCAGGCCCCCCGCTTCCGGACGCCGTCGAGGCCCCGCTCCACCCGGTTCCAGTCGAGCCGTCTCACGAACGCGTCCACGTAGTCGCCGCGCCGGTTCTGGTACTGGTCGTAATAGGCGTGCTCCCAGACGTCGCAGACCAGGATCGGCACGGCCCCCCAGAAGGCCAGGTTCTGGTGCTTCTCGGCCTGGAGGACGAGCAGGCGGCGCCCCAGCGGCTCCCAGGCCAGGACCGCCCAGCCGGACCCCTCCACCTTCCTGGCGGCCGCGGTGAACTGGGCGAGGAAACCCTTCACGGAACCGAAATGGTTCCCAAGGACCTTCGCGACGGACGCGGGGGGCGACGCCGCGGGATCGGGCGTCATGCTCCGCCAGTAGAGGGCGTGGAGCAGATGCCCCGATCCGTGGAAAGCCAGGTCCCGGGAGAGGTTCTTGATGCGGGCGAAGTCGGACTCCTTCCGGGCGTTTTCGAGGGCTTCCAGCACGCCGTTGAGCCCCTTGACGTACCCGGCGTGGTGCCGGTCGTGGTGGACGCGGAGGACCGAAGCCTCCAGGTCCGGCTCGAGAGCGTCCTCGGGGTAGGGAAGGGGGGGGAGCGCATAGGTCCGGGGGGCTGGTTCACCGTCCCCCCCCTCCTCGGCGCGGAGGTCGCCTCCCGAAGCGCACCCCAGGGAAAAGGCCAGGGCGCCCAGCCCCGCCGTCTTGAGAAAATCCCTCCGGTCCGCGTCCATGTCGTCCTCCTGATCCGTCGACTCGATTCCGACCGGCAAAGGCAAAACGCGCCTTTCCTGCTAGGGTGGCGTCGCACGGCTCGCCGTCTCCCACGACGAAACGCGGATGCACGGCTTTCTAGAAGGGCGCGAAGCCGGCCTCGTTCCAGTAGTCCTCCTTCAACGTCTCCTGTTGGTTCAAAAGGGCGTCGTAGTGCCCCTGCTCCCACACGGCAAGGTCCTGGAAAAAGGTGCGCGCGGCGTTCGACGGGGCCTTCTCCGCCTGCTCCCGGTAGAACCGGATCGAGTCCAGTTCCAGCTGGATGCCGACGCCCAGCGCCGTCATCTCGCGGTGGGCGTCCTGAAGCCGCGTCTTGAGCTTCTCCGAGAAGATCGGGTTCTCGCCGGCCAGATCGGCCCGACGCCCCAGCTGCGCCTCGGGGTCCAGCGTGCCGTGCTCGGAGAGGGAACGGTAATGGGCCGCAAGGAAATCCTCGTGGTCCTTCTCCTCGTCCGCCAGCAGCGCCAGGACCTCCTGGCCCTTTTCATCCGCCGTCGCCTTCGACGCCATGCGGTAGAAGTGCTGGCCGTACCGCTCCGTCTGGATGGCCTTGAGCAGGCCGTCGGTGAGGGCTTGCTTGGTCGATTCATCCACGGGAATCCTCCTTTCCTTACGAACGTCAGCCCGCACCCGAGCGGGAAACGACTACAGCGCGAATGGCTCGCCCCGGCCCGTCGCTCACGCCTTCCAGTGGCCGTGGAGGTTGCAGTACTCGCGCGCCGTCACCCCGTCCGCATCGATCGCGAACGAGGCCTCCGGCGCCTCGCCCGGATTCAGGTGCTTCCGGTACACCGCGTCGCCCGCGATCAGCTCGATCCACTCGATGTAGTGCTTCTCTTCCATGGGATGGGGCGTGGACCCCACGGTCACCTTGTATCCCCCCTCGACCTTCTCGACCACGGGGACGTGCTTCTCCCTGGCGGCGTCCACCGTGTTCTCGTCGAGAAGCTTCATGGGCTCGTTGCAACAGACGAGCTCGCCGGCCCCCCCGTGAAAGACCTCCACGATGTTCCCGCACACCTCGCACTTGTAGACCTCGAGCCTCTCGGCCATGATGGACCTCCTTTCCGGGGGCGGCCACGGGGGCGCCCCTACCAGTTCTCCGCCAGCAACTCGAAATAGGCCTGCTCGTGATCGCAGGCGGGGCAACGATCGACGGCCTCGTCTCCCTCGTGGACGTACCCGCAGTTCAGGCAACGCCAGACCGTGGGCTTGTCCTTCTTGAAGACCGTCCCCGACTTCACGTTCGCCAGCAGGCCCCGGTACCGCTTTTCGTGCTGCTTTTCCGCGATCGCGATGTGCCGGAACACCGAGGCGATCTCCGCGAATCCCTCCTTTTCAGCGGTCTCCGCGAACGTGGGGTACATCTCCGTGTGCTCGTGCTGCTCTCCCGCGGCGGCGGCCTCGAGGTTCTCGGCCGTCGCGCCGATCACGCCCGCGGGAAAGGACGCCGCGACCTCGACCTCTCCCCCCTCCAGGAACTTGAACAGCCGCTTGGCGTGCTCCTTCTCCTGGTCGGCCGTCTCCTCGAACACCCGCTGGATCTGGACGAAACCCTCCTTCTTCGCCTTGCTCGCGAAATAGGCGTAGCGGTTCCGGGCCTGCGACTCCCCCGCGAAGGCCGTAAGCAGGTTCTTCTCCGTCTGGGTGCCCTTCAAGGATGCCATGCCTTCTCCTCCAACAGAAAACGCCTTCGATTTCGGATTTCAGGTTCCAGGTATCGGAGTTCCGCAATCCGCAATGCATCTCTTCCCATTCCCCATTCCCCATGAACCATGAACCATTTTCGATTAACCAGTAACGGGTAACCGATTAACCGCTCCCCTCTTCCCCCCCCTCGATCTCGCGTTGCGCGTCACGGCGCCCGCTCACGTCCCCCACCATCACGGCGCCCACCAGCCTGCCGTTCTCGTCCCGCACGAACTTCCGGTACACGCCCTCCCGGCGCTCCACCTCGCTCGCGCGCTTCCCCTCCGCGTCGATGTCCCCCGCCGAAAAGACGTCGATGCCCGTGACCTTCAGCGTGTGCGAGGGAACCGTCCCCTCGTACGAAGCCTCCCCCCCGGCCATGACCGCGCCCGCCACCTTCGCCTGCTGCTCCGCGGCCGGCCAGAAGCCGTACACCCGTCCCCGGTGTTCCGCGCAGTCCCCCGCGGCGTACACGCCGGAAGCGGACGTGGACGTCCCATCGTCGATCACGACCCCCTTGTCCACGTCGATCCCCGCTTCCACGGCCAGGTCCGTGCGCGCCCGGACCCCCGCCGAAACCAGCACCGCGCCGGCAGGCAACGCCTCGCCGCCTTCCAGTCTCACGGCCTCGACCGCGTCCGTCCCCTCGACGGTCTGCACCGTGGCGTCGAGGCGGAAGGCGAGACCCCGCTGCTCGAGAAGGGACTGGAGGAGCCTTCCCCCCTCGGCGTCCAGCTGCCGGGGCAGAAGCCACGGAAAGACCTCCACCACGACCACGGTCTCCGCCACGCCGAGCAGGGCGAAGGCCATTTCCAGCCCGAGCAATCCGCCCCCGACGGCGACGACGCTCCCCCCGCGGGCCGCCCGTTCCCGCAGGATGGCGGCGTCTTCCACCGTTCGGACGGTCAGGACGCCGGGCCGATCGGCGCCCGGAAACGGCGGGACGAAACTCCGCGCCCCCGTGGCCAGGAGGCAGGCGTCGTAGGAGATCGTCTCCCCCCCCCGAAGCACGGCCTTGCCGGCCTTGGGATCGAGTCCCTCGACGCGCGTGCCGAGGCGGAGTTCCACGCCCTTCTCCCGGTACCAGGCCTCGTCATGCAGGACGAGCCTGGGCTTCTCGATCCGTCCCGCCACGAATTCCGGCAGGCGGATGCGCGTGTAGAAGGGCGTCGGTTCCTCGCCGACGAGAACCACATGGCCGTCGGGGTCCGTCTCCCGAAGGACGGCGGAGGCGGTGTCGCCGGCCAGGCCGGCGCCGATGACGAGATACCGCCTGGACATCGATCACGGATCCTCACCACAGGTTTCCCGAATCACGCTGGCACGCCCGCCCTATCCCACGACCTCGAACATGTCCTTGCCCACGCCGCAGACGGGACAGACCCAGTCGTCCGGAATGTCCTCGAAGGCCGTGCCCGGGGCGATGCCGCCGTCGGGATCGCCCTTCTCGGGGTCGTAGATGTACCCGCATGCCGTGCACTCGTACTTCTTCATGATGGGCTCCTTCGTAAAGGGGTCACGGATCAATCCTTGACGAACGGGGATAGGGCCCGAAGCCCGTCCACGATGCCGGGAAGGCGTTCGAGGACGGCGTCGATTTCTTCTTCCGTGGTGTAGCGGCTCAGGCTGAACCGGATCGAGCCGTGGGAAGCCGTGAAGGGCACGCCCATGGCCCGCAGCACGTGGGAGGGCTCGAGGGAACCCGACGTGCAGGCGGAGCCGGAAGAGGCGCAGATCCCGAACTGGTCGAGTTTCAAGAGGATCGATTCCCCCTCGATGTACTCGAAGCTGACATTCAGCGTGTTGGGTAGACGCGTCTTCCCGTTCACGCGAGCGCCCTTGCATGTCTCGAGAACGCCCGTCTCCAGCCGATCGCGGAGCCCCTTCACGCGCGTGCCCTCCTGATCGAGGTTCCGCCGGGCCAGGGAGCAGGCGGCGCCGAGACCGGCGATGCCGGGCGTGTTCTCGGTGCCGGCCCGCTTGCTTCCCTCCTGGTGCCCGCCCAGCACCAGGGGAGAGACCTGGGTTCCCTCGCGAATATAGAGAGCGCCGATGCCCTTGGGCCCGTGAAACTTGTGCGCCGACAGGCTCAGGAGGTCGACGGGAATCCGGCTCAGATCGATGGGGATCTTGCCGACGGCCTGGACGGCGTCCGTATGGAGAAGGGCCCCTTGGCTCTTCACGATGCCGGCGATCTTTTCGATGGGAAACATCACGCCGGTCTCGTTGTTCGCCCACATCACGCTGACCACCGCGGTGTCCGGCGTGACGGCCTCCTCGAGCCCGCCCATATCGAGCGAACCGTCGGCCTCCACGGGAAGCTCCGTCACCGGAACCCCCTGGTTCTTCAAGGCCCGGCATACGGCCAGGACGGCCGGATGCTCCACGCGCGTGGTGACGACGTGTCGCTTTCGGCCCTCGAGGGCGTCGAGGACGCCCCGGATGGCCATGTTGTCGCTTTCGGACCCCCCGCTGGTGAAGACGATCTCGTCCGGAGAAGCGCCGAGCAGATCGGCGGTTTCCGCCCGCGCTGCGTCCACCATGGTCCGGACGTTCCCCCCGAAGCGGTGGGCGCTGGAGGGATTCCCGTACCGTTCGCTCCAGAAGGGGGCCATGGCTTCCACGACCTCGGGGGCGGTCCGGGTCGTGGCGTTGTTGTCCATGTAGATGGTCTTCATACCTTCTCCTCGATCACCTTCAAATCGGGCGATACGAACTCCCTGAGCTTCCGTTCAACGACGTCCTTCAGCGTGAATTCCGCGACCCGGCACTTCGAGCAGGTCCCGCGCATGGCGACGTAGACCTTGTCTCCCTCCACGTCGACGAGTTCCACGTCCCCCCCGTCCTTCTGGAGCAGGGGCCGAACCTCCCGATCGAGCGTCTGCTGGATGAGATGGATCTTCCGGATGTTGGTCATGCGCGGCTTCGGCCCGGAAAGGGGGGGTGGCTCCTCGGCCGAAACGGGCCCGGGTTCGCCGCGGACGCGGGCGAGGATGCGTTCGATGTCCTCGTGGCACCCGCCGCATCCCCCCCCGGCCTTGGTGAAATGGGTCACGTCCTCCACCGTCCTCAGGCCGTTCTCCAGGATCGCCCTTTCGATTTCCTTTTCCCCCACGCCAAAGCAGGTGCATACGACCTTTCCCTCCGGTTCTCTCGGAGGCGCGCTTCCGTGCCGGAAGTCGTGCAGGGCCGCCTCGAGCGCCTCCCGGCCCAGGACCGAGCAGTGCATCTTCTGGCGGGGAAGCCCCCCCAGGCGGTCCGCGATGTCCTGATTCGTGATCGCTTCGGCCTCTTCGAGGGTCTTGCCCTTGATCATCTCTGTCAAGACCGACGTCGATGCGATCGCGCTCGCGCATCCGAATGTCTTGAATTTCGCGTCGGCGATGCGCCCCCGGTCCACCTTGATCGTCAGCTTCAGCATGTCTCCACAGGCCATGGAACCCACCTCGCCGGTCCCGTCGGGGTCCTCGATCTCCCCCACATTCCGCGGATGGTTGAAATGGTCCACCACCGTGTCGGTGTAGTTCCACATCTTCAGACTCCCGGACCTACAAGCTTGCGGACAGGCCGGTGGAAGCCGCTTCCACCTCGGGACCGCCCCCCCCCTCGGACGCAAGCTCTCGCGCGTTCTCCACCATGGCCCGGACCCCGCCGTCCGTCCGGTCCTGGTTCAGGTGCCACAGCATCAAGCGGTCCGCCCCCGCGTCCTTCGCCAGACGGACCGTGTCTTCGTACACGGAATGCCCGAAACCCCTCGTTTTCTCGTACTCCTCGCGAAGGTACTCGGCGTCGAAGATCAGGAGATCCACGTCCTTGATGAATTCCACGAGGTCGCCGTAGGGCCGTCCTCCCGGGTGATCCAGCATCAGCTCGTAGTCCGGAAAGAAGGCGAAGCTCCGCTCGCCCTCGGTGAACCGGAAACCGAATCCGCCGTTGGGGTGGTTCAGCGGAAACGTTCCCACCCGGACGCTGCCGATGTCGAAAACCATGTCGCAACGCCCGGCGAAGAAGAGGTTCGCCGCCACCCGGTCCAGAGGGACGGGGAAAAAGGGCGGGTGCATCGCCTCCTCGAGGAAGAGGCGGATCGACTCCTGGGCGTTCGTGCACCCGTGCACGCGGATCGTGACGTTCTTCCGGTAGACGGGACGGAAGAACGGAAACCCCATGATGTGATCCCAGTGGGCGTGAGTCAAGAGAAGGTGAAGGGGGCCGAACCGCGCCGGATCGGACGCGATCTCCGCGCCCAGCCGGCGGATGCCCGTCCCGGCGTCCAGCACGATCGTCTCCCCGGATTCCGCGTCGAGCTGGAGGCAGGTGGTGTCGCCGCCGAAGTCGACGTAGTCCCGCCCGGAAACGGGGATCGATCCTCTCGCCCCCCATACGTTGATCTTCATGGTCTGCATCCCCCTAAGAGGAGGACTTTCGTTGACCTCTCCTCTCCCCTGTTCGTCGAAGGACGGGACCGGAACGTCCCTTTTCCCGGAAGCGTAGTCCGCGTTCCGGGCAAAACCCTTTTGCAAAAGCTGTGCCGCCGAGTCAAGAAGTCGTTTCGACGCATCGAGATCCCCGCGGACGCGATCGGGAAAGGGACTTTCACGACGGTTCGGAAACGGGCCCGGTTCACTCAGTGCTTGGACGTACCCATAGGCGTCACCTGGAGGCACCGGAAGCATCGTAAAAGAATACGGTTTTCCCGTCTTCTTCCCGGAAAGAGGGCTCTCGTTCGCCGGTACGGGAATTGCTTTTGCAGACGGGCACTGCTTCGGTTCTGCCCGCTGGAAGATTGATTCCGGAGAGGGGTGCGGATACCATGCCCGCGACCCAAGGACTTTTTGAAAGGAATGCGCATGGATCCGTCGGAGATCAAGACGTTCAACCAGATCATGGAATTCGCCATCGAGAAGGAACAGGAAGCCGCGGACCTCTACCGGGACCTTTCGGAGGAAAGCGAGCGCGCGGGCGTCAGGGAGATGTTCCTCGGCCTTTCGAAGCAGGAGGAGGGTCACAAGGCGAAGCTGCAGGCCATGGACCGCGGCGCCTTTCCGGGCAAGGGGGCGTCGGAGATCCCGGATCTGAAAATCGGAGACTACCTCTCTCCGGTCTCCATCGGCCCGGATTCCAGCTACCAGGACATCCTCATCTTCGCCATGAAGCGCGAGGACGCCTCCGTCCAGCTCTACAAGGACCTTGCGAGCCACGCCGAGGCGGGGGACGCGAAGCAGGTCTTCGAGACGCTCGCGGAAGAGGAGAAGAAGCACAAGCTGAACCTGGAAACGGAGTACGACGAGCACGTCCTGAAGGACAACTGAGATCGTGACGCCCGGGAACCGCACGGTCTTGGCCTGCTGGACGCGCCCGCAAGCGGCACGCGCTTCGATCGAGAGGTGACGCGTGGAGACCCGGAAGATCTTCATGTACGCGCTCTCCACCTGCGGGTGGTGCAAGAAGACCAAGGCCCTCCTGCGCGAGAGGAACGTCGATTTCGAGTTCGTGGACGTCGACCTTCTTTCCGGGGAAGAACGGGACCGGGTCCGGGACGAGATGGCGAAGGTGAATCCGCGGAAATCCTTTCCCACGCTCGTGGTGGGCGACGACGTGATCGTGGGCTACGACAGGGCCCGCATCCTGGAGGCCGTTGGCGATGGACAGGGAGCGAGTGCGTGAGGAGGTGGAGCGGGTCCGGCGGGTGGCCGCGCAGGGGGGATACCGCCTGCATCCGGACCCCGCGTTCGTGGAGGAACTCGTCGAAGGCTACCTCGTCAACCGCGACCGCTACGGCTACGATTCCTGTCCCTGCAGACTGGCCACGGGCGATCCAGAAAAGGACCGCGCGATCGTCTGCCCCTGCGTCTTCCGCGACGACGACCTGGCGGACTACGGCGCCTGCTACTGCGGCCTCTACGTGACCGAGGACTACGAGGAGGAGGACCGCCAGGTGGTGGTGGAGCGGTGGGACCCGGACGCCGTCGCGCAGGCGGAGGTCAAGCCCTCGCCGGGGGAGAAGGCGGGATCTTTCGGGACCCTCACGGCGCACGTCTGCTCGGTATGCGGCTACATCGCGGCCAAGGAGAACGCTCCGAGAAAATGTCCCGTCTGCGGGGTCGGCGCGGACCGCTTCACCCGGATCTCGCTGGCCGCGGGGAAGGGATGAGGGGGATTCTTCGCGTATCTTCGTATGGGTTGTTCCGTGGAGCCGGAAACAGAATGGAGGGTTTCAGGATGAAGAGATTCCTGGGTTTGTCCGCGGCGCTCGCGATGTCCGTTCTCGGTTTTCTCCTCGCCTCCCGGTCCCTGGTGGCCCAGGAGGGCGAGGACGGCTGCATCGCCTGCCACCGGGAGGCCACCCCTTTCATCGTCGCCGACTGGGAAGCGAGCCGCCACGCCCAGAGCAAGGCTTTGCGGGCGACGTGCGACAAGTGTCACGGCACCCGGCACGACAAGGCCTCGAACAGGGACCAGGCGTCGATGCCCACGGCCAACACCTGCCGGCGATGCCACCTCAAGCAGTTCCGCCAGTACGAGAAGGGCAAGCATGCGCTGGCCTGGAAGGCGATGGAAGCCATCCCCTTGACGCACGGGCTTCCCGAGGAGATCACCCAGGGCATGAAGGGGTGCGGGGGCTGCCACAAGGTGGGCATCGTGAAAGCGGAGGATCATGCGCCGTACCGGTTCTCCGGGGGGTCGGGATGCGCAGCCTGTCACGGCAAGCACCGGTTCGAGCTCGAGAGCATGAAGGACCCCGAGATCTGCGCCAAGTGCCACATCGGGTTCGACCATCCCCAGTGGGAGATGTGGAAACATTCCTCGCACGGCATCGCCTACAAGACGGGGTCCGACAAGCGCCGGGCCCCCACGTGCCAGAGATGCCACGTGCCGGACGGAGACCACGAGAACATCACGGCGTGGAGCTTCCTCGCGGTCCGCGTGCCGGAAACGGACGAGGCGTGGTGGACCGACCGGCTGGAGATTCTCAAGGCGCTGGGCGTCCTCGACGCCGAGGGGAAGAAGACGGCCCTCTACGCCCTTGTCGACAAGCTGAAGCTGGCCCGGACGAGCAAGGAGGACTTCGATCGGCTCCGGGAGAAGCAGATCGGCATCTGCCGGGAATGTCACGGCGAGAGCATGGTGCGCGAGCGGTTCGGGATCTACGACGGTGTGCTCCGCGAGGCCGACCGGGTCCTCGCCGAGGCCATCCGGATCGTCGCGGGCCTCTACCGGGACGGGCTGATCGAACCCCGGGAGGGGGCGCCGGTGAAGGGCTACCCCTTCGTCCTCGACTTCTACGAGGTGGACACGGCGGTGGAGCAGGAACTCTACCTGATGTACGAGGAGTACCGCATGCGCACCTACCAGGGCGCCTTCCACGAGAACTGGGACTACATGCACTGGGAGGGATGGGGGATGATGCGCAAGTCGCTGGTGAAGATCCGGGACATGGCCAAGGCGATGCGGTCGAGGGCGAAGTGAAGGCGCTTCCGTGCAAATCCGCCTCTGCCCGCACCTCTCGCGAGGTATTCGCGCTGTAGCCCTTTTCGAGGTCCGCCGACCCTCTCCGGCCTACGGTTTCCTCGGCCACAGCCGGTGCGGGGGAGAAGAGAGAGAAGGCCTTCTGGGGTCGAGAGCCTGTTCGCTATTCGCGTTTCGTGGCGACCCCGTGTGGTCGCCCCTTTGCTGCGGCATGGGAGCGGACATAGGGGGCGCCTCTACGCGTTGCTGCGGACAGGATGTCCGCGATCCCGGCCGTAACCGCCGCGGGTCAGTCTTCAACACAGAGGACGCAGAGAACACAGAGGGCTCAGAGATTTCTCATACGAATCGAACCTTTCTTTTTCCATTTCATCCATACCGCTTTGGAGGGCGAACCTCTCCTCCTTCTCTTGCCGGCATCTGCGAGAGCTACGGAGGACCCTACGTAGCCTCGAAGATCCGATCGGCGAAGTACGGGCTGGTGAGCCCTTGTTTGGGCTCGGGGGCCCGCCGCCCCCGCCATTTGTGGGAGGCGTGTGTCCCGGGCCGCGCGGACACCCGGCCCGGGACCACGGCG
>CAZDSO010000131.1:0-14300 GCA_964508045.1 uncultured Planctomycetia bacterium | reverse complement strand
GGGTGAAATTTCCCGAAAAAACCCGTGCACCCCCGTGAGGACCTGGAATGCGAGGTCCACCCTGGGGTATGTCCATGAAGGGGAGCTACGAAAAGGAAGGGAGGACCACGACTTATTTGCAGCGCGAAACGCTCGCGCTGCAGCCGTATTGACTCCCGCCGCCATAGACCGTACCCTTCACGCGAAAACCGGTGTTCTTTTCAAGGCGGACCCCATGGCCAGCGACCAGGATCCCTTCGAAATCCTCCGGAAGAAACTGGAAGCCAAGAAGAAGAAGGCCGAGGGAAAGGCGAAATCAGCCCCGCCGCGCCCCGCCGGCGCATCCTCGCCGAAAAAATCCAGCTGGGCGGACGCGGTCAAGGGACCCCACACCCCCTCCAAGGCCCCCGGGAAACCGCCCCCGCTGAGGCGCCCCGGAAAACCACCGCCCCTGAAGCGATCCGGAAAACCCGCGCCCCTCAAGCGACCCGGGAAACCCCCGCCGCTCAAGCGACCGGAAACGACCGCGCCGGGGGAACGCCCCAAGATCATCCGCAACGCCTGGGCCGCCGAAGACCTCGAGAAGATGGCCGGAAGCCGGGAACAGGTCTCGGAAAGGCCACCCGGAAAATTCACAAGCCACCGGTACGATTCCGATCTGGACCCGAAGAAGAAACGGAAGAAGGGGGAGGAGGACAAGGCGCCCCCGGCTCGCCCGAAAGGCTTTCGGGCCGACCGGTATGACCGCAGCTGACCCTCCCGGCGCTCTTTCCATGCACGAGCAGGAACAGGCCAACGGCGTCCGGCGCCGCCATCCCTGGGCTGCCACGGCGACGGAGGCGTTTCTCGTCTGCCTGACGGGCGCGGCGATCGCCGCCGCATCCCTGTGGATCGCCCGGCCCGCCCTGCCCGGCGCGCCGCCTCCGCCCCGGGAAGCCTTCCGGCATCGGATCGATCTGCACACGGCTGGAAAGGGGGAACTCGTTCTCCTGCCGGCCATCGGTCCCAAACGGGCGTCGCGGATCCTCGCGCTCCGCAAGGCGGGGGACGTCGAGGTCGAAACGCTCCTGGCCGGCGCGGGCCTGGGGCGGAAAGGCCGGGCGGAGCTCGGAACCTGGATCCTGGACTCTCGAGATTGATGGAAATGTTCCTTGGATGCGCAGAGGAGATCCCTCGCACTCGTCCTCGTCTCCCTTCCGCCCGTGGCGGCCGTCGCCACCGGCGTCGGCGCGTTGCTGCTGGAAGGCGGAAGCGGCCTGGGCGGGATCTTGGGGCCGCTGTACTTCATCCTGACCGCGATCACCGGGGTGATGGCGCTCGGCCTTCTCTGGTGGGAAAAGCGGCTGCAGAGCGAAACGCATTACTGGAAACGGGAGGCGGAAGGACACCGCGCGTTGCTGCGCGGGCGCGACCGTGAACTCAAGAGGCTGCGCGGCGAGGTGGAGATCCTCACGGCGGTGCGCGAGATCGGCGTCATCGTCAACGCCGACGACGAGTTCGAGGTCGTCATCACCAAGGTCCTTGACGTGGTGGGAGATGCCCTCAAGGCGGACGATCTGGTCCTGTTCCTGGTGGATACGAGCTCGAAGGCGCTGGAGCCGGTCGCCCGCCGGCGCGGCAGGAAATGCGCGTTCAAGCGTGGCCTCGACAAGGCCACGATCAGCCGGACGAACGTGGCCGAGGCGCTGATGTTCGGCCGGCTCCTGGAAGCGGAGGAATGGAACGCCTACTCCTTCGCCCTCCCCCTCATCGTGGACCGGGAAGCGGTCGGCGTCCTCAAGGGGTTCATCCCCCCGCCCCCGCCCGGGGCGTCCCCCCGCCTGGAGGAGATCCGGGACTTCCTCAAGGGGGTGGAGCGGCACATCGCCCTGGCCATCAAGGCGCCCTCCCTCTACAGCAAGGCCGTCCTGGACGGCCTGACCGGCCTCTACACGCGCCGGCACCTCGACAACCAGATCGAGGGCTATTTCAGCATGGCCGTGAGGCGGAAGACTCCGCTGTCGATCCTCCTCGCCGACATCGACCACTTCAAGACCATCAACGACACGCACGGCCACCCGTCCGGAGACCGGATCCTCAAGGGCGTGGCCAAGGCCGTGATGCGTGAAATCCGGAAATACGACTCCGCCTTCCGCTACGGCGGCGAGGAAATCTGCGTGCTGCTGCCCGAGTCGGACCTGGACGAGGCCCTGAGAATCGCCGAGCGCATCCGGGACCGCATCGAGACCACCACCTACCGGGGGGACAAGAGACAGGCGATCCCCGTCACCATCTCCATCGGCGTCTCGACCTGCCGCCCCTGGATGGCGGAACCCGGGGATCTCGTCGCCGCGTCCGATGCGGCCCTCTACCGGGCCAAGGAGGGGGGAAGAAACCGCGTCGAGGTGGGGGACGCCCCCGCCCCGCCGTCGAAGAAGAGCAAGCCCCGGCGCTCGCGAAAACGACGGAAGACCGGAGGCGGAACCCGGAAAAAAACCGGGCGCAAGACCCAAGGCAGATCCAAGAGCAAGCAAAAGAGCACGAAGAAAACGCGAAGCACAACGGGACGGAAGCGGGGATGAGGATTCGCCTCCCATAACGTGTTTCCTTTCTTCGCGCCTTCGTGTCTTGTCACCCTCGTGGTAGAATCCGCGGAAAACGCGTCTCGTTCTTTCGAGGACTCCTCTGATGAAATTCAAGGCCGGCCTCTTCATCGACGGGGAAAACGTCATGCGCAGCGGGGGCTGGGGCATGCGCTACGACATTCTCAAGGAATTCGTCGAGGCCCAGGGCGGGATGATCCTGAGGGCGAACACCTACATGGCCGTGGACAAGAAACGCGAGAACCTGGACGCCGACTACTACCGCGCCAAGAGCGCCTACCGCGCCAACCTCCGGCGCTACGGCTACAAGCTCATCCTCAAGCCCCTCCAGCGATACCGCGACAAGGAAGGGGAGTGGATCACCAAGGCCAACGCCGATCTGGAACTGGCCATCGACACACTCCTGCAGGCCCGGAACCTCGACTACGTCGTCCTGGTGACCGGCGACGGGGACTTCGTCCGCCTCGTCACCGCCCTCCAGAACATGGGCTGCCGCGTGGACGTCATCTCCTTTCACAACTCCTCCAGCAAGCTCCGCCAGGCCGCCGACAACTTCATCTCCGGCTTCCTCCTCCCGGGCCTGATCCCCGCGGAAAACGACCGCCAGCGCGGATTCCTCCATACCGTCAACGAGGAGAAGTACTTCGGGTTCCTCACCGTGCAGAACAACCTCCGCCTCCACGACATCGACCAGAACGTCTTCTGCCACGGCAAGGAGGTGGAGGGCGGCATCCTCACCAACTGGGAATTCTCACGGCTCAAGGGAAACACCCACATCATCGAGTTCGATCCCGGGGAGGACGACATGGGCCGCAAGCGGGCCGTCAACGCCAAGGTCCTCTGGGGACCCTCGGAGGATCGACCGGCCCGTCCGGAACCCGAGGACCGCGAGACGGCGGAGCCCGAACCCTTCGAGGAGGAGGAGGAAGCCCCTCCGCCGGACAAGGAGGACGCGTCCGAGGCGCATCCCGTGCCCGACGTGCAAGAGGAGGGCAAGCATGAGCTCGACCGCGGGAAGTAAGTCCCTTCTCGAGCGGCTCAAGACCCTGAGGCCCCGGCGGGCCGTCCGCCGGCGCATCGTCCAGGTCGCCTTCGGACTCCTGACGCTCTTCCTCCTGGCCGAGTGCGCCGGCGCCGTCTTCCTGCTGGCGGGCGGGGAGCTGCCTTTGTAATCATGCGTCCTTCGTCACGGGTCACGGGTCGCTGGGGGGTTCGTGGATTTGTGGATTCGTGTATTTGGAGGGCGAGCCTCCTGGCGAGCCGGTCATGGATGAGGGGATTTCAGGTTTCAGCGGCTGAGCGGATCGCGGGCTTCCAGCCCGCAGCATCTCGGTGCAGTGCTTTCAACACGAAGGCGCGAAGGCGCGAAGGCACGAAGGATTCTTCGGGTCAAGTTGACCAGGTGAAATCAGGTTGATCCGTCTGGCGCGTAGCGCCATCAGGTGGATCAGCACCGGATCAGAGAGATCAGGGTCGAAAGACTTGCCTTCTGCGGCCGCTTTGGCTGCGGTTTTGCTGCTTCAGGGTTTGCGAGTTGGATTTATCGCATAGCGACGTTCCGCCTTCCGGGGAGCCACGCGAGATGGATCGTTCTTTCCTCCGCCGCGTGGGGCGCTTCCTCTACACGTTCCGGGGCGTGATGCCCCTTCCCGCCATGATCCTGCTGGTCCTCTACGCCGCGCCCACGGCCCTCTCGTTTTTGGTCGGCGCGGCCGTGGCCGCCGCGGGGGAAGCGGGCCGGCTCTGGGCGCTCACCTACATCGGGCCCAAGTCGAGAGCCGAGGAGAAACGGCGGGCCGACCGCCTCATCCAGGAAGGACCCTACGCGTGGACGCGCAATCCCCTCTACGTCGCCAACCTCCTCCAGACCGCCGGCCTCCTCCTCGCGGCCAACCGCTGGATCCTGCTTCTCGTCCTGCCGCTGGGCGTCGTCTACTACTCCCTGGTCGCCCTGGCGGAAGAGGAATTCCTCCGCGCCGCGTTCGGCGAGGCCTTCGACGCCTACCGCGAACGGGTGCCGCGCTTCTTGCCGAAACCGGGGCGCCTCGTCCCGGCGTCCGTCCGCTTCTCCGTGCTCGAATGCCTCACCCCGGAGATGAGCACCATGATCGTCATGGAAACCGTGCTCGGCCTGATCGGCCTGAAGCTCTTCTGCGGGTTCTTCGGCTTCGGCGGGGCGGCGTTCGCGCTGTTCCCGTAGGGGGGGAGACCGTCCTACTCGACCTCGAACTCCTTGACCCGGTAGTCGCTGCCTTCCAGGAAATCGTACTTCGTCACGGGCGTGACCTCGTAGTTGCGCTTGGTGCACCGCCGGCAGATCCGGTGGGTGACCGTGGTGAACATCGGGCGCCCGCACTTGAGACAGGTGAGCCACCGCTTCTTCTTGTTCCTCTTGTAGATCTCCTCGATCATCGCTCCTATCCTCCAACCGTCCTGTTTCCGCCGTCGCCGTGGAAAAATCGCAAAGACCATACCGGAAACGGAGGCTTGACCCGCCTGTGACACAGCTGCGGCATTCGAGAGGGGACCTGCGCGTTTCGTGACAAACCGGGCGGGGGAACCACGGTGGGCACGGGAAAACGGCCTTGGAAATGTCCCTCGGACGATACGCCCCCTGCCCCTCGAGCGGGACACGGGGACACCGTGCTATTCGCGCTGTGCGCGCGTTGGCCCCCTCAACCTTGGAATGTCGTTTTCGCGAATTCCTCAATTCCTCAATTCCTGAATTCCTCAATTCCTAAATGCTCCCCGCGCCTTTAGGATGAACCCCGTCCTCCCCTTCTCTTGTGAGGAGACGATCATGGGCTTCACCTGCGGCATCGTCGGGCTGCCCAACGTGGGCAAGTCCACCCTCTTCAATGCGCTCACCTGCGCCTCGGCCA
The DNA here is from genome assembly GCA_964508045.1 of uncultured Planctomycetia bacterium. Taxonomy (GTDB): domain Bacteria; phylum Planctomycetota; class JAKEIC01; order JAKEIC01; family CAZDSO01; genus CAZDSO01. The sequence goes on along the minus strand of CAZDSO010000131.1, from coordinate 8,857 downwards.
AGGTGAACAACTACCCCTTCTGCACGATCGAGCCCAACCGCGGAGTGGTGCCCGTGCCGGATGCGCGTCTCGAGAAACTCGCCGGGATGCTCCGCCCCGAGAAGGTCACGCCCACCACCCTCACCTTCGTCGACGTCGCGGGGCTGGTGAAGAACGCCCACGAGGGTGAGGGGCTGGGCAACCAGTTCCTGGGCCACATCCGCGACCTGGACGCCGTGGTCCACGTCGTGCGCTGCTTTGCCAAGGACGACGTCGTCCACGTGGACGGGCGGATCGACCCCAAGGCCGACATCGAGGTCGTCGAGACGGAGCTCCTCCTCGCGGACGCGGAGACCTGCGAGAAACGCATCGAGAAGGCGGGCAAGAAGGCCCGGGCCGGGGACCGGGAGGCGATCGCGGAACAGGGGGCGGTGGAAGCGCTCCGGGAAGGGCTGCTCGCGGGAAAGCCGGCCTCGGCCCTCCGGCCGGAGGGGGGGGAGGCGCTGGAGACCTTCAAGAGCCTCTTCCTGCTCACGGCCAAGCCCGTCATCTTCCTGGCCAACGTGGACGAGACCCAGTTGAAGGAGGGCGGGCCGGAGGTGGACGCGGTGCGGGAGGCCGCCGGGGAACGCAGGGCCGAATGGGTGAAGATCTACGCCGACATGGAGGCGGAGATCGCGGCGCTGGAGGACGAGGCGGAGGCGCGGGTGTTCCTGGAGGACCTGGGGCTCGAGGAGACGGGGCTCAACGCCCTGATCCGCGCGGGGTACCGGGCGCTCGACCTGGTGACCTTCTATACCACGGTGGGGCCGGAGCTCCGCGCCTGGCCGGTGCCCCGCGGCACACCGGCCCCGAAGGCCGCCGGACGGATCCACACGGACTTCGAGAAGGGGTTCATCCGCGCCGAGGTCGTTCCCTTCGAGGCGTTCGTGGAAGCGGGCTCCGAGGCCAGGGCCCGCGAATCAGGGGTGCTGCGCGTGGAGGGTAAGAGCTACGAGGTGCAGGACGGCGACGTGATCCGCTTCAAGTTCGCGACCTAGCGGCCCGTCACACCGTCAAGAGCCGTTCGCGATGTCACCGAATAGAGATTTCAGATTTTCGATTTCAGCCGTCAGATTCCAGTTTTCAGGTTTTCGTAGACAAGGGCCGCCTTTGACCTCGTAGTCAGCCACGTAGCCGGAGGCGGAGTGGCGGGGCCCGCAGGGACGGACAGGATCCGCCTTCGCCAGTTGAGCGTCACGAATCGAAAGGCGAAGGTCGAAGATTCAAAGCCGGAATCGGAAATCCCTGTGGGGCTGCAGGGATCATCCCCCTTGCCAAGGACCACCGGTTTCGCTTCCGCCTCTCAGTCCCCCCCGGAGAGCACCCCCCTCTCCTCGTCGAAGGAAAAACCCTTGAACGCCGCCACCAGCTTCAGAAGCTGGCCCAGCGGGATGTCCATCACCTCGAGCTGGACCTGGACCTCCTCCTCCTCCCAGGCGGGGTCCTCCTCGATCTTCACGTCCACCCCCGTGCTCGCCCGCAGCCAGTCCATCATCTCCCCGATGGGAAGGTCGTAAAAGGAGACCGAAACGGGCAGATCCCGGTTCTCCGCGTACGGCGCCTCCGCCTCCACCGGCGGATCGCCCGCCTTGCGAGGCACCAGCCGCATCGCCGGCGCACGGACCGATACCCCCGCCTTCACCACCACCGCCGCCGGCCGGAACCCGACGGCCAGCGCGCAGAGACGCCACCGCCCCGGATCCAGACCCCCGATCTCGTAGGACCCGTCCGCCTCCGTGCGGACGTGCTTCACCCCCCCTTGCGGCTTGTCCAGGCAACGGTAGTAGACGAACACCCGGTCCGGACGGCCCGCCTCCGGATCCCCGTCCGCCGACCCGGGCCACGTGACGGCGCCGCGCAGGGAGAGGCCCCGCGAGAAGTACAACGGCTCCGCCCGGCGGCGCTCGCATCCCGCCTGCACGTCGAACGTCGCCTCGACGGGAAGGTACCCCGGCGCCTCGACCCGGTACCGATGCACGGAGGGGTAGCTGCGCAGCACGAAGAGACCGGGCTCCCGCGGCGGGGCGTGGGCCCAGGTCCGGGGCGGATCGGGGTCGAGAATCCGCAGGGTCAGCGGCCCCCGCACCGGCTCGTCCGTCTCCCGGTCGAGGCACCGGAACGCGACGAAACCCACCGGCTCCGCCTCGAAGAGAACGCCCATCGCCCCCGCCTGGACGGTCCTGGACGATCCGTCGAACAGATCGTAGAAGGTATCCTTCTCCATCTTCACCGAGACCGTCACCGGACCGTCCCCGAATCCTTCCAGGCGGAACCGCCCCCCGGCGCCGGTCCGCGTGCGCCGGACGCGGGAGAACGCCGGCGGACCCTGCCCCCGGCGCACCTGCGCACCTGTCACGACCATGCCCTCGATGCCCTTCCCCGAGTGCTTTTCCACAAGCGACCCCTCCACCGCCCCTCCCCGCTCCAGGAACAGTTCCACCCCCCGGACGGGTCCGGTCGCCGGGACCCGGACGCGCACGAAACCCTCACGGTACCGCGGCGGCCCGCCGATCACCAGGTGCGCCCCCGTCCTGGAAGCGGGAAGGAAGAACGCCCCCGCCTCGTCCGTCACGGCCGAGGACCAGGTGCCGATCCCGACCTTCCGGTTCAACAGATCGAAGGCCTGCGAGGGCTCCAGAAGCGTCTCGTGCTTCCCAAACGGCGGCACGAGATGCACCGTCACGCCGGGAAGGGGAAGCCCGGCCGGATCCAGAACGCGCCCCGCAACGCCGGGCCCCGCCGGCGTTTCGGGCCGGGACGAGGCGTCCGCCTCCGTCTCCTGCAGTCCGGCGGTTCCGCCCGAAGAAGCGTCCCCGCTTCCGGAATCCGGTACTGGAAACGACGGCGGGGCAGGATGCTGCGGCGCGATGTCATCCCTCGCCGGTTCCGCTTCCGGCACGGCCACGTCCTCTTCCTCCTCCGCCCCGGAGCGCAGGAGAACCACGAGGACGACGCCCGCCGAGACGAGGGCGACGAGCAAAGCGGCGGTGAGAAGGGGATTCTTCCGGTTCATCGGGAGTCACGGGTCACGGATCAGGGGTCATGGGTCATGGGTCATGGGTCCTTGGAAATATTGTATCGGAAAAACAGGGTTCCGGGTCGGACCTTCGACTTTCTACCCTTCCCCTCCTCCCCCGGTCCACGCCTCGAGCATCGGGAAGGCTTCGAGCAGGGACGGCGGCGCCTTCACCCGCTCTCCCGTGAGGATCTTCTTCAGCTGGAGGATGTTGGCCGGCGCCTGGCCCTTGAAATGGTTGTTGCCGATCACGAAGGTCTTCTCCGCCCGGTCGGCGACGCGCCGTATCCGCGGCGCCCATTCCCGCAGTTCCTCTTCGTCGTAGAGGTAGTCGTACCGCTCGTCCCGTCCCGCGTTCCTGTCGAACCACGCCTTCCGGTTCCGGCCGTGGAAGCGGACGTACCCCGTCTTCGAGGTGATCAGGGCGGTGGGGCCCGTGGACTTCGAGCTCGCCGGCTGGTCGATGTTGCAAAAACCGATGTCGAGGGACGCGAGGAACTTCAGGGAAGCCTCCTTCAGCCAGCCGGCCTGGCGCAGCTCGGCCACCAGGGGCAGGGAGGAGAAGGCCCCGGCCAGATCCGCGAGCCAGCGCCGGTTGGCCTCCGTGTTGGCGAACGACCAGGGGAACTGGAGCAGCACGGCCCCGAGCCGCCCCGAGGATACGATCGGCTCGATGCCCCGCCGGAAGGTCTCCGCTTCCCCTTCGCTCCAGCGTTCCTTGCGCTCGTGCGTGAAGCGGCGGTGCAGCTTCAGCGTGAAGAGGAACCCCTCCGCGCCCGCGGTCCGGCGGACCCAGGAGGCGGCGTGCTTCGCCTCCGGCGGGCGATAGAACGTGCTGTTGATCTCGACGGCCCCGAAGTACGAGGCGAGATAGCCGAGCTCGTCGAACCCTCTCTCCCGCGGCGCGGGATAGACGATGCCCTTCCAGTCCGGGTAGGACCAGCCCGCCGTGCCGAAGTGGATCTCGCTCATGGTCGAAAGCCGAAGTCGAAAGCCGCAAAGCAGCAAGCCTAAGCCCTGAACCGAGTCGAGTCGCCTCTGGGTCAGGGACACGAAGTCACCCAGACGGGGAACGCCTTGTGGGAGGCGAATCCTCCGGTGAAACCGGAGGTTCGGCGACACGCGCCACGGTGTCGCCGTGGTCCCGGGCCGAAAGCCTGCGTGGCCCGGAACACACGCCTCCCACAAACGGCAAACGCGGAAAACGATCTACTGAAAACGACATGTCAAGACGCAGGGTACAACCACTCAACTACGCAACCACGCAACTACGCAATCCCCTCCCCCTCCCCCCGCTCCTCAGCCCCCTTCACGATGTCCTCGTCCTTCAGGTGAACGGAGAGCGTCTCGCGGAGGTTCTCCCTCGCCCGCCACAGCACGGATTTCACCGCCATGATGCTCATGTCCAGGGTGTCCGCGATCTCCTGGTAGGAAAGACCGTGCCAGCGCGACAGGATGAGGGCCTGGCGCTGGTTCTCGGGAAGCGCCGACACGGCGTCCCGGACGATCGCCTCCCGCTCACGCGTCGAAGCCCCGTCTCCCGGATCCCGGCCTCGCTCGTCTCTCAGGCCCGCCCGGTAGTCCCCCTCGCCCCGCGGCGCGTCCAGCGAGTGCGTCTTCCGGTGCTTCTGGTTCCGGATGTAGTTCAGGCAGAGATTCAGGGTGTTCCGGTAGAGGTACGTGGTGAACCGGGCCGAGGGGCGGTAGTTCTTGCGGGCCTGGTAGAGGCGCACGAACACCTCCTGGGCCAGGTCCTCCGCGTCCGCATTGGGGCCGAGGAACCGCCGCACCAGATTCAGGATCGAGCGCTGGTGGCGTTTCACCAGCGCGTCGAACGCCGCCTCCTCCCCCTTCTGGAAGCGAAGCATCAGCTCGATGTCCGGCGCGTTCCCGTCCAACGGAACCTCTCACCTGCGGATGAATTCACGAACACGCAACGACTCGACGACACAACGACACTTCGACACGACTAGCCCGGATTATTCATGAAAACTACTGCGGTCGCCGCAAGCACATGATCTGCTTCGTCGCTGCGACGATTCCGGCCCTCACGTGGCGCTTTGGCCACGCTCCGGACCGGAATCGTCTTGCTCCTCGCATCTCAGGCACTTGCGGCAACCTCGCTACGTCTTCATGAATAATCCGGGCTAGGGTCCCCCCCCTCTCTTCTTTTCCCGGGCCACCTCTTCATAGAGGCGGAGAACGGCTTGCAAGTGCTTCGCCGGACTCAGCGTCTCCGCCTTCTCGCGCGCCCGATGCCCCATCGCCCGGCGCCGGTCGGGATCGAAGAAGAACGCGAGGCGGTCCGCCAGCGCGCGCACGTCGGACGGATCGTCGATCACGAGCCCCTCGCGCCCCGCCTCCAGGAGCTCGGAAGCCCCGTTCCACCGCGACGTCAGGACGGGAAGGCCGGAGGCCATCCCCTCCAGCACCGTGAGGGAACAGGGGTCGTAGAAGGTCGGAAGGACGAAGACGTCCGCGCTGCGGTAGTACCTCTCCGGATCCGCCACCCCCCCGAAGAAACGGACGGCCTCGCCGAGGCCGAGCGCCCGTGCCCGGCGCCGGAACGGCCCCGCCTTGCCCCGCCCGATCACCAGCAGATCCCAGTCCTTCCGACCGAGACGGGACAGCGCCCGGAGAAGGGGCCAAAGCCCCTTCAGGCGGAAATGATGCGCCGCGAAGAGGAACTGCAAGCGATCCCCGTCCACCCCGATCCGCTCCCGCGCCCGCGCCCGCTCCCCGGCCTTCCCCGGCGTGAAACGGGACGCGTCCACCGGGTTGTACAGGACGCGGACCCGGTCCGCCTCCGCCCCGTGGCGGTCCACCATCTCGCGCGCCACCCTCTCGCTCACCGCCAGGTACCGCTTCGCGCGCCCGCGGCCGTACTGCTCCCGCTCGATCCACCGGAAGACCGCCTGACGGAGCGACAGCGCCCGGGCGAACTTCGCTGCACACGCCCGTCCCCTCGACGGCGCCGAACGGTCCAGCCCCTCGAGCGATGCGGCGTGGGAGCCCGTGTGGGGATGGTGGACGTCCACCGCCCAGGTCTTGATCAGACCGTGCACCACGTCGAAGTCGGGATGCAGGAGCGCACAGCGCCGCCCGAAGTCATAGACGCGAAGCGCCTTGGGCCCCGGGAACGGATCGATCCGGATCGCCTCCACGCCCTCCGGCACGCCCTCGAAGCGCGTCGCGGCGGCGTAGACCTCGACCCCAGCCCCGGCCAGCCCCCTCGCCAGGTCCACGGCGTAGCGCTCCGCCCCTCCTTCCCGGGAGGAGAACCGCTCGATCTGGATCAGCACGCGCATGGGTACCTTCCGTGTCCCTCTGCGATCTCCGCGATCTCTGCGGTGGGATCCTTGCTTGCCTGGAAAAGGTTCTCGCGAAAACAACATGGCAAGGCATCGGGGCCGAGACCGTGGCTTCGACGCCGTCCGATCATCGGCGCCGCTTCTCGGCGTGTCTTCGGATCCTCGCCGTCTTCTTCGCGATCCTCCGGACCAGCTTCCGGGACCGCCCGTCCAGACGATCCAGCCCCAGATACGTTCGGAGGAAACGCAGGCGGTCGGAGACGGATACGATCCCTTCCTTCGCCGAGTGGTTCAGCGCCGCGAGATCCTTCACGATCCACCGGCGGCGGAACGCACCCAGGGGCCGGACCCGCTGCAGATCGATCAGCACGATCCGGTCCCCCTCTCCGGGCACCACGAAGAAATGGCAGAGATAGAGATCCCGGTGGCAAAGGCCCCTTTCGTGGAGCGTCCGGGCGATCCGGGCCGTCTCCCCGAGAAGCCGACGTTTCCTGGCGAAGGCCTCGCGATCCGGGGGAAACCCGAGTTCCTCCTCCAGGAACCGGTCCGCCGGCAGGCCTCCCGCGATCTCCACGGTCGCCAGGAAGGACCCTCCCGGCCCCTTGCCCGTTGCCGCGACCTCGGGGACGTCGATCCCCAGGGAGGAGACCCTCTGGTGGTTCTCCATCTCCCCCCACCCGGGATCCCCCCCCCCCGGCGGGTGGCGTTTCAAGAATAACCGCACGGCCGCCTCTCCCTCCCCCAGGCGGACGCGGACGTTCTCCTTCCCGTCGCGGTGCCGGATCACCTCTCCCTTCGCGAGAAAATCGCCGAGGCGCCTGAATCCCGCGGTCTCGAGGGCCCCGCGCCACGCGGGATGGATCCGGAGGGTTTCCTTGCTCGCCATGTCGGAACTCCGGTGCACGAGAGGGAAGTATACGCGGTAGGCGGCCCGTCCGAAAGCCCGGGCCGCGTGCGAGGCATTCGCGCTGCCGGCAAATCATGGGCCTCCCCTTCTTTCCACTGCTCGCCTGTACAACCGGACCTGATCGGGGGTTTTCGATCGTCATGCACGCAGGATGCAATCCAGAATCCCTACGCCTCCCCGCTCCTGTGGCTGGCATCTGACGGCGGAAACAGGATCCGCATTTTTTCATCCATATTGTTAACAAATAGTTACACTCATCGTCCTTCCGCAAGGCCCTCCCGGGGCGGATCTTTCTTGAGTGACGGAAGTCTTTTTCCCGCAATCGGTTAAAAAAGCCGTAAAAACGGCTTGACCGGGCGGATTTGTATGGTCCCGGCATGTTGTTTGAGAGATAATAGAACAGGTTTCGCCTTGCCGAAATGGCGGGCGACGGCCGTTTCGATCAGAAGGAGAAAAGCATGTCACGCAGGATTATCCTCCTTTCCTCCTTGACCTTGTTGCTGTTCGCCCCGGCGCTGCTGGTTTCCGAAGCGGGGGCCGCGACCAACTACGCCCTCAGCGCGACGCCTTCCACGAGCGGGGGCGGAAGCGGCACCTACGGGCCGGCGGACCTCAACGACGGGAACCTGGGGTTTCCGTACTGCTGGGTCAGGACCTACGGCAACCCGGATCCGAACGCCTGGTTCCAGTACACCTGGAGCTCGCCCGTCACCATCGGGCAGTTCAAGTGCTATTGCCCCTCCACGAGCACCCGCTATCTCCAGAGCGCGACCGTCCAGTACTGGACCGGCTCCGCCTGGGCCACCGATCACACCTATCACCAGAGCACGGCGACCTACCTCATCACGCTGAACGCGCCCCGGACGACCACGCGCCTTCGCCTGACCAACCTCTACACGACCGGTTCCCAGTCCTCGAACCCGAACCTCTACGAATGGGAAGTGTTTCCTCCCCCCATGCCGCCGCCCCCCACGCCGGGGTTCATCACCGTGCCGGCCAACGACACCGACGGCAATTACCAGATTTCCTGGGGCTCGGCATCGACGGCCTCCTACTACGAGCTGCAGGAGGCGACCTCCTCGAACTTCTCCAACGCGACCACCCTCTACAACGGCCCCAACCTCTCCTACAACGTCACGGGCCGGCCCAACGGCACCTACTACTATCGCGTCCGGGCGGGCAATCTCGGCGGCACGTCCGCCTGGATCGCGGGCTCGAACCCCTGCGTGGTGATCCACCTGCCCCCCCCTCCCGCCTCCCTCACCGTGCCCACCAACTCCAACACGGGCAATTTCCGCGTGTCCTGGACCGCGGTGGCCTCGGCCCAGAGCTACGAACTCGAGCAGTCCACCGACGCAGGAGGCTCCTGGAGCCAGGTCTACGCGGGCACGGGCACCAGCTGGTCGGCCGTGGGCGTGAATGACGGCCTGTATTACTACCGCGTCCGATCGTCGAACCTCGCGGGCTACAGCGGCTGGACCTACGGCAACAACCCGGGAAACCCGGCGGCCCCCCCGTCCCCCGGCGACCCCTGCACCGTGCTGAGGCCCCCGGTGGCGCCGTCGTCGCTGACGGTTCCGTTTTCGGACTCGGACGGGACGT
>CAZDSO010000130.1:0-14339 GCA_964508045.1 uncultured Planctomycetia bacterium | reverse complement strand
AGGATTCTCTCCATGGGCGACACGGCCTTCCCCGCCGAGGACATCGGGGAAGGCGCCTTCCCCCGCACTCTCGATGTCGCCGGGGACGTGGCCGTCGCCCGGGGATGAATGCAGGTTTCAGATTTCAGCCAGAGGCGCGGGGACGCGTAGGGATTGTAGCGGCGGCAACCTCGTACCCACTCACCCACTCAATCACCCAATCACGAAACGACTCAACCACAAGCCCCTCTGCGTTCTTTGCGTCAGGCGTGGAAAGGAAGAGAAGGCCATGACTTGCATGCACCGCGAATGGTTCCAGCTACCAGGGCCTTGACACGGCGTTCACGGGGGTTAATATATTCCGTTTCGGGTATATATCAGAGGTCGAATGTATAGGAGGGTCGAGGATGCCTTGGGTCAACCAGGAAATGTGTACGGGATGCGGTACGTGCCTCGAGTCGTGCCCGGTGGACGCGATTTCCATCCAGGACAACGAGAGGGCGCTCATCGACGAGGAGGAGTGCATCCGGTGCGGGGTCTGCCACGACGTCTGCCCGGAGGAGGCGGTGCGTCACGACAGCGAGCGGATCCCGGAGCTCGTCGAGGCCAACATGGCCTGGGTCGAGAAGCTGCGGGGCAAGTTCGAGACGGAGAAGGAGAAAAAGGAGGTGCTCGAGCGCCTCGTGAGACATTTCGACATGCAACTGAAAGTGGTACAGAAGACGCAGGAACGCCTGCAAGCCTTGCAATGAGGGTCTGCGCCTTCCAGGAGGCAACACCATGGATCTAGACTGCGACGTCGCGGTTCTGGGCGCGGGACCGGCGGGCCTCACTGCGGGAATCTACCTGGCCCGGGCGGGCCTGAAGGCCGTTCTTCTCGAGAAGCTCGCTCCCGGCGGCCAGGCCGCCACGACGGACGTCATCGAAAACTACCCCGGATTCCAGGCGCCGGTGGGTGGGTTCCGGCTCACGGAAAACATGCGCCAGCAGGCGCAGACGTTCGGCGCGGACATCCGGACCGGAGAAGCGCTGGGCATCGAGGAGGACCCGGCGGGAGGGGGCAAGCGCATCCGCCTGAAGGACGAGACGCTTCGCGCGCGCGCGGTGGTCGTCGCGACGGGCGCCGGCTACGCGAAGCTCGGCGTCCCCGGTGAGGATCGCTACTGGGGCAAGGGCATTTCCTGCTGCGCGACCTGCGACGGCATGTTCTACCGCGGCAAGCAGGTGGTCGTCGTCGGCGGGGGGGACACGGCAGTCCAGGAGGCGCTTTTCCTCACCAAGTTCGCCAGGAAGATCACGCTCGTACACCGCCGCGACCGTCTGCGGGCCGCCAAGCCGCTCCAGGACCGTCTCCGAAGCCACGGGGACCAGGTCGCGTTCGTGTGGAACACGGTCGTCGAGGAGATCGAAGGAAGCGCGCACGTCGAGGGGGTCCGCCTGCGCGATCTCGACACGGGGGAGACGAGCCGGATGGGGTGCAACGGTGTGTTCGTTTTCGTCGGTTTCACGCCGAACACGGCGTTTCTGAAGGGGACGCTCGATCTCGATGCGAGGGGCTACATCCTCACGGACGAGACCATGGCGACGTCTCACCGGGGGATCTGGGCCGCGGGGGACTGCCGGAAGAGGCCGTTCAGGCAGGTCGTCACCGCCTGCGGGGAGGGGGCGGTCGCCGCGCACGAGGTCGACCGTTTTCTGGGGGACGTCGTGCCCGAGGCGACGGACACCGACTTCGGGGAAATTGCCGGCCGGGGGCTCAGCCTGGTGCTGGCCTGGAAGTCGTCTTCCGAGGAAGCGCAGCAGGAGGCGTCGCGGGTCGAATCGATCGCTCCGCGTTTCGAGGGGCGAGCGACGTTCTGCCGGCTCAACCTGGATGCCGGAAAGGAGACGGCCGGTCGCTACGGGATCCATTCCTGCCCCACGCTCTTGCTTCTGCGGGACGGAAAGGAGATCAAGCGCGTGGAGGGGGTGTGCAGTGAGGGCGAGATCGAGGCGGTCCTCGAGGAAGCCCGATCGGAAGGAGAAGGGTAACCCAGCGGAATCACCGGGGCGGGTTCTTGTGAACGGGGCCGCCCCGGACATCATGAAGAGGAGAGAATCATGTCCGAGAACGCTGTCAACGTGACCGACGAGAATTTCGCCGACCTCACGGGCCAGGGGGTGGCGCTGGTGGATTTCTGGGCCGAGCGATGCCCTCCCTGCCACGTGCAGGGGCCCATCGTGGAGAAGCTCGCCGGGGAGTTTTCCGGCCGGGCCGTCATCGGCAAGCTCGACGTGGACTCGAACCCGCGGGTCCCGACCGAGTTCGGCCTGATGTACATCCCGACCCTCATCGTATTCAAGGGGGGGAAGGAGGTGGAGCGATTCACGGGTCTCACCCCGGAAGATACGTTGCGCGAGATTCTCGAGGGGAACCTGACCCTCGTCTGACCGTCCGTTGTCGCGCCCGGTCCTTTCCGACCCGTGGACGGCGGAGCCGAGAGCTGCGATCCTGGACGGAGAGAAGGCGCCGGGCCGCATCGTTGCAGGAAGGGTGGAAGCGCCATGCCTCTCTACGAGTACCAGTGCCAAGAATGCGGTGAAGTGACGGAAGTGTTGGTCTCCGGGAGCGGAAAGCCGGACGTGACCTGCGAGAAGTGCGGAAGCAAGAAGGTCGATCGGAAGTTCTCGACGTTCTCCGCGCGGATCGCCTCGGGCGGTTCGGACACCGGCTCGAGCTGCCCCACGGGGACCTGTCCGCTTTCGTGAACCCATCGGTCCCCCTGCGGAGAAACCGCGTGGTCCATTCCAGCGTGCGAAGGAGCGGACTCCTTCTGGCCGCGGGTGTCCTGCTCGTCCAGGCGGCGGTCCGGGCGCAGGAGGTCCCGTCCGGGTACACGCTCGAGGCCCGGGTGGAAAGCGCTTCGGCGCGCCCCGGAGAGGCCTTTGTCGCCACGCTGACGCTCCGCATCCCGCCGGATCATCTTGTTCACGCCGACGCCGTCGAGATCGCGATCGCCGAAGGGTCCGCGGGCAGGATCCTCGAGATCGAGAAGCCCCCTCCTCTCGAACACGTGGACCCCTTTTCCGGGGAGACCGTTTTCGAGTACGAGGCCAGCGCCGCCTTCCGGTTGCGCATCCGGGTGCCGGCGGACGCGACCGGAACGTTCGAAACGCGCGTGGGCCTCACGTACGCGGGATGCAGCGGGTCCTTCTGCGCGCTTCCCGAGACGCTGACCGCGGAGCTCAGCGTTCCCGTCGAGGGTCCGCCGGCCGGCGGCGCCGGGGAGGAGGCGGGAGAACCCGCGGGGAAGGAGAAGCCCGCGGAGCCGGAGGCGCCGGCGGCCGCGGAGCCGGAAGCGGCGCCGGCCGAGGACCTCGCCGACCGGGGTTTCCTTCTCGCCCTTCTCGCGGCTCTCGGCGCGGGTTTGATGCTGTCGCTTTCCCCGTGCGTCTATCCCCTCATCCCCGTCACGGCGGCGGTGGTCGCCGCGACGGGCGGCGACCGGAACTGGAAGAAGGGGCTGTCGCACACCTTGGTGTACGTGCTGGGCCTCTCGCTGACGTACGCGGGGCTCGGTGCGCTGGTCGCGGCGCTCGGCGGAACGTTCGGCGCGGTCAGCGGGCACTGGGCGGTGCTCGCCGCGATCGGCGTGCTGTTTCTCGTCCTGTCCTGGAACCTGTTCGGCGTCTTTGAGCTCGAGCTGCCGGCGGGTCTCCGGTCCCGGCTCGCGGCGAAACGGGCGGGAGGCGTCGTGGGGCTGCTTTCCATGGGCGCCCTCTCGGGTCTCGCCGTGTCCCCCTGCATCGCGGCGCCCATCGCAGCGGTGCTCACCTACATCTCGACGACGGGAGACGTGCTCTTCGGCGCGGCGCTCCTCTTCGTGATCGCCTGGGGGATGAGCGCCTTGCTGATCCTGGCGGGCACCTTTCCGGGCCTGGCGCAGAAGCTGCCCCGGGCGGGCTCGTGGATGCTCGCCGTGAAGACCGGACTGGGCGTCGTGCTCGTCGTGGCTTCCGTCTACTTCCTCAAGACGGTCCTGCCCGCCTGGCTCTTCACGCCCTGGCTTGCGCTTCCCCTCGTCGCCCTGGGCTTGTGGCGCGGCGTCCGGAAGACCGACCTCGCCGCGCCGCGGGCGAAGCGGGCGCTCCGCGCGGCCGGCATCACGGCGCTGGTCCTCGGCCTCTACTTCGGGACGGGCGCGGCGCTTCGGGGCGCGGACGTGCCGGTCCTCTCCGCCCTCTACCCCCGCGAGATCATGGGCGCCCCCTCGAAGCTCCACTTCCGGGAGGACCTCGAAACCGCGCTGGAGGAAGCGAAGGCGGACCGCAAGCCCGCGATGATCTTCTTCACCGGCAAGACCTGCGCGGGCTGCCGCGAGCTCGAAAGAACGGTCCTCTCCCGCGACGACGTCGCGTCCGAGGCCAAGAGGTTCGTCGTGCTGAAGGCCGACGTCGGACGGCGGGACCTGCCGGAGGGCTTCCTGAAGCGGTTCGGCGTGCGCGGCGCGCCGACCGTCGTCTGGCTGGACGGCGACGGGGAGGTCCAGGACGACCTGACGCTGGTCGGCTCCGACATCTCGCCGGAAGGGTTCCTCGCGCGGATGCGGAAGGTCCGGTGAACCCTACGGTGTTGGAAATTTCAGATTTCAGCGGGAGCGCCGCGGCTTTCTTTTTTGACTGAAATCTCCAATCTGAAATCCCTACCCGGTCATTCCTATACCGTTCGCCTAATCGCCCTTCTCCCGCTGGCCCTCCTTCTTGGGATGCCGTTCCCTCCGCCTCATTTTCCCCCGTTCTCCCGGGACGGCCTGCTCCCCCGGGCCTCGATCTGTCGCCCCTTCGAGAAGGACCAGAGAATCCCACCCGTCGTCGCGGGGTCCGCGGAAAGCAGGTGCAGGGAGTAATCCCGGCAATAGGCGAGAATCCCTGCGCACGGTGTTCCTGGCACGCGGAGGTTCGTGAGCCCCCCCGTCCCCGAAGGCAACTTGTATTGCCAGAGAAGAGAACCGTCCCTTCCGGAAAGACAGAGGATGCCGGGGTTCTCGGAAGATCCCGCGACCACGTCGTCGCAATCGTCTCCGTCGACACGGGCCAGGCAAAAGAAATGGACCTTCAATCCGGTTTCCCGTTCCCAGATCGTTCCGGCATCAGAACCGCGCAACGCATGGATAAACTCCCCGCCCTTGACGAGGAGATCAGCAACGTCATCCCCGTCGAGGTCGGCACCCACAAGGCCCCGGATCGCGGCCTCTCGATCCGGTTTCCATCTCCACAACGCCTTTTTTTTCTCCAGGTGGATGGCGATCAGCGAACCGCCGGGATCACCGGACGGGGGGGGCGGAACGGCCTCGCCCTTTCCGCCGTCGTCCGGAGGCCTCGTCGGCGTCGTGTCGGGATCGCGACCACCCTCCCCGTTCATCCGACCCTCCTTCTCGTCGCTTTTCACGGCGAAATAAATGGGTTGGGGATTTCAGATTGGAGGCATCAAATTTCAACCGGTTGCAAGTCTGTGTGGCTCGCCGGGAGGCTCGCCCTCCAATCCATCCGTCTGTCTGCCCGTCAGCTGGAAGCCAGCGCTCCCGGACGCGGCTCCTGCGGAAATCCACACTCCTCGATCCGTAATTCCAATCTTGACGGCCTCCGAAGAACCGCCGGAGAGGAAGCTACCAGCGAATTCTTCCCCGATCAAAGCCTTTGCGCGCCCCGACCCGGCGCAAGAGACTTTTCCCGGTACGCTTCTTGGGATACGATTCCGGAAGAACAACGCTCTCTGTGGGAGGCGTTCTGACTGGAATCTCCAATCTGAAATCTGCAATCTCCCTCCCCAGGCTTTCGGGAGTCGCCGTGGTCCCGGCCTGGAGCCGGGACGGCCCGGGACACACGCCTCCCACAAAGAGCAACCCGTGAGGATGGTTCGCGAGAAAACGTCGTCACCCGGAGGATGCCATGGGACCCGAAGACGTTCCGGACCCGGATGCCACGCCCACGAAGGGGCCTTCCGGCGACGGAAGCGACGAGGCGGGGCGCGAGGAGACGCCCCCGGAGGAAAACCTGTCCGGCGAAGGACGCACGGTCTTCTCCTTCCAGGGAAGCGGCGCCGGCATCCCCGAGACCCTCCGGGAGAAGCCGGGCACCGGCGGGAAGTCCGTCTCCGGCATCCTCAGGAAACAAGACGGCATCGCGTCCGACGTCACCCTCCCCTCCCCGGATCTTCCCGACACGGTGTTCGAAGGCCCCGGCGGGGAGGCGCGATACGAGATCCTCGACGAGATCGGGCGCGGCGGCATGGGCGCCATCCTGCGCCTGGTGGACCGCGACATCCGCCGGCCCGTGGCCATGAAGGTCATCCTCGGAAGCGACGACCGCGGCCGGACCGCCCGGTTCGTCGAAGAGGCCCAGATCACGGGGCAGCTGGAACACCCGAACATCGTGCCCGTCCACGAGATCGGCCTGGACCCGGACGGGCGCCTCTACTTCACGATGAAGCTCGTGAAGGGGGAGTCGCTGGAAACGCTGCTCGACCGCGTGAACCTCGCGGAGAAGGCGGGCCCCGCCGCGGTGCCCGAAGGGTCCGCGCCCCTGCCCACCCTTTCGGATCTGCTCCACATCTATCTCAAGGTCTGCGACGCGGTGGCCTTCGCACACAGCAAGAGCGTGATCCACCGCGATCTCAAGCCGGAAAACGTGATGGTCGGGCGCTTCGGCGAGGTGCAGGTCATGGACTGGGGGCTGGCCAAGGTCCTGGGCCGGGAGGACGCGGCAGGCGAGGATCTCGTGGCGACGATCCGAAGCGAGGCGCCCGCCGGCAAGACCCTCGAAGGCGAGGTGATGGGCACGCCCTCCTACATGCCTCCCGAGCAGGCGGACGGCCGGCTCGAGGAGATCGACGAACGCTCGGACATCTTCGCGCTCGGCGCCATCCTCTACCGGATCCTGACCCTCGATGCCCCGTACACGGGCGAGACGTCGACGAACGTCCTGGTCAAGGCGGTGGAAGGCGAGGTCGTACCCCCGCGGGAAAGGCGCCCCGAGAGGCCGATTCCCGCCGAGCTGGAGGCCGCGTGCCTCAAGGCCATGGCGAAGAAGAAGGAGGACCGCTACGCCGGGGTCAAGGAGCTCCAGGCCGACATCCGCGCCTTTCTCGAGGGGCGGACCCTGGAAGCGGTCCGGTACGGCGCCCACCAGATCCTCTGGAAATGGATGAAACGCAAGAAGGCATTCGTGATCCCGAGCCTCCTGGGCCTTACGGCCCTTCTGGTCCTCGGGGGATGGTTCGTCCTGTCCACGGCGCAGAAGAACCGGCGGATCGCGGACGAGCGCGATCTGGCGAGGCGCAACGAGCAGGAAGCGGTCGCGGCCCGGCAGGACGAAAAAAAGGCCCGCGCCCGGGCGGAAACCGCCGCGGACCAGGCGCGGAAGGAAAAGCGCCTGGCGGTCCGGCGGCTCGCCGACGGACTCGTCGCCCAGGGGGACGTGCTGGGCGCGTCGTCGCGCTGGCGGGAGGCCAAGGCCCTGTACGCGAAGGCCCGGGAGACGTACGAGGGGCTCGGGGTGTCCGTTTTTCCCGCGGCGCTCGGCGCCTGGAACGCGCTTCGCGTCTCGCCTCCGGCCCTGGCCGCGTTCGAGGGGGGGGAGGGCATCGTGCAGGGCGCCGGGTTCCTTCCCGGAAGCGCGCGCGTTTTTTGCGCGTCGCAGAAATCCGTCCGGATTCTCGACGCGATCACGGGACGCGTCCTGGAAGCCCTTCCCGTTCCCGAGGTTCCTCTCACCTCCGCGGTGCTCTCCGACGACGGGCGTTTCCTTCTCACGGGGAACGCGGCCGGGGAGATCACGGCGTGGGACGTGGAGACGGGCGAGGCGGCGAAGGAGCTCGCAGGGCACCGGGGGCCGGCCGCGTGCCTCGACATCTCCCCGGACGGCCGGCTGGCGCTGTCGGGCGGCTGGCAGGGCGAGGCCAAGCTCTGGGACCTCGAGACCGGGACCGTCGTCAAGGACCTCCCCGGCCATGCCCGCGCCCTGCAAGCCGTGGCGTTTTCCCCCGACGGGAAGCTCGCCGTGACCGCCGGCGGCTACAAGGACAACACCCTGATCCTGCGGGACCTCGCCGGCGCCGAAGAGGACCGCACCGTGCAGATGGACTGGATCGGGTCCGTGGCCTTTTCCCCGGACGGAAGCCGGCTCGTCGTCGGATGCGGGGACGGCCGCATCGACGTCCTGGACACGTCGACCTGGAAACCCCTTCGATCGATCCCCGGGCACGACGGTCCCGTCTACGCCGTCGCCGTGTCTCCCGACGGGCGGACGATCCTCTCGGGAGGCCCGGACGGGACCGTGCGGGTCCGGGATCTCGAGACGGGAGAGACACTCAGGGTCTTCACCGACCCCGAGGGGAGCGTCTATGCCCTCGCCTTCTCGCCGGACGGCCGTCTCGTTCTCTCGGGAGACGAGGAGGGCATCGTGAGGATCTGGGAGCTCGGCGAGGACCTCCAGGCCCGGCTCTTTCCCGAGCACGACGGCTATGTCCAGGGAGCGGCGTTTTCCCCGGACGGCCGGCTGGTCGTGACGGCGAACGAGGATTTTTCGGCAAAGCTGTGGGACGTGGAGACGGGGCGGCTGCTCCGGGGGTTCGTGGGACACGCGGAGGCCGTTCTCCACGGCGTCGACTACGCTCCCGGCGGGACGCGGATCCTCACCGCGGGGACCGACGCGACCGTGCGCGTGTGGGACGCGTTCACGGGCGAGGCGATCCTCGTCCTGGCCGGGCACGAGAAAGGCGTCTCGACCGCAGCGTTCTCGCCGGACGGCGCCGGGATCCTCTCGGGAGGCTATGACGAGAAGGTGGTCCTCTGGGACGCCGGAAGCGGGGAGGCGATCTGGTCGCTCGACGGCCGGGGCGACGTGATCGAAGCGGCCGCGTTTTCCCCGGACGGGCGATGGGTCGTCACGGAAAGCCCGGACGGGGCGCTGGGGCTCCTGGCCTCCGATACCGGAGAGACGATCCGGGCCTTCGGGAAGAAGGAGGACTTCATCCAGGGGGTGGACGTCTCCCCGGACGGGTCGCGCGTCCTGTGCGGCCACGGCAAGATCCTCCAGGTGTGGGAGACGGGCTCGGGAAGAGAACGTCACGCCCTCGCCGGCCACACGGAGACCGTCGGTTGCGTCCGGTTCTTCCCCGGCGGGCGTCTCGCGGCGTCGACGGGGGGGGACCATACGCTTCGGATCTGGGACACGGTCGCCGGGCGGGAGATCCGGACGATCCGCGGCACGCCGGAGGACGTCGCCACCGTGGCCCTCTCCCCGGACGGGACGCGCGCGGTCACCGAGGGGCGGAAGGATCTGCGCCTCTGGGACTTCTCCCGGGCGTCGCGGTCCCGGGCGCTGCAAGGCCGGGTCGGGGAAGCCCGCGCGATGCTTGCGAAGGACCCGGAGGACGCGCCGGCCCTCGGCGTCCTCGGAACGTGGTACGCCTTCCGCGGGCAATGGCGGGGCGCGCTGGATTGTTTCGAGAGGGCGAGGGAAGCCGGGGGGGAGGGCCCCTCGCCCCTTCTGCTGGGCCGTTGTCGCTGGCTTGCGGGACGGCTCGCCGGGGCGGCCGAGGCCTTCCGGGATGCTGCCGAACGGGGTCTCGCTCCCGCGCCCTATATCGCGCTCCTGCTTCATGCGATCGAGCAGGAGAGGATCATCGAGGAGGCCGAACGCCGGCTCGCGGCGGATCCCGAGGACGCGGAAGCGCTCGCCACCCGCGGCGCGGCGCGTTTCGCCAAGGGTGCGGTGGGCGAGGCCCTCGCCGATTTCGAGAAGGCGGTCGCGATCGATGCGGCGAAGGCCGCCGGGAAGGCGCCGGCGGAGATCGCAAGGCTGTTCGCCCTCCGGGGCGAGGCCCGGATCCGCCGGGGGACGGAACCGGAGAAGGCCCTGGCCGACGGCGCGCGGGCGCTGGCGCTCGACGAGGCATGCACGAGGGGGTACTACGTCCGCGGGGCGGCGCGCTGCATGCTCAAAAAGATCGAGGAGGGCCTGGCCGATCTGGACCGCTTCCTCGAGGCGGAGCCGGACCACGCCTGGGGGCACCTGGGGCGGGCCTACGCGTACATGATGACGGGGAAGGCGGAAAAGGCGGTCGCGGACGCCTCGCGCGCGATCGAGCTCGACCCGAAGCTGCCGGACGCGCGTCTCGTCCGGGGGATGATCCACCGGAAGATGGGCCGCCACGAGAAGGCGGTCGAGGACCTGAAAGCCTACCTCGAGCTCGTTCCCAACATCTCGACGCGCGAGCAGATCGAGGCGTACATCCGGTCGGTGGAGGGGAAGTGAGGAGGGATTCGGGATTGTAGATTTTCGATTTTGGATTGGAGATTTCAGGTTTCAGATTTCAGCGACAGAGCGGGGCGCGGGCGTCTCGCCCGCAGCACTTCGTAGCCGCGCTGCACGGGGCGCGGGCGTCTCGCTCTCCAAGCCTGCACCCCTTTCGACTGAAATCTCCAATCTGAAATCCCTACCCTTCCCTTGCGCCCGGATTCAGCGCGCTTTCTCCGGTTCCGGGCCGTAGGCGTTGTCGGAGACCTCCGTCTTCGCTTCGGCCCGGACGGCCCGGGCGGGGCCGGGATGGCGGGGGAACCAGTTGCGGCGGACGAGGCATCGTTTCTCGGGAACGCCGCGGACCACGACGGGGGTCTTGGGAGCGCGGAAGGTGTTTCGGGCGATCTCGATCTCGGTCCCGGCGATGTCGGTGCCATCCTTCCGGTCGCGACCCCCGTGCATGTCGAAGCAGTGGCTGAGGGACGTGCCGCATTCCACGTTGTTCCGCGCCGTGTAGCCGCAGCCGGGGCGTCCCGTGCCGGCGATGGAGTGGCGGTTCCAGTCGAAGCGGTTGAACTCGATGCGGGATCGTGCCCGGTCGTGGCAGACCCCGTACCCGAGGCCCTGGTACTGGCAGTGGTGGATGGCGTTGTGGTGGATGGCGTGTCCCTCGCCTTTTCGAAGGAAGACCCCGGCGTGGGAGAAGCCCGAGATCTCGCAGTTGTCCACCTCGAGGCTGGGGAAGTCGGTGCGGACGCCGTCGGAGACGGGGAACCTGTAGTAGTACGCCCGCCCGTCCCCGCCCGGGCCGAAGGCGCGCCGGTGGTGCTCGAGGCAGCGCTTGGGGTTGGGACCGCGGAGGCGAAGCCCCGTGATCCGGACATCGGGTCCCGCCGCGCGGATCATGACGGGCGTCTTCAAGGCGTCGCTGCAGAGAAGCGCGCCCTTCGATCCGTCGCGCCCGCGGTCGCCGGCCAGCGTGACGCCGGCGGGGATCTCGAGGACGAGCTGTTCGATATAGATGCGGGCGGTCAGGTCGATCTCGGTTCCGGGCGGCAGGAAGACGACCTGCCCCCTCTTCGCGGAGGCGAGCGCCTCGAGCAGCGCGTCCAGATTTCCCGGTGTGAAGTCGCCTTTCGTGAAGATGTCGCGGTAACCCTCTCCACCGCCGATGGGGCCCCGGGCGTCGGGTTTCGCCCCGTAGACGACGCCGTCGATCTCCACCCAGGTCTGCGACGCTTCCCCGGCGAGGACGGGCGCAATGGCGGAAGCAGTCAGGAAGCCCGCAAGCGTGAACAACGTTCTCGAACACCTCATGATCGATCTCCTCTTCAAGGTGGCCGTTTGTGGGAGGCGTGTGTCCTGGGCCACGGGGGCTTTCGGTCCAGGACCACGGCGATCCTTGCCGCAACAACCCGGCACTTTGCATGCGCTACGAGACTGACAACGAGGTCACCGCCCGGACCGCGGGCTTCCAGCCCGCAGCACTTCGGTGACGCGGCTCTCAACACTAAGGCACAAAGGCCCGAAGACACGAAGGTAATTTTGGGAAACGCAAAAGACGCGAAGTCAGTCACTGCGGGACTGCATCAGGTGGATCAGGTTCCGTGATTTCGTTGGGATTTGGGATATGGGAATTGCTGCCTGCCGGGAGCGCACATGGTTGGAGGGAGACCATGCCCCTACCCTCCGGTCGCTTGTCGACGGTTTCACTCCGCGCGGATGTTCTTCATGACTTCCTGGAACTCCTCCTCGCTCATCGACGCCACGTGGCCGTCGAGGAACAGGACGAGCCGGATCCCCTCGTGATTGCCCTTCTTGTCCCACACGAGGGGGATGCTTGTACTGGGTATTTTCTTTTGGTTTCTCAGTGTTGATATGGAGCAGGGGGATCCCCTGCCGTTGTCGATCCCCTCGTAGTCGGTGAAGCGCTCGGGATTTTTCTCGGGATCCACGCCCTCGTTGCTCCTGCCCGTGGCGGGACAGAGGAGAATCCTGGGATCGAGAAGGACCTTCGACACGCAAAGCTCCGCCACGAAGGCCTCCCCGGCCTTTCTAGGGAAAAACCGTCTCTTCCCGAAATTCATCTTGTAGTCGATCAGGGCCACGTAGATCTGTTTCAGGTTCGAGGCGCACTCGGTTCGAAAAGCCGTGTTTCGGTATTTCCTGAACGCGTCCCGGCATTCCGGAGCGTACTTCTCGACGACCTCGGCGAGGAGTTCGATCTTTTTCGCTTCGTCCTTTCCGGCAAGGTCCTCGATCAGCGCCTCCATTCTCTCGACCAGCGCATCGACGTCCTCCTGCGTCAGGCTGTCCGGGTTGTCTCCTATCTTGTAGGCTCGGATCGTCTTGTATCCTTCGCCGAGCTCCTTCTTCTTCGCTTCCGTCGGGTCGCTTGCGGAGTCCGATGGGGACGTCCCCGTCTCCTCCGTGCTCTTGGAGCAGGAAAACAGACTTGCGACAAGCAGGAAGGCCAGGAATCTCTTCTTCGGTCCGATCCTCAACATTCTGTTCCGAAAATTCATGAGAAGCCAGAATCGATGACGGCCTTGGAGGGCGAGGGTCCTCCCGAGCCAGAACACAGCCGGCTCGCCAGGAGGCTCTCCCTCCAATCACTCCTTTCCTGCATTCCATCCCACCCCAGATCGGCGGAGATCCGATTTCGATCAGCGTGATCAGGCTCGAAGAAACAAGGCGCTGCCTTTCCTCCGTGTTTGGCGCCGCAGGACTACCCTCGTGTCACGACTTCGCGCAACGTCTCCCGCGCCGAGCGGCGGTCGGAGAGCCGGGCGACGAGCTTGCGGACCCGGGGATCGGATCCGTCGGGATTGCGGAGCGTTCTCAGAAGGCCGCGCACGATGCGGATGCCTTTCTTCACGAGCGCGTAGGAGACCTCGTCGGGCTCGCGGGTGCGCCAGAGCAGGACGAGCTCGTCGCCCAGCCGCTTGACGACGAGGTCGCTCCAGGTCTCCCGGCCGGGAGGCGGGCCCGGGGCGTTCGCGGATCCCTGGTACTTCTTGAGGAAGGAGGCCATGGGGCTCTTCTCCGCGGCCTTCCAGAGGTCCTCCTCCAGGAACACGAGGTAGAGCCCCTTCTTGCGGTCCTCGAGGATGGTGCGGAGGAAGTAGAGGGCCAGCTGGAGCGCGGTCCGCGCGTCCTCCAGCTGCTTCTCGAATGTCTTGCCGTCTGTGGGCACGAGACCTCTCCGTCGCCTTGCCGATCCGCGCGAGATCCTACGCCGACGGAGAGGAAAAGGGAAGGAAAACCCTTGCCCTCCCGCGTCGACGCCGGCGTCCACTTTTTTCCAAAAGACCATGGAGGCATCGGCGCGCACATCCCGCGGCGAAACGGCAACCTTCTATGGACCAAGGAGATACGAAAAGATCCTCCGCGAAATCCGGATCGGCACGCCCTTCGCATTTCTCTCAGGACGAACGAACACGGAGGAGATCGACATGAACCGCAAAGCTCTCATCGGACTGGTCCTGCTCGGCGGCGTCTTCCTGGCCTCGGGCTGCTGTCGCCCCTACCATCGCGGCTATCCCACCGCGCACGCCGCGCGCACCCGCCCCGGAGCCTTCTGGACCGGCGTGGGCCTGCACGCCGCGGGAGACACCGCGCTGGTCTCGGCCGCGCACCAGAGCAGCCCGGGCGGAGCCCTCGCGGCCCTGGCCGTGGGCGCGGGTCTCCACGCCGCGGCCTCCGGCTGCTTTCACCGCGCCGCCTACGGGTCGCCCTGCGAGCGGCGCGTCACCTACCGCTACGACCGCTACGGCCGTTGCCACCGGACCTACACCTATACGCGGTGAGAAGGAAACGAGCGGCCTCGATAAGATTTCAGATTTCAGCCGTCAGATTTCAGCATCCCCTCGAAAAAGGTGCTAGATTGGAGGGCGAGGGTCCTCCCGAGCCAAAACACTGAGCAAAGTCGAAGGGGCTCGCCCTCCAGGTTTTCATGGTTTCCGGGAGAGCGGGCAGGGGGGCGGGCACGGGGGCGGCCACGGGGGGCGGGCACGGGGGCCCGCCCCATGAGCACTAACCTAAATACTTGACAGGTCCTACCGGAGAAGTGTAGCATA
>CAZDSO010000129.1:0-14503 GCA_964508045.1 uncultured Planctomycetia bacterium | reverse complement strand
AGGTTCTTGGACGCGAGCTTGGAGGCGGCGTTTTCCAGCAGGTCCTCGGATTCCACGGCGAAGCCCACGTGGATCCGGCTTCCCTTCGCCGAAGCGGCCCCGGCGAGGATGTCGGGATTCCTCACGAGCGCGAGCGTCCAGGTTTCCGCCGTCCCCTTCTTCCGCTTGCCCGCGATGCGCTCGGCGGGCCGGAAGTCGGCGACCGCCGCGGCCATGACCAGCACGTCCGCCTCGCCGAGGCGCGCGGCGACGGCGCGTTGCATCTGGAGCGCCGTCTCGACCTCAATGCGTTCCGCGCCGGCGGGGGGGAGCAGGGTCACCGGCCCGGAGACGAGGACGACGCGGTGGCCGGCGCGGGCGCCCTCGGCCGCGACGGCGTAGCCCATGCGGCCGGTGGAGCGGTTGGAGAGGAAGCGGACGTCGTCCAGCGGCTCGCGGGTGGGCCCGGCGGTGACGAGGAAGCGAAGCGGCATGCGGTTCCTTCCTGGGGATGGGATTCCAGTCGGGATCGATCCGGTTTCAGATACCATCGCTCGCCGGAAAGCGCAAGGGGGGAGCCATTCGGAGGCATTCGCGGTGTCCCAAAGTCGTGGGCCTCCCCGTTCCTCTGGCTAGATCGCCAATCGAGAATCTACTCAAGGCGACCCCGGGGATGGATCGCGGCGGGCGAGCCCGAGGAGCTCGAGGACGCGGGCGACGATGGCTTCCGGCTCGGCCATGCGCCCCACGCCTTCCTCCTCGCAGGCGAGATGTCCGGTTTCGGGGCCGAGGAACTCGACGCCGAAGTCTTTCAGCGCCTGTGCGTTTCGCTGCACGGCGGGGTGTTCCCACAGGCGGCTGTTCATGGCGGGGGCGACGAGCACCGGCCCCCGGAAGGAGAGCGCGGCGGTGGACAGGGCGTCGTCGGCGATGCCGGACGCGAGCTTGCCCAGGAAGTTGGCCGTGGCGGGGGCGACGAGCAGGAGATCCCCCTCGGCGGCGAGGTCGATGTGCGGCATGCCGGAGCCGGGCGCTTCGAGGTGGAACAATGCCCGCACGACAGGGTGTCCGGTCAGGGCCTGGAAGGTGGGGGGGCCGACGAGGGCGGAGGCGTGTTCCGTCATCACGACGTGGACGTCCACGCCGGCCTGCGTCAGGGTCGAGGCGAGGCCGGCGGCCTTGTAGGCGGCGATGCCTCCCGTCACGCCGAGGATCACGGTCTTTCCTTTGCTCGGTGTTCCCATCGGATCTTCCGGACAGCCTTGGCAGGGCGTCATGGCGAAAAGGCTTGGGTTTCGCCATCTACTCCACGTTCTGGACCTGTTCCTTGATCTTGTCGATCTCGGCCTTCGCCTCCACGGCCATCCGGGCGATCTCGTAGTCGTTGGCCTTGGCGTTCATCGTGCTCAGTTCGCGGTGGATTTCCTGGGCGATGAAATCGAGCCGGCGCCCGACGTCCCCCCCGCCCGCGACCGTTTCGAGGAAGGCGTCGATGTGGCTTTGGGCCCGGACGCATTCCTCGTGGATGTCGGATCGTTCGGCGAAGACGGCGACCTCGGTCCGGAAGGCTTCCGGCGAGGAGCCTTGCCCGGCCAGGAGTTCCTTCAGGCGGGCCTCGAGTTTCTCCCGGTAGATCCGAACCACTTCGGGGGCCCGGACCCGGATCTTCTCCACCAGCGCGGCGGCGGTTTTCGCGCGCGCCTCGACGTCCCGGGCCAGGGTCTTTCCTTCGACGCGACGGGAGGCTTCATGGGCCTCGAGAGCCTTGTCGAGATGCTCGAGAACCATCTCGAGATCCTGTTTCGAGGCCTCGCGGTCGATCTCCACGAGTTCCGCGGCCCCGGGCAAGGAGGCCAGGAGGGCCGGATCGAAGCGCGGTTCCAGCGACATCCGTCCGGCGAGGTCCGTGAGGGCGTTGGCGTAGGCTTCCAGGACGCCGTCATGGATGCGCACGTGCGGTTCGTCCCGGTCGGACTGGAAGTGGAGGGTGACGGTCACCGATCCCCGGCGGATGCTGTCCCGGACCCGGGAGCGGATGCGGTCCTCGAAGGGGAGGAAGGAAGGGGGGAGGCGGGTGTAGAGCTTGAGCGTCTTGCTGTTGACGGAGCGGACGTCCACGGAGATTTCCTCGCCGTTGCCCCCCGTGCCGGAGGACCTGCCGAACCCCGTCATGGATCGAAGAGGGGTCATTCGGACGACTCTTCCGACTGGGTCTCGCTTCCGCTCGAGATCTTCCCGCTCTTCATCCGCGGATACATGCTGAGAAAGATGGCGAGTCCGAAGAAGACGACGGTGGCGTAGATGGCGATCTTGTCGAGGGCCTGCTGGGTCTTGACGCCGAAGGGGGATTCCCCGCCGACGCCGAAGGCCGAGCCGAGCGAGGAGCCCTCCGAGCGGCGTAGAAGCACCACCATGATCAGGAAGAGGCAGGCGATCACGTAGAGGATGGTCGCGATGATCTGCAGTGCGTCCATGACCGAGTCCTTGATCAAACAGGGATACAAGATTTCAGAGTGGAGATGTCTCCAGGGTTCTCGTTTCGGTCGTACGACTGAAACCTGAAATCTGCAATCTCAAATCCCCAACGCCTATCGTCGCCTTGATGGCCTGCTAGCCCAGGCCGTTTTGGATGATGTCGAGGAAGCTGTCCGCCCTCAGGCTCGCGCCGCCCACGAGTCCCCCGTCCACGTCCGTCTGGGCCATCAGTTCCTTCACGTTTCCGGGTTTCACGCTCCCGCCGTAGAGGATCCGCGTGTCGTCGGCCTCCGTCCCGAAACGCTCCGAGAGCCAGGCGCGGATCCGGCCGTGGACCTGCTGGGCCTGCTCCGGCGAGGCCGTCTTGCCCGTTCCGATGGCCCACACGGGCTCGTAGGCCACCGTCAGCGTTTCCGGCGAGGACAGGCCCTCGAGTCCGCCCTCGAGCTGGCGCAGGATCACCGCTTCCGTCTCGCCTCCTTCCCGCTGCTCCAGCGTTTCCCCGATGCACATCACGGGCTTCAGGCCCTTCGCGAGGGCTTTCTTCACCTTGTGGTTCACCCCTGCATCCGTCTCCTGGAAGTAGAGGCGACGCTCGGAGTGTCCGATCAACACGAGGGTGCAGCCCGCGTCGAGGATCATGGAGGCGGAGACGGCGCCCGTGAAGGCGCCGGCGTCCTGCTCGTGCATCTCCTGGGCACCCACCTCGACGCCGGATCCGGCCAGGGTTTCCGCCAGGGGCATCAGGTAGGGATAGGGGGGGAAGACGGCCAGGTCGGCCTTCGAGGGGGCGTCGCCGAGGCCTTTCTTCAGGGCGCCGGCGAAATCCGTCGCGGCCTTGCGGTCGTGGTTCATCTTCCAGTTGCCGGCCAGGAAGGGCTTTCGCATGGATCCCCTTTCTGCACGAAGCGGTCTTTCAACCATCGGAGTTCCGAAACCTACAGTATACCCGTTTTTCCCGGATTCGCCAGGAAAAAGCCTACGGCATCGCCGTGGTCCCGGGCCGAAAGCCTGCGTGGCCCGGGACACACGCCTCCCACAAGTGGCAAACCCGGAAAAACCATGATCCGTGACCGCCTTGGAGGGCGAGGGTCTCCGAAGGACCCGCCCTAGCCCTTGCAGGGGCAGGACAGGCGGCGGCGGGCCCCCGAGCCCATACCATGGCTCGCCAGGAGTGGTTCGATGGTTTCCGGGAGAGCCGAAGGCTCATGGCCGACTCCAATCCACAATCTACAATCCCTTCATTCGCAATCCATCATCCTTACGCGTCCCCGCTCCTCCGTCTGAAATCTGACGGCTGAAAACTGAAATCTGAAATCCCCGCCGGGGGCCTCATGCGCGTACAAAGCGGCTGGTGCGCAGATCGCGTTCGAGGAGGAAGCGGAAGTAGGCGTCGAGGAAGGCGCGCATCCGGCGGGCGACGGCGGGGGAGAAGGAGACGCGGTCGAGCCGGGGGACGCGCTCGTCGGCGAAGCGCTTGATCAGCTGGAGGATGCCGGCGCCCACTTCGAGGCACGCGGAAGCCTTGTCCCCGGCGCAGCGCAGGTGGAAGGCGCCGCCGGAGGGGGGATGGAAGAGGACGTCTTCCCCCTTGTCCAGGGGCTTCTCGCAGGCGAGGCAGGTTTCCACGCGGGGGAAGCTGCCCATGGCCTTGAGCAGCCCCGCCTCGAAGACGGTGAGGGCGACGTGCGGCTGGGCGCGGTCGTCGAGCCGCTGGAGGGCCGAGACGGCGAGATCGAACACCTCCTTCTGGGGAAGTTCCTCGGGGACGCCGGCGAGGAGGATTTCGGCGACGCGATGGGCGGCGTAGAAGCGATCGAGATCGGTGCGGAGGCCCCGCCAGAACGCGACGGTCTTCGCCTGGGAGAGGATGTGGAGTGCGGGAGGGCGTTTCCGGTAGAAGACCACGTCGGCGAGGGTGAGGGGCTCCAGGGCTCCCTGCATGGGGGAGCGGGCCCGCTTGGCGCCCTTGGCCAGCGCCCGAAGCAGGCCGAACGCCGGGGTGATCAGGCTGACGATGAAGCTCGTTTCGCTGAAGTCGTGTCGCCGCAAGAGGACGGCCCGGGATTTCTCGACCTCGCTCACGCCTCGCCGTCCTTGATGACCTGGACCTGGAGGACCTTCCGGTCGTTGGCGTCCATGACCGTGAATTCCACGGAATCCATGTGGATCAATTCCCCGCTCTTGGGCACGCGGCCGAAGGCGGAACAGAGGAGCCCGCCCACCGTGTCGTACCCGTCGCCCTCGGGGATGGAGAGGGAGAATTTCTCGTTGAGGTCGTCGATCCGGAGCTTCCCGTCGACCAGGGCCGTTTTTTCGTCCAGTTTCCGGAAGGGTTCCCGGGCATCCACATCGTACTCGTCCGCGATCTCTCCCACGATCTCCTCGAGGATGTCCTCGATGGTGATCAGGCCCGCGGTCCCCCCGAACTCGTCGAGCACCA
The DNA here is from genome assembly GCA_964508045.1 of uncultured Planctomycetia bacterium. GTDB lineage: Bacteria > Planctomycetota > JAKEIC01 > JAKEIC01 > CAZDSO01 > CAZDSO01. Next base: position 9,606 of record CAZDSO010000129.1, on the reverse strand, counting down.
CGGCCATGTGAACCTTCCGGGCGCGCATCTCGCTGAAGAGTTCGGCCACCTTCTTCGTCTCGGGGGAGAAGAGGGGTTCCCGGACGATTCCCTCCAGGGGGGGCGGGGGTTCGGTTTCATTCGCCTTCTCCCTGTGGAAGAGGATGTCCCGCACGTGCAACACGCCCACGATGTTGTCCCGCGTATCCTTGTACACGGGGAAGCGCGAGAAGCCGTGGTCGTAGGCGGCCCGCGCGGCTTCGGTCAGCGTGGTCTCGATGGGCAGGGAGACCATGTCCGCCCGGGGGGTCATGACGTCGGAGATCTGCCGCTCCTTGAAACGGATGATCCCCTCGATCATGTCCTGCTCTTCCTCCTTGAACACGCCTTCCCGGCGCCCTTCCACGGCCGCGGAGAGGATGTCGTCGGCGATGGACTCGGCCTGGGTCTCGCTCCGGGGGTAGCCAAGCGTACGGGCCAGCACTTCCCCCACGCCGCGGCTGGTCCACAGCGCCGGCTGGAGGGCGAAGCGGATCCCGTTCAGCGCGGGAAGGACCCTCACGAGGTAGGGCTCGGCGAGACGTCGTCCGACCAAAAACGCCGGGACGTCGGCCACCAGGACGATCGCGGCGAGGGCGGCCAGGGCCGCGATGTAGCTGTAGCCAACCCCCGGAAGGCCGAGAGACAGATAGACCACCGTGAGGACGAAAAACACGTTCATGGCGACTTTGAGACTCGAAGCCGCCAGCGCGATGTCGTCCTCCCGTTTCAGGTAGGCGTCGAACTTCTCGGATACTTTCCGCGCCTTGGCGAGCCCTTCCAGCTTCGTCCAGGAAAAATCGGAAAGGGCTCCTTCGGTCAAGGACAGGAGCGCCGAGGCCAGGAAGGAAAGCCCTCCCAGAACAAGGCCGAGAGGATCGTCCAAGATCCTCGACTCCAAAAAAACAAGGAATCGCCGGGCCCTTCCCGGCGGGCCCCGTCGGTCATGCACCGCCGGGCGCACATCGCATCCCGCCATTGTAGAATGGCCGCGGCGGACCGCCAACACGTTTTCCGGGACGACCCTTCCGCCGGCCCCCCGTTTCCTGGTATTCTACCATGTTTTCTGCCGTCCGGCGGTTGCGCCGGGCCGCGTCTGGAGACCCTCAGCGTGTTTCGACCCCTTTCGCGACGGTTCCGCCTCCTTTTCCGCGCCGGGCTCTCGGCCTGCTGTTGCCTCCTTCTTGCGGCCTGCGAGAGCACGGACGTCGAGGATGCCTCCGCCACGAACCTGTCCGAGGCCGAGAAGACCGAGGCCGCGCAGCTCGTCCTCAAGTGCGAAGAAGCCTATGCGGCCCTCGCGGGCGAGATGGAAGCGCTGCAGGCGAAACGCGCCGGGGAGGACGGCGAGGACGCCCCCCTTCCGGCGCACCTTCGAGAAGCCCTGCAGGAAACCGTGGACCGGCACGAGGAGGTCGTGGATCGTTTTCCCGGCGCCCCGGGCGCCGACGCCGTCCTCTACCGGCTCGGCCTCATGCACACCGCCCTCGAAGACTGGGGCGACGCCCACGAGGCCTTCCAAAAGCTCCTCGAGTGGTATCCCGGATCCGGGATGTTCCACCACGCGCTCGAGCGGGAAATGGATCTGGCCCGCCGGCTGCTCGACACCGAGCCGTCCTCCTTCCTGGGCATCGAGATCGGAAGCCAGACCTCCCTGGGCGTCGAGATCCTGGAGACCTTCCTCGAGGTCGCTCCCTTCGCGCCCGACGCGCCCGAGGCCCTCTACCGGCTGGGCCGGCATAGGTTCGAGGACGGTTCGTACGACGAGGCCGTCGTGCTGTTCGAGACGCTGGTCCGCCGCTTCCCGGGATCGTCCTACCGGATCAAGGCCGAGTACGAGGCCGCCCGGGCGCACTTCAAGAAGTTCACGGGCCTGGACTACGACATCACCCCCCTGGAGGAGGCGCTCGACCGGTTCCGGGCCTTCATCGAGATCCACGCCGAGGACGACAGCGAGATCGCCCGGGACCTCGTCGGGCGGGACCGGGGAAAGGACGCGCCGGCCGGGGAGCGGTACACCGCCGCCCGCGGCTGGGTCCACCTGATCGAGAACCTCCTGGCCGAGAAGAACTATGAACTGGGGGAATGGTACCGCGGCCGGGGAGAGGAGCCGGCGGCCCGATCCTATTTCCGGTTCACGATCCTGGAATACCCCCGCACCCCCTGGGCGAAGAAAGCGGAAGAAAAGCTCGAAGCCATGGAACCCGCAGGGCATTGAGCGGGCCCGGGGAGCTCGTGGATTCGTGTCTTGGTGGATGTGGGAATGCGGAACCTTCTCGTCCCGGCCTCGATCCTGCTCCTTCTCGCCGGCGGTTGCGGCTACACCTTCGACCGTCTCGCGCCGGCGGGCGTGAGGCGCATCCGGGTCCCCCTCTTCGAGAACGACACGACGCGGCGGGAGATGGGATTCGCCCTCACCGAGGCCGTCGTCCGCGAGCTGCGGCGGGCCGGATACCGGATCGCCGACGCCGGCGGAGGCGATGCCGTCCTCGAGGGGCGGATCACGGACGTGTCCGAGACCGTCCTTTCCGAGGATCCATCCGGCGCCCAGGCCCAGGGGCGCCTCGCCGTGACGGTGGCGTACAGGCTGGTGGATGCGCGGGGGCGGGCGCTGGCTTCCGGCCGCGTTTCGGAGGGGGGCGAGGTGGTCTACGCCCGGGGCGAGAGCCGGCCGGCGGGGCTTCAGCGGGCGATCGACGAGCTGGCGCGCGCGGTCGCGCGGGGGCTGGAGGCGCCGCCCGAGTGACGGGCCGCGAATCCAGACCGAAGTGCAGACAACTTTGCAGCACGCCACTTCCCGCCGCCGCCTGTTTTGTGCATGCAAGGGCTATGCCGGACTTCGCGTTTCGGGCTTGAAGGCGAAGACGGGCAGCTCGTATAATCCAGGGTTCCGGCAGACCCCTTGTTTCGCGGGACGGGTCTTCCGGCCTTTCAAGAGACGTTCATGCCCGAAGAGAACAAAGAGAAGCCCGGCCCGACGCCGCCCAAAAAGGCGCGGGGCTACCTGATTCCCTTCATCGTCCTGGTCCTGATCGTGGGGGTGGTGCTCCTGGGGCAGGCGACCAAGGGCACCCAGGAGAGCGCGGACATCAAGTACGGGGAGCTCTGGAAGCTGGCGGAGGGGGAACACCCGAAATACGAGCTGAAAAAGGCGGTGCTGAACGAGAGCGGCAGTTCCTCGGACGTCGATCTCACGCTCGCAAGGCGAGAGGACGCCTCCGAGCTCACTGCGACGGTCAAGGTGGGCGAGAACCACGAGGATCTGGACCGCGCCTTCGTGGAGGCGCTGGGGGAGAACTTCGACAAGAACGAACCGTCGCCCTTCCTTCCCTTCCTGCTCTCGCTGGCGCCGTGGATCATCCTCATCGTGCTCTTCTGGTTCTTCATCATCCGTCAGATGCGCGCACCGGGCGGCGGCAACGTCCTCTCCTTCGGCAAGAGCCGGGCCCGCATGAGCTTCCGGGACAAGTCGCGCGTGACGTTCAAGGACGTGGCGGGGATCGAGGAGGCGAAGGATGAGGTCGGGGAAGTCATCGAATTTTTGAAGAACCCGGGCCGCTTCAAGCGGATCGGGGGCCGCATCCCGCGAGGCATCCTCCTGGTGGGGCCGCCCGGTTGCGGGAAGACGCTGCTGGCCAAGGCGATCGCCGGCGAAGCAGACCGCCCCTTCTTCTCCATTTCCGGGTCCGATTTCGTGGAGATGTTCGTGGGGGTGGGGGCGTCGCGGGTGAGGGACCTGTTCAAGCAGGCGCGCGAGAACTCGCCCTGCATCCTGTTCCTGGACGAGATCGACGCGGTGGGGCGCCGCCGCGGGTCGGGTCTCGGCGGGGGACACGACGAACGGGAGCAGACCCTCAACGCCATCCTGGTGGAGATGGACGGGTTCGACACGGACGAGGGGATCATCACGATCGCGGCCACGAACCGGCCCGACGTCCTCGACCCCGCCCTCCTGCGCCCCGGCCGCTTCGACCGGGAGATCGCGATCGATTTACCCGACGTGAAGGGCCGGGAGGAGATCCTCGAGGTGCACGGCCGCAAGGTGCGGATGGCACGGGACGTGGACTTCAGCATCGTGGCCCGCGGTACGCCCTTCTTTTCCGGCGCGGACCTCGAATCGCTGATCAACGAGGCGGCGCTGGCGGCCGTCATGAAGGACCGCAAGGCCGTCACCATGGAGGATCTGGAGGAGGCGCGGGACAAGGTGATGTGGGGGCGGCAGAAACGGTCCCGCGTCGTCGACGAGGAGGACAAGAGGATCACGGCCTTCCACGAGGCGGGTCACGCCCTGGTCTCCCTCGTCCTCCCGGGCGCCGAACCGCTCCACAAGGTGACGGTGATCCCGCGGGGCATGGCCATGGGCGCCACCATGAGCCTCCCCGAGAAGGACCAGTACCACACGCGGCGCAGCAAGGTCGTCAACCAGATCATCATCGCGTTCGGCGGCCGGGCCGCGGAGAAGGCGTTCTTCGAGGACATCACGGCGGGCGCGGCGTCCGACATCAAGCAGGCCTCCCAGCTCGCGCGCCTGATGGTGACCCAGTGGGGCATGAGCGAAGCCCTCGGCCCCGTGAGCTACTCCGATTCCGAGGAACATCTCTTTCTGGGCCGCGAGGTCGTCAAGCAGACGAACCGCTCGGAAGCCACGGCGGAACTCATCGACCGCGAGGTCAAGCGGATCCTCGAGGAGTGCTTCGGGGAAGCGGAATCCATCATCCAGAAGAACAAGAAAGCCCTCGAGCGCGTCGCCAACGCCCTCGTCAAGTTCGAGGTCCTCTCCGGCGAGGAAGTGCGGGCCATCGTGGACGGCAAGGACATCGACGCCCTCAAGGCCGAAGCCGCCGCCCGCGCCGAACAGGCCGCGCAGGAGGCCGAAGAACCCCGCGCCTCCGAAGCCCCCGAGATGTCCGAGAACGAGCGGCGCACCCTGGAAGAGCACGGAGGCGCGGAACCCTCGCCCGTCTGAGCGAGCCATCCGTTGCGTGAATTCCCATTTCCGACCCGCCACAAGATCCCCGCGTCCTTCTTGGCTTTCCACGCCCTTTTTGATAGCTTCCCCGTCCGACTGGCCCCGGCTGGACGCGAGAGGCAATCGATGGCCGACGTCTTCGAGCGGGAAATCCGCCTGAATCCCCTGTTCCTCCGGTGGGTGGACGCCGGAACCGGCTCCCCGCCCCCCTTCGCCCGCCTCCGTCTCGAGAACCTCGACGATGCCGAGACGACGACGCTGCAGGCGCATGCGTCCGACGCCGGACTCCGGCTCGCCTCCGGCCGCGCCGCGGACGGGACCCCGGTCTCCCTGATCGAGGGGGCCGGAGAAGCCTTCGAGCGGTTCCTCGAGACCGCCGGCGGGAGCGGGGACGAGGCGGCGAGAGCGGCCGAGGTCGCCGGGTTGGCCTTCGCCCGCCAGCGGGCGTTCCGGTCGGAATCGACGGTCCTGGCCGAGGGCGTGGTGGCGGACCCGAACGCGCCGGGGATCTGGGGGGTGTTGAACGTGACCCCGGATTCGTTCTCGGACGGGGGCCGGTTCCACGCCCTCGAGAAGGCAAAAGCGCAGGCGGAAAGGATGGCGGAGGAGGGCGCGGACGTCATCGACGTGGGGGGCGAATCCACGCGGCCGGGGGCGGAGGCGGTGTCGGCGGAGGAGGAGCTTCGGCGGGTGATCCCGCCGATTCTCTGGATCCGCGAGCGCCTCGGGCTTCCGGTGTCCGTCGACACGTCGAAGGCGTCGGTGGCGCGGGAAGCGCTCCAGGCGGGGGCGTCGGTCGTGAACGACGTGACGGCCCTTTCCGGGGACCCGGAGATGGCGGGGACGATCGTGGCGGGGGGCGCGGGAGCCGTGCTCATGCACATGAAGGGAACGCCGCGGACGATGCAGAAGGCCCCCCGCTACGGGGACCTGTTCGGGGAGATCGCGCGGCACCTGCGCCGGTCGCTGGCGCGCCTGGCGTCGGCGGGCGGGGCGGCGGCGCTGGTGGACCCGGGGATCGGGTTCGGCAAGACGGTGGATCACAACCTCCAACTGGTGCGGGATCTCTGGCGGCTGGGCGCGCTGGGCCGGCCGGCGCTTCTGGGCCCTTCCAGGAAGTCCTTCATCGGGGGCGTTCTGGATCTTCCGGTGGACGAGCGGCTGGAGGGGACGGCGGCGGCGGTGGCAACGGGCGTGCTGGGGGGGGCCGCGGTGGTGCGCGTGCACGACGTGAAGGAGATGAAGCGGGTGGCGGAGATGGCCGCGGCGCTGGCGCGCGCGGGGGAGGGGGATCAGGCGTGAACTACGTCAAGCCCGCCATCGAGATCTTCCTCATCTTCCTGGTGATCTACACGGTGCTTCGTTTCCTGCAGGGGACGCGGGGGGCGGGGATCCTCAAGGGACTGGCCCTCATCTTCGGGGTCGCGGCGGTCATCGTCCTGGTGATCACGCAGACGCTGGCGCTGAGACGGATCGATTTTCTTCTCAAGGAATTCTTCACCGTCTCGGTCTTTCTCCTGCTCATCATCTTCCAGCCGGAGATCCGCCGGGCCCTGATGCGGCTCGGCCAGAACCCCTTCGTCGGGGTGTTCCTGAAGCGCGAGACCGTCCTGATCGAGGAGATCGTGACCGCCGCCAGCCGGCTTTCGAAGGACAAGATCGGCGCGCTCATGGCCGTGGAACGGGAGATCGGCCTGGGCAGCTTCGTCGAGGGGGGCGTCTACATCGACGCGGAGGTGAACGCGGACCTCATCGACGCGGTGTTCTGGCCGGGCAGCGCCTTGCACGACGGGGCCGTCATCATCCAGAACGGCCGGATCGCCGCGGCGGGATGCCTCTTCCCCCTCACGGACAACCCCGAGGTGAGCAAGCGGCTGGGCACGCGGCACCGCGCCGCCATCGGGCTCACCGAGGAGACCGACGCCGTCACCGTGGTCGTCTCCGAGGAGACGGGAAAGATCTCGCTGGGGGTGCGGGGGCACCTGGAACAGGACCTCGACCGGGAATCCCTCCGCAAGATCCTGAGGGAACTCCTGACGGAGAACGTGCAGAGGCTGAAAAACCAGCGGGAGGCGTGAACCATGCTGGACTTCATCGGCGGCATCTTCTGGCGGAACATGCCCGTCAAGCTGATCGCCCTCGCCCTGGCCTTCCTGGTCTGGTACTACATCGGCCAGGAGATCACCGACCGCGTGGAACTCACCCTCGAGTTCAGCGTCCTCTTGCCCTCGGACAAGGAATGGGAAATCTACGGGCGCGAGACGTGGGACGTCCACGTCACCCTCCGCGGACCCCACTCGGACATCCAGCGCATCCGCGCCCTCGCCATGACCCTGACCGGAACCCAAAAACTCAACCTGGAAGCCCTCCGCTCCGATCGGGACGAGGTCGTCCATCACGTCCCCGTCACCGCGGAGAACTTCCACCTGCCCTTCTCCGATATCCGGTTCATCAGCATCGATCCGGACATCGTCGACGTGAGGCTGCTCCGCATGGACCGCAAGACCGTCCGGGTCCTCCCCGTCGTCGAGGGCGATGCCGCGAAGGGATTCGCCCGGTCCGGGGATGGACGCGCCTCCCCCCCCTGGGTCCAGGTCCGGGGCCCGCGGCTCGTTTTGAAGGACCTCGAAGAGATCCGCACGTACCCCGTTTTGGTCGGGGGACGTGCGGAGACCTTCGAGGAACCGGCCCGGATCCAGACGCGCGTGGACGGGTTCGATCTGGAATGCAAGGAAGACGTGACCGTCCAGGTCCGGATCCGCGAGAAACCCGCGGAAATCATTCTCCACCGGATCCCCGTCTTCACGGCCTTTCCGCCCAACTTCCCCCAGGAGACCTACCGCGTCAAGCACGTCAAGGACCATCTGGACGTCCGCGTGCGGGGGCCCCAGTCCCTTCTGGACCGTCTGGACCGCGAGAAGGCCTCCATTTTCGCCAAGGTGAAGAACGAGGAGTGGTCCACGTTCGGCGCCTCCGGAAACCAGAACGCGACCCTTTCCATCGACTGGGGCGGGGCGATCGCCGAGGCGGAAGAGGCCCAGCTCGACGTCGATTTCGGCGAGCCCCGCAACCGGGAACTCCTGTCCACCATCACGCGGATCGACTAGCCGATCCGCTCGAGATCGACGATCCGCGGGAAGGAAGAACATGACGGAGAGACTGTTCGGGACCGACGGCATCCGCGGCGTGGCCGGCGTCGGGCCCCTCGCCCCGAGCGCCGTCCTCCGCGTGGGACGCGCCCTCGGGCGCGTGCTTGGCGGCCCCGGCGCGCGCTGCGCCGTCTGCCGGGACACCCGGCGGTCGGGCCCGATGGTGGCCCGCGCCCTCGAAGCCGGCCTTCTGGCCGAAGGCGTCGACGTCCTCGACGCCGGCGTCCGCCCCACGCCCGCCCTGCCCTATCTCGCCGAGGCGTGGTCCTGCGGCTTCGGCGTCGTCATCTCCGCCTCCCACAATCCCATGGAATACAACGGCATCAAGGTCTTCGGAGGTGGAGGCGCGAAGATCTCCGACGAGACGGAACGCGCCCTCGAGGAAGAGATGACGCGGGAAACGGAGCCCCGGCGCGGCCAGGACGTGGGAAACCTGATGTCCGCCCCCCGGGGGCCGGACCCCTACCGGGAAGCGCTGGTGTTCGCCGCGAAGAAACTGGCGGACGCGCCCCCGAGGAAGATCGTCCTCGACTGCGCGAACGGCGCCGCCTTCCTCGACGGACCCGCCGTCTTCCGCCGCCTCGGCTTCCGCGTGATTCCCCTGCACTGCGAACCCGACGGCGCCAACATCAACCGCGCCTGCGGAGCCCTCCATCCCGAAACCATGTGCCGCGCCGTGATAGACGGGCGCGCCGAGGCGGGCTTCGCCCTCGACGGGGACGCGGATCGCGTCCTCCTCGCCGATGAGAACGGGCAGCTGAAGGACGGCGACTTCGTTCTCGCCGCGCTGGCCCGGCGGATGAAGGCGTCCGGAACGCTTCCCGGCGACACCGTGGTGGGGACGATCATGTCCAACCTCGGGCTGGAAATCGCCCTGCGCCGCGAGGGCATCTCCCTCCACCGCACGGCCGTGGGCGATCGGAACGTCGTCGCGGCCATGGAGACGAACCGGTGGGCCCTGGGGGGAGAGCCGTCCGGACACATCGTCTTCCGGGGCGGGGGGGGATGCCTGCCGGGCGACGGACTCCTCACCGCCCTGAAAGTGCTCGAGCACGCGGTCGAGACCGGAACGCCCCTGTCCGCCCTGGCCGGGGAATGGAAGCGGCTCCCCCAGACGATCCTCAACGTGCCCGTCGCCGAAAAGACCCCTTTCGAAACCGTCGAGGGCCTCCCGGAACGGATCGAGAAGGCCGAGAAGGAACTCGGCGAGACGGGGCGGGTCGTCCTGAGGTATTCCGGGACCGAACCCGTCGCCCGGGTCATGGTGGAAGGCCCCGACGAAACGACCGTGGAACGGCTGGCCGGGGAGATCGCCGAAAGGCTGGCGCGGGCGCAGGAAGCCAAGAGAACGTAGCCGCTGTTGCAATGCGGAGAAGGCTCTGGCCTCATCAATCCGTCTTCCATGAATACCTGGGGGGAGGGGCCACAGATTACACGGATGGCAGGGAAGGGAAGGGGGCCACAGATTAC
>CAZDSO010000128.1:0-14504 GCA_964508045.1 uncultured Planctomycetia bacterium | reverse complement strand
CGCGCTGAGGGTGTAGGGACGGGCGCTAGCCCGTCCGGAGCAACGCGGTCACGGACCGGCTAAGGGGGCGGTTCACTGGTCACTGATCATTGGTCACTGGTCATTCGTTTCCCGCGCGCCCAAAACACGAATCGGCGGAAACACAAACATCTCATTTCCCCTCCCCGCGGACCGTCACGAAGCTGCCTGCGGTTTCCCAGACGCGGATCTCGAAGAGCGGAAGGTCTTCGAGCCGTTTCCAGATCCAGATCGCGATGTTTTCCGCGGTGGGCTGGGAAATCGTGTCGTTGAGGTAGGCGTGGTCCAGCACCGAGATCACGCGCTCGTCGACGATCCGCTTGATTTCGGAGAAATCGAAGACCATGCCGTCCTCTTGCAGCGGCCCCTCGAGCGTGACGCGGAGACGGTAGGTGTGCCCGTGCAGCGCCTCGCACTTCCCGTCGTAGTTCACGAGGTTGTGGGCGGCGTCGAAGGTGAATTCCTTGCTCACGCGCATCGGTCTGCAATCCTCCTACCGCAGAGATCGCGGAAATCGCACTGAAATCTGAAATCCCTACCCCGTGGCTCTTACCCTTCTCCCGGCTCTTCCTCGATCCCGTACCGTTTCATCTTGTTGTACAGCGTCGTCTTGGGGATGCCCAGGATTTCCGCGGCCCGGGTCTTGTTGCCGGCCGCCTCCTTCAGGGCCCCTGCGATCACGCTCCGCATGAAACGTTCCTCCATCTCCGCGAGCGTTCCCACGCGTTTCGGACCGGTATCGAACGACGCCGGGGATTCGCGCATCTCGGGCGGAAGGTCGTCCTCGGTCACCTGCCGCACTTCGAGGGTCTTCATCCGCTCCACGAAGTTCTCGAGCTCCCGCACGTTTCCGGGCCACCGGTAGTGAAGGAGAAAGCGCCGCGCCCCCTCCGAGAACGCGGGGGACGCCCCCGCGCCGAAGAAGTGGTCCATGAGCATGAAGACATCCTCCGGCCTTTCGCGGAGGGGGGGCAGTTCGATCCGGAGAACGTTCAGGCGGTAGTAGAGATCCTCGCGGAAGGCCCCTTCCCGGACCAGCTCGCGGAGATTGCGGTTCGAGGCCGAGATGATCCTGGCGTTCACGGTGCGGATCGCCTTGGCGCCGACGGGGCGGATTTCTCCTTCCTGGAGCGCCCGGAGGAGCTTTTTCTGCATGCCGGGGCTCGTCTCCCCGACCTCGTCGAGGAAGAGCGTGCCGCCGTCCGCCAGCTCGAAAAGGCCCACGCGGTCGGCCACGGCGCCCGTGAAGGCACCCCGGACGTGGCCGAAGAGTTCGCTCTCCAGAAGCGTCTCGCTGATGGAGGCGCAGTTCTCGCTGACGAAGGTCCCCTCGGCACGCGCACTCTTCTGGTGAATGACCCGTGCGACCAGCTCCTTTCCCGTGCCGCTCTCTCCCTCGATCAGTACCGGGACGTCCGACTCCACGACCTTGTCGATCAGGTCGAAGATTTCCTTCATGCGGTCCGACCGGGAGAGGAGGGAGCCGTAGAGCCGGGGCTCCCTCGCGCGCGCGCCCTCGAGGCCCGCGCGTTCCAGCTCCTTCTCCTGCTCGCGAACGCGCGTGCTGAGTTCACGGTTCGCCTCGGAAAGCTTCCGGTTGACGCGGAGGAGTTCCTCCTTCGCGCGGACGTTCTCCTCGAAAAGCCTGGCGTTCTCCAGTGCGATGGAGGCCTGGTCGCCGAACATCTCCAGCAAGGACAGGATTTCCGGCGTGAACTGGCCCGCCCGGAACCGGTTGTCCAGGTAGATGACCCCCGTCGCCTTCTCCTTCGTACGCAGCGGGAAGCAGAGCACGGAAGTCAGCTTCAGGTCGAACACGGAACCCGCGCCCGCGAACCGGGGATCCTCGCGGGCGTTGGAGGTCAGGATGGGTTTGCCCGTCTGGAACGTCTCCTCGGCGATCGAGTGGCTGATCTTGAATTCCGGCTTCAAGACCCTCTCCTGGTCCAGATTCCTGGCCGTCCTCACCTTCAAACGGCCCCCGTCCTCGAGCATGATGAAACCGCGTTCCGCCCCCGCGATCTCCATGGCGTGGTCCATGATGAGCGCCAGGAGCCGGTCGACGTGCGCTTCCGAGTTGACGGCCTTGACCACTTCCTGGAGACGCATGAGATTCCGGAACTTCGACCGGAACGTCTCCAGCCGTTGCCGCACGTCCGCGTCGTCCAGCCCGGCGATCACCTCTTCGATCCCCGAAAGATCGACGGCTCTCGTTCGTTCCAGGACCTCGCGGTGCACCTCGAGAACGCTCGTGCCCGCTGCCCCGAGCGGGGGCCCCGCGCCCGTGCTGTTCACCAGGCGGGCGCAGAAACGCTTGAGGGGCGCCGTGGCGAGGTAGCCCGTGCGCCGCTTGGGGGCCAGACCGCTCCAGATGCTTCGCAGGACCTTCAGCGCCTTGGCGTACTCCTGTTCCGCTTCCTTCTCGTCCCCACGGCCTTCCCGCCATTCGCCCAGCGCGAACCGGGCGAACCAGCACGCGGACGGGGGAAGGGCCTCGCCTGAGAGAAACGCCTCGACCGTCCCCGCCGCTTCCTCGCACCCCGCGCGAAGCGACACCGAGGCGGCCAGTCCCGTCAGCAAAGCGTCGCCCGCTTCCCGCGCCTGGTCCAGGCCCCTCGACGCTTCCGACCGGGAGGCCCCCGCTTCCCCCGACTCCAGGAGCGACAGGGCGCGCCATACGAGAATGTCCGCCTTCAAGAGGGCGTCCTCGAACTCCGCGGCGTCGAACCACGCGTTGCCGAGAAGCTCCACGCCTTCCCGGAAACGGCCCTGGCCGGTGGCGGATCGGCCCGAAACCAGGTGGGCGTGGGCGCGAAGGACGGGATCGTCGGCCTCACGGGCGAACGCCATCGCGGCGCTCGCCAGAGCGTCCGCGCGCTCGAATTCACCGAGGTCCAAGAGGATCTTCGCCAGGCCCATGCGGGCGAGGTGTCCCTCCCGCCCAGGCGGGGCGCCCGACACCCCTTCTTCGGCGAGCCGGAGGGCCTCCTCCAGGGAACCTTCCCGGACCTTCGCATAGGCCTTGTCCAGCTTCTGTCTGTAGTCCGGCAAGGGGGGCACCTGTTCCTGTACGATGGATTTCGGATAAAAACACCGGGCCGTAGGGGCGACCCCGTGTGGTCGCCCCCCTTCAACGCGGTGTCCGGGGCGGGCCCATGGGCCCGCCCCTACAAGGCGTCGTGAAGGAACCCGCCTGGACTCTGTTCCATGTTCTCCGCCCCCTACTTCAGCCCCATGATGAAGTCCTTCCACTCCTTTTCGAGGGCGCGGAGCCGGTAGGAACCCAGGCGGCCGAACGAATCCTCCCAGGCCTCGTTCAGGCCCTTGCCCTTGCGCAGCGCCTTGTAGTAGTTGCCGAAGATCCTCGCGTACTTCCCCTTGGGCTTCTTCGTCTGGTCCATCTCCTCCCATTCGGTCTCCCCGCGCCGCTTTTCCGCCAGGAAGAAGACCCAGGCCCAGGCCTGCGCGTAGTTCCACCCCTGGTACCGCCGCGAGTACATCTCCGCCTTCGTCATCTTCCAGAAAGGCTCCAGGGGAAGATGGATGTCGTGCTGGATCATCTGCTTGATCACGGGCACCCGCCAGGAATGCTTCCTCACGATGAGCTTCCCCGTCCAGCCCCCCGCCACCTTGCGGACACGGAACAGGCTCGGCCCGAAGTAGTCGGCGCAGCCCTCGTTGAAGCACTGGGGGGCGTTGGCGATGAACTTGTCGAGGTACTGGTGGAAGGCCTCGTGGAACAGCACCAGCAGCGTGTTCTCCAGCTTCTCGGGCGTCGGCGCCTGCCCGACACGGAACCCCTCCTGGATGTCCTTCTGGTTCACCGGCCAGACCAGCTTCTTGAAGTAGGGGTTCGAGTAGCCGCCCGAGGCGGCCGGCGCGCCGTCCTTCACGTAGGCCTTGTGGTCCGGATAGATGTAGACGTTGACCTTCACCTTCTGGGGGAGCTTCAGGCTGAACATCATCATGTAGAGCTTGTAGGCGCTCTCCAGCTGTCCGGAGATGAATTCCGCGAGCGTCTCGTGACCCTGCGTCTTCACGATGTAGTGGTCGCTCTCCACCAGGCACGGATCCTCCCACCCGGGGAAGACCCGCTCCTTGGCGATCTCCTTCAGCCAGTACGACGACTGGATGTATTCCGAACAATCCTCCTGAGCGCGGTCCAGCCAGGCCTTGTCGCGCCCGCTCAACGTCTCCTCCGCCTCCTTCCGGGCCTTCCCCATTTCCTTCGGATCCCCTTCCAGCAGGAAATCCGCGAACGCCTCGAAGGCCGCGCGCTTGTCCGGGGAAAGATGCTCCCGCGCCTTCTCGCGGAGGAAATCGAGATCCGTTCTCGCCTTCGCACCGCATTGACCCTGCGCCGCCCGGAACGCCGCTTCGGCCTTCTTGAACTTGTTGCCCGGCTCACCCTCGCGCAGGCGCGCCATCCCTTCCATGAAATGGGCGTGACCGTATCCCGGGGAGACCGAAAGCGCACGCTCGTACTGGCGGTAGGCCTTCTCGTAGTCCCCCAGCCACATGTTGATGTCGCCCAGCTCCACCATGGCCTCGTGGAAGTCGTCGAGACCCTGCACGGCCCGTTTCGCCGTCTTGAGCGCCTGCCCGTACTCCAGCATCCACTGCTGGCAGATGCAGGCGTAATAATGAGCCTGGGGAAACTTGCCCCCCTTGCGCGCCGCCGCCTCGAACCGATCCGAAAGATAGGCGCAGGCGTCCGCCGTGAAATCGTTCCGACCGATCCAGCGCACCTCGTGCGTGTGCGCCTCGTCCGGCGGAAGCGCCACGTTGCGCCGGCCCTTGCGCTTGAACGCCTTGCCGATCTCGTACCCCTTGCAAAGGTGCCGGTGCCCCCCCGCCTCGCTCGAGGCCACCTGGACACCCCCCCGGGCGTAGCAGACCACCGTGTGCCGGTGCCCGTCGCCTCCCGGAGACGTGAGCCCCAGAACGTGGAAAAAGTAGGGGCGGTCCTCCAGGAGACCGCAGGCCTCGGGCGTCTTCACCCCGGCCATCTCGTGCCTGTGACCCCCCGAATCCTGCACGATCCCGTTGCGGATCTCGTGCACGTGGCCGTCCGGACCGGGCGAGGTGACGCCGTTGCCGCGCCCGTCCATCGCTGCAAGATGGTCGTGTGCGCCGGCGCCCTCCGACTTCGTCGTCCGGCCCCAGAACTTCCGCCCCTTCCTCAGGTTCTTGAACAGGAACAGCGCCTTCTCGTAGATCTCCAGGCCGGCCGGCCGCACCGCCGCAGGATCCACGGCCAGGTTGCCCTCGTCCTTGTCCTTGAGGAACGGGAGATCCTCCACCCCTTCCTCGCCTTCGACCCCGGCTTCCTGGGCCCACAAGGCCGGCGGATCCGAAAGGAGGGGAAGAAAGAGAAGAAAGAGGGCCGGGAAGATCGGGAAAAAACGTTTGAGATCATACATGGAGCTGCCCTTCCAGTGTCGGATGCAAGTAGGACCACGACCGTATGGTAGCGGCTCCTCCGGGCGGATTCGAGGGTTTTCGGCATCAGGGCAGAAGGTGGCCGAGGATGCGCGACATCAGCGTGGTCCGCGACGAAGCGTCCCAGACCGCCTCGAGGGGAAACCCCAGGTAGACCAGCTTCGGCCCGCCCCCGTCCCACGCGATCCCCGCGATCTTGCCCCCCGTGCCGTGGTACAAAAGGCAGGCCGAGGCGCTTCCCGAGGGCGCGAGGACGTCCGCGTAGTCCACGTCGTAGGTCCCGTGCGTCCCGTCGTCGAAGAACGTCTCCGACATCCCGTCGAAGATCGATCCCGACACGGGATCGACGGAGTAGACGCCGGCGCCCGGCGCATCCTCCACGTACGTCGCGTGCAGCGTGCCGGAGAGAAAGGACTGGTCCGAGGCGCTTCCCTTGTGGCCGAGGTCCCAGGCGATCTCCGCCCCGGTGACGAGAAGGGACCCGCCCCCCGAGAGGTACGACATCGCCACCCCCTGCTCGGAGGCCGAAAACGTCTCATCCGCCGTGGATTCCTCCCCCAGGATCCAGTCCACCGCGCCGTAATCGTCCAGCGCCAGATCGCCGTCGGCGACCGCCTCGTTGGAGGCGGAATCGAAGGCCACGTCTCCCGCGCCCGCGACGGCTTCCGCGTGCTGGCGCACGTAGTCGAAGGTGTTCTCCCGACGGCGAAGCGTCACGTAGCGGTCGAGGCGGTCGAACCCGTTCACGAGAAGGAGGGGGGCGTCGTTGTCGGACCGCGCCCGGGCGCACAGCACCTCGGTGGGCAGGCTCTCCCCGCCGGCGTTCGTCGCGGCGACCCGGAAGAAGTAGACCTGGCCGGGAATCAGGTGACCGATCGTAAGGGAGGTCGAGGTCACGACGCGGCCGTTGTCGAAGGCACGCCCGTCGGTGCTGGTGTAGACCACGTAGGCGGTGGGGGAGGCGGAGGTTTCCAGGGGGTCGTTTCGGGCGCGCCAGGAGACGCGGATGCGGCCGAAGGGCAGGGACTCGACGCGGAGATGGGTCGGCGGCAGGGGGGCGATGGCGCCTGCGGGATTGAGATACTTGCTGATGCCCTTGTAGAGGGCCCGGGCGACGTCCCGGCGGAACTCGTCCTCGTGGAGGAAGTCGTTGTCCGGGGTCTCGGTGTCGTGGAAGGCGAGCTCGATGAGGCAAGCGGGCATGTCGTCGGTCTCGCGCAGCTCGCCGAAATACGCCGTCTTCTGGCCTCGGTCGATCCAGTCGGATTTCCAGAGCGCGCGGATGTCGCCCACCACCTGCGGGTGCAGCACGTCCTGGAAGGCCGCGCTGCCCGGCGAGGGCGCCGTGTCGTGGATGAAGGTGTCCGTTCCGCTTCCCGTGTTGGGGGGTCTGGCGGCGTTGGTGTGGATGCTGAGGTAGACGGCGCCCCCCTGGCCCGCCCATTCGTCTTCCATCCAGTCCGCGTAGTGGGCGCGGCAGGTGATGTCCTCATGCCTTTCGCTCATGCCCAGGTCCCACACCGACGAGGGCGCGCCCATGAATTCGGTCCAGTAGCGAGCGCACTCCCGCCACCGGGCCTTGCCGCTGGTGGAGCCGCCGCGGGAGATCGAGCCCATGCCCCCGCCCACGCGCACGGCGTCGGCGATGACCACCTGGCCGGCGTCGGCGGAGGCGTTGGACAGGGTGATCGATCCCGAGGCGCCCGCGTGGAAGAAGAAATCGCCGAGGTGGAACCAGCGGGACCCGAAGATCCGCTGGTTCACGCGGACCTCGGTGGTCCCGCCGGCATGGTCGATCCGGTAGAGGACGTCGTCGGCGCGGTTCGCGTTGGCCCGGAACCAGACGTAGACGGGGTAGACGCCGTCTGCGGGGAGGACCGGCGTCCAGGTGGCCGTGGCGGTCTCCGTCGCGTTGACGTAGGCGTAGCGGTAGTCGGTGCCAGCGTAGCCGAGGCCGGAGGAGGCGGTGGTCGTCCAGGTGCCGGCGAAGGCTTCCCATTCCGTGTAGTCCGGGGCGCCGTCACCGTCGTCGACGATCGCCTCGTGTTCCTGGCGGCTCCGCTCGCGGCAGGAGATCACCCGGGCGCCGGCGCGCTCGAGCATGGGGATCAGGAAGTCCATGGCGATCTCGTTGTTGTGGCGGTCCTCGACCAGGCCCCAGCAGTCGAGTCTCTGTGTGATCCAGGCGGACTGGCCGGTGTCGTAGTAGTAGCCGTGGCCGGGAGAGACGACGGCGCGCTTGCCATCGAGGGCCCCGCTCCAGTGGAGGTCGGTTCTCGGGGGGGGAGCGGGATCGGGGCCCGTGACCGTGAAGGGACAGCCGTTGCTCTCGTTCCCGTCGGCGGTGACGGTGACGTCGCCCGTGGACGCCCCGGCCGGGACCCAGAAGAGAATGGAGGTTTCGCTCCAGGAAAGGAGGTCCTCCTCGCCGACGGGCACGCCGGCAAGGGCGATCCGACCGGGGGAGGATCCGAACCCGGAGCCGGCGGCCTCGACCAGCGTTCCCTCGAGCCCGTGATCCGGGGTGAGGACATGGAGTTCAGGGGTGGATGACGCGGAGGGATTCCAGTGGGAAGGCGAAGGCGAGCTGCAGGTGGAGGCGAGGAAGACGAGAGAGGCCGCCACGGGTGTCGCGGCGAGGCGCCGGAAGGGGTGTCGCATGGTTCGAGGCTCCCGGGGGGACGTCCAGAGTGGGGTCGGAGGGGCTATCCGCCCGCATCCTCCTTTTCCTTTTTTTTGTCCGCCTTCTCTTTCTTCAGCTTCTCGATTTCCTTTTCGAGGGCCGCGATCTGCTCTTCCAGTTCGGATTTTTCCTCCACGAGCCTGGCGGATTTCTTCCGGATGCGTTCCGTTTCCGCCTGGAGGTCCTTGCTCATCTGCTTGATGAGTTCGTTGTTCTCGACGATGGGCTTCATCTTCTTCTGGAGTTCCGCGATCTCGGCCTCCAGACCGGGTTTTTTCGCCTCGATCTCCTCCTTTTGATTCCTGAGGTCCTTCACCTCCCGGCGGACCTCCTCGATCTTCTTGGCGAGCCCCTTCTTGTTGCGGATGAGGTTCTGGAGCTCCTCCAGCTCCTTCCGGGAGCCGGCCGCTTCGGCGCGGACCTTCTCGAGCTGCTTCTCGAGCTCGCCTTTTCGATTGGAGATCTCCTCCCACTGGCCGCGAAGGGACGTCAGGGCCGCCCGGCCCTTCTGGATCTTCCCCTCCAGGTCCTTCACTTCCTCGGTCATGGACTTCCACGTTTCCACCAGCGCCTTCCGCTCCTTCGGGAGATCCTGCATGTCCTCCTGGACCGCCTGGAAGCGCTCCAGGGCGGTTTGCATCTCGGCCTGCGCCTTTTCGGATTTCTGCCTCAGCTCGACGGCCTTCATGAGGTAGTCGCGGCTCTTTTCGTTCCACTGGGAGACCCGGTTCCGGAGGGGATCGCGGGTCTTCTCGAACAGGGAGAGACGCGACTGCAGGGAATCGATCTCCTCCCCCCAGACCTTGGCCTTGGCGCGGACCTCCTGGAGCTCCTCGCGCACCGCCTCGGCCTCCTCGTAGGCCTTTTCCGCCCGGTGCTGGAGATGTTCCACGCGGTTCTCCTCGAACAGGAGGTTGATCCGCCACATCTCCTCGTCGATCATGGTGCCTTGACCGCACCCGGCGAGCAGCGCGAGTCCTAAGCCGAGAACCGCCGTCGAAAACGCCCTGATGCCCATCATGATGTGACCCTCGAAAAGCCCTGGACAAACCGCCGGCCTTCCTTGACCATCATATCCTACATAGCATGACGGGCAAAGAGGGTCAAGGAATCCTTGGAGGCGCACCCATGTCCAGGAAGATCGATCTCGGCGACGTTTCCGCGGAACAGGTCCTGAAAGCCCTGAGCCGGGCCGAACGCTCCCCCGCTTCCGTGCCCGGCCGCGTTCGCGAAGCCCTGGAAGAAGGAGAGACCGAACCCCCGGGAAGGAACGTCTCGATCTATCTGCCGCAGTGCCGGATCCTGGACAACCAGGAATCCGGGTTCTTTTCCGACCTCGGCGCCGAGGTCTACGTGGTGAGCCTGGCGCTGGACCTCACGGGGGAGGGCGCCGAACACGAACACGCCCCGGAGATCTTCCGCAACGTGTCGAGAACCGCTTCCGGGCCCCTGGTCGTCTCCTCCACGCCCCTGTTCAACCACATCTACGACGGCGATCGCCTCCCCCTCCTCGGCAACGGCGTCATGGTGTACGGGCCGCGAGACCCCGAAGGGCTTCTGGACATTCACGTGGCCGTCATGGAGGACGACGGGGGATACCGCGAGCTCGGAGCACTCATCGAGAAGGCCGCCTCCGAGGTGAAACTCCCCGACGTCCTCGACGGCGCCCTGAAAGCCGCCTCGCTGGCGAAACCCGAGGTCTTTCTCGTCAAGAACACCTTCCAGCTCCTCTTCCATACGCTGGTGACCTTCCTCAAGAACAACCACGACGACGTGATCCAGGATTTCCATTTCTCTTCCCTCAAGCACCAGCGGTATCTGCCCGGCGTCCATCCCTTCGCCTACCGGGGCGCCGAGGGCTACCTGCAGGTGCACGTCGATACGGCGTGACAGGACCGGCAGGCGGCGCGGAGAGGGGGCCGGGGGCCTCTAGCATGGGCCCTTTCGCCACGGGTTCTTGGTCATGGGGCATCGACATGCGGGATACGGGCCAGAAGCATCCGATCCGCGTGGGGCGGAAACCGGGCGCCTTCCGCCTCGTGTCCGCCTACGCCCCCAAGGGCGACCAGCCCGAAGCCATCCGGACGCTGGTCTCGAACCTGGAAGCGGGCGCGGAGCGCCAGGTCCTCCTCGGCGTGACCGGATCGGGAAAGACGTTCACCATGGCCGGCGTCGTGGAGGCGGTGAACCGGCCGACCCTCGTCGTCGCGCCGAACAAGACGCTGGCCGCGCAGCTCTTCTCCGAGTTCAAGACGCTCTTTCCGGACAACGCCGTCGAATACTTCGTGTCGTACTACGACTACTACCAGCCCGAGGCCTACATTCCCCAGTCGGACACCTACATCGAGAAGGACGCCTCGATCAACGAACGGATCGACCGCCTGCGCCATTCCGCCACCGAGAGCCTGCTGACGCGGCGCGACGTGCTCATCGTGGCGAGCGTCTCCTGCATCTACGGCCTGGGATCCCCCGAAAACTACCTGGGACTCCACGTCTCCCTCGAACGCGGCCAGACCCTCGGACGGGAGGAACTTCTCCGGGCCCTGACCACCATCCAGTACGCCCGCAACGACTACGACTTCACGCGCGGAACCTACCGCGTCCGCGGCGACGTCGTCGACATCCTCCCCGCGTCCGAGGAGCAGCGCGCCCTGAGGGTGGAGATGTTCGGCGACGAGATCGATTCCCTGGCCGAGGTGGATCCCCTGACGGGGGATCTCTTCGGGGAGGTGGAACGCGTGGACATCTTCCCCAAGAGCCACTACGTCACCCCCGAGGAGAACATGGAGCGGGCCCTGCAGGACATCGAGGAGGAACTCGAGGGCCGGCTCGTTGCGCTGAAGGGCGAGAACAAGCTTCTGGAGGCGCAACGGCTCGAACAGCGGACGCGCTACGATCTGGAACTGCTGCGCGAGACGGGATCCTGTTCCGGCGTGGAAAACTACTCCCGCCACCTGGAGGGCCGACCGGCGGGTTCGCCCCCCCATACCCTGCTCGACTACTTTCCCGACGACCTCCTCCTCTTCATCGACGAGTGTCACGTGACCGTTCCCCAGCTGGGAGGCATGTTCCGCGGCGACCGGTCCCGGAAGCAGACTCTCGTGGACTACGGTTTCCGCCTGCCTTCCGCGAGGGACAACCGGCCCCTGACCTTCGAGGAGTTCGATGCGCGCATCGAACAGGCGGTCTTCGTGAGCGCCACCCCGGGCGAGTACGAGCTGACGAAGGCCGGCGGGCGCGTGGCGGAACAGGTCGTCCGCCCCACGGGCCTGACCGACCCCGCCGTCGAGGTGAGACCGGCCGAGGGGCAGGTGAAGGACCTGCTGGCGGAGATCCGGGACCGCGTGGAGCGCAAGGAGCGCGTCCTGGTCACCACGCTCACCAAGCGCATGGCCGAGGACCTCACCGGCTTTTTCCAGGAAGCCGGCCTTCTCGTGCGCTACCTCCATTCCGACATCGACACCATCGAGCGGGCCGACATCATCCGCGACCTCCGAAAGGGCGTGTTCGACGTCCTGGTCGGCATCAACCTGCTCCGGGAGGGGCTGGACATCCCGGAGGTCGCCCTGGTGGCGATCCTGGACGCGGACAAGGAGGGGTTCCTCAGAAGCGCGCGGTCCCTGATCCAGACCATCGGAAGGGCGGCCCGCAACGTGCGCGGCCGGGTGATCCTCTATGCGGACCGCACCACCGACTCGATGGCCCGGGCGATCGAGGAGACGGACCGGAGGCGGGAAAAGCAGCTGGCCTACAACCGCCGACACGGCATCACGCCGGCCACGATCCAGAAGGAGATCGGGGACGTCCTCTCGAGCATCTACGAGGCGGACTACGTGACCATCCCGCCCGAGCCGGAGGCCGCCGCGAAGCCAAAAGGATCCCGCGAGGAGATCTCCAAGAGGATCCAGAGCCTCCGCCGGAAGATGCGGGACGCCGCCTCCAGGCTCGAGTACGAGAAGGCCGCGGCGTACCGCGACGAGCTCTTCGCCCTCGAGGAGATCGAGCTGGAGCTGTGAGAGGGGGGCACGGGGGAAGGTCATGGGCCATTCGTCATCGGCCGGGGACCAGGGACCCATGACGGATGGATCTTCTGCTATTCCTCGCCCCGCGCCTTGTGCGCCTTCTCGGCGAGGCGGAAAGTCTCCGAGGTGTGGGGGAGGCGGTCGAGCGCTTTCTTGTAGGCCTTCGCGGTGAGGTCCCTCGCCTTCTTCTCGTTGCCGAGGTCCAGGCTTTCCCGCGCGCCCTCCAGCGTCTTGAGCACCTCGATCTCGTCGGCGTACCGGCGGGCGCGGCGGGACGCCAGCGTGAAGGGGTGGGCCTCGGCGAAGGCCAGGGCTTCGTTCTGCGCCTGGTTGTAGCGGCCCTCGTAGAGGAGGGGGGCGGTGCGGACCGTCAAGTCGTTCAGCGACATCTGGGAGACCCAGTCCCAGACCCCCCAGGCCAGCACGAGGCCCGCGATCACCGAGACCAGGACCAGCCGGAGGAGGACGCGCCGGAAACGGGCCTTCTTCTCGGCCTGCCCGCTACGGATCTCCTCGATGCGGCTCTTGGCCTTCACGTCGTCGGGCGTGAGGAAGAGCACGCGCTCGAAGGTCTTCTTCGCCTCGTCGAAACGGCCCTCCTCGTACAGGTTCTCGGCGGCGCGCCGCAAGAGCACCACGGCCTCTTCCCGGTTGCCGGAGCGCTCGTGGATGTCCGCCAGCGAGGCGAGAACGGTGGGGCTCGCCGGGGCCAGCGAGGTCACGCGCTCGAGAATGTCCTGGGCGCGGTCCAGCGCCCCGTACTTCTTCGCAGCCTCCGCGAACGCCTTGCCCTCCGACAGGATCTTCGTCAGGCTGCCTGCCCCCGCCACCATCTCGAACAGCCGTTCCCGGGCGTCGAAATCACGCGGCACGAGCTCGACCACCTCGCGGTAGAGATTCTCCGCCCCCGACACGTTGCCGCTGTCCGCGAACGAGTAGGCGAGGAGCTTCAATTCACCGGCGGCCTTCTGCTTTTCACCCTTCTTGATCAGGGCTTCCGCCACGATCTTGCGAAGCTCGGGGCGGTTCCGTTCCGTCTCCAGCCCCTTCCGGCCCACGCGGATCGCCTCCTCGTACTGGCCCTCGTCCAGAAGACGGCGCGCCGTCGATGTCGCGTCCTCCGGCGACAGCGGGCGCACCAGCCCCTTCGACAAGAGGCCCGAGAGGGCCTTGAACACCGTGAAACGGCTCTCCGGCGACAGCGCCGAAACGTCCGAGGCCGTCCGCGACCCGTCCAGGAGATCCAGCACCGCCTTCTCCTCCTCCGGGAGATCGGCCGGGGACTCCGATTTCTTCTTCTTCTCGTCGGGCACGAAAACGTCGCTGGAGGAGAGGATGCGCTTCTTGATGCGTTTCCATTCGTCGGCGCGGCGCGCCGCCTCGAACAGGAGCTTCCCCGGATCCAGCTCGACCTCGAACTTCTTCTGCCCGGCCGGAAGATCCTGAAGCGCCGGTTCCCCTTCCTCGAACGTGAAGGAACCCTGGTCCACGGCGAAGAGGTCGAACACCCGCTCGGAGCAGTAGAAGGCGAGCAGCTCGGAGGCCTTGCTCTCCGTGAGGGCGCCGGCGCGCCACGCCGCCATGATCGGCCCGTCCTTGGACGCCCGCTTGAAGATCTTCTTGAGGCGGTCCGCAGAAACGCCGCCGCGACGCTTCAGCACGCCGCCGAGGTAGGGATCGTCGCCGGAGACGGGCTTGACGCCGCGGACCTTCCCCTCGGCGAAATAGACGTGAAAGGGGCGCTTGCCGTCGTCCACCAGAAGCCTTCCCGTGTCCTGGTTCTGCTGGACCTTCTGGAAGACGTCGGTGAGCGAGAAGCTTTCCAGGTCACCGGAAAAGGCCATGGACTCCCCTCCTTCGCCGCGATTGTACTCGGGGAAGGGGAAACGATCAACATCCCCCGAATGCACGACGTGAATTCGGGGGAGAGCGGAAGCGCTTCCGGCGCGGAGCGCGCGGAGTTCGATGGTTCGACACGGCTCGCCACCGTCCCGGGCACGGTTGTATTCCTCTGGATTCATCGAGGGTGGGGTGGTGTGAAAAACTGGGTGGTGTCTGAGATTCGCTCACGTCAACAGGAATGGGGTCAGTCCTTAGTTTTTTCCCTCGCGTTTTCAGCGAATCTCATACACCACCAAAAACTGCGGAAAAATATCGGCTCGGGAATTTCGGCAAGCCGATAGACTCCAGGATGGAGTGATTGCAATTCCAAAGTGGAAATCGCAACGCTGTATTACACATGTTAGCATCTTCCATTCTGGATTTCCGGGAACGAGGTTGAGGGAAGCCTGTGGATGATGAGCGATTGCATAGTCATATCCTTATGATATGACTATAGT
>CAZDSO010000127.1:0-14629 GCA_964508045.1 uncultured Planctomycetia bacterium | reverse complement strand
CAGATTTCAGCCGCAGAGGTCGCCGCCTTGCTTTGCACGCCTTTTCGCGGCGCCTCCCACAAAATACGGGTGCTCCCGGCCCCGCCATACTTTGAGGTCACCACAGCCGACTGGAATCTGAGGGCTGGAATCTGAAATCTCTGGCGGTCCGCGTCAGGAGGGCGCCTGAAAGGCCTTGAGCGCATCGTCGACGCCCGGATAGATGGGGATGAAGGAATCGAGGCACATGACCTTGAAGATGCGCCGGACGCGGGGGTGGACGCCGGCCAGGAAGGCCTTGCCCCCGGCCTCCTTGAGGTGCTCGTTGAAGCCGATGAGGGTGCCGATGCCGGCGGAGACGATGTGATCCAGCTCGTGGAGGTCGATGACGAACTTGCGGCGCCCGCCGTCGACGAGGTCGCGGAGGACATCGAGCATCTCCGCCTCGCGGCCGATGGTCATACGGCCCTTGACGGTGACGACGGTGACATCGTCCCGCTCCTCGGCCTCGATCGCCATTGTGATATCGTCGCGACCCATGACCGTCTCGCGCTTGAACGTCCGGGCCGGAGGGCCCTCTCCCATGCAGGGCCGGATGCGGGACTCTACCGGAATTCCATGCCCGAAGCCAAGAAGTTTTTCGGCGCGAATCCGACCTCACGCCTTCTTCAGGCGGGGCCCCTTCGGCGTGTCCTCGAGCCGGTAGCCCCGGGCGCGGATCTCGTCGCGCAGGGCGTCCGCGCGCTCGAAATCGCGGGATGCCCGCGCCCGATCGCGCTCGCGCGCCATCTCCCGGATTTCTTCCGGGACGTCCGCTTCCCCGCTTCCCAACACGCCCAGGACCTCGTCGGCATCCGCCAGGACGTCCCGCACGGCGCGGGCGTCGGACGCGGAGAGGGCCTGGGCGCCGGCCATCCGGTTGACCTCGCCGACGAAGGCGTGCAGGTCGCCGATGGCCCCGGCCGTGTTGACGTCGTCCTCGAGGGTCTCGACGAAACGCGCGCGGGCGCGGGCCGCGGCTTCCGCGATGCCGGGCCTTTCCTCGCCCTCGCCGGCCTCCGAGAGGCGTCGCTGGAAGTCGCGGAGCCGCTTCAGGGCCGCGGCGGCGGCCTCGAGGCCCTCGAGGGTGAAGTTGAACTGCTGGCGGTAGTGGTTGGTGAGGAAGAAATACCGCAGGTCCAGCCCCGTGAACCCTTTCGCCTGGATGTCCGAGAGAACGTAGTCGTTCTTCAGGGACTTGCTCATCTTCCTCCCTTCGCTCAAGAGCCAGCCGTTGTGCAGCCAGGTGCGGACGAAGGGCTTCCCGGTGGCGGCCTCCGCCTGGGCGATCTCGTTCTCGTGGTGGGGGAAGATCAGGTCCACCCCGCCGCCGTGGATGTCGAGCGTGTCGCCGAGATGCTCCAGGGCCATGGTGGAGCACTCGATGTGCCAGCCGGGGCGGCCCTTGCCCAGATCCGTCTCCCAGTAGACGTCCCCGTCCTCCTCCTTCCAGGCCTTCCAGAGCACGAAGTCGGATGCGCCTTCCTTCTCGTACTCGTCCGCGTCGATGCGCGCGCCGGCCTTGAGCTCCTTGGGATCGAAGCCGGAGAGCTTGCCGTAGCCGGGGAAGGAATCCACCCGGAAGTAGGTGGACCCCTCCATCTCGTAGGTGTGCCCCTTGTCGCGGAGGCGCTTGATGAGATCCACCATCTGCGGGACCGTCTCCGTGGCCCGCGGGTAGACGTCGGCGCCGCGGCATCCCAGGGTTTCGAGGTTCTCGAAAAAGAGCGAGGCGATCCGGTCCGTGTGCTCGCGGAGCGGCACCCCGGTCTCCCGGGAGGCCCGGATCGTCTTGTCGTCCACGTCCGTGAGGTTCATGACGTGCTTGACCTCGTACCCCCGGAAGCGCAAGAGGCGCACCAGGGCGTCGTAGAAGACGAAGGCGCGGAGGTTGCCGATGTGGGGTGCGTCGTAGATGGTAGGGCCGCAGGTGTAGATCCGGACCTCGCCCTCGCGCAGCGGTTCGAAAACGTCCTTCTTCCTCGTGAGCGTGTTGTACATCGCCAGCGCCATGGCGGGATCTCCTCATCAACGGGAAAAGACCCATTTTTCCAGATGGGGCGGAAAGGGGCAAGCTGCTGCGCCAATCCGCACTCGAAGATGCGTGGCTGGGAATCCAGGGGGTCGAGTCGTTGGGTGATTGCGGGGTTGCGTGGGTGAACGAGCAACGGCGCACCGATCCTGCGGCATCAAACCCGCCCCTCCCTTTGCTCCCCTCTGTTCCGAAAACCCGGGAAAAAACAGGACCGGTGACCGCCTTGGAGGGCGAGGGTCTCCGAAGGACCCGCCATAGCCCTTGCATGGGCAAAACAGGCGGCGGCGGGCCCCCGAGCCCGAACACTGGCTGAAATCTGCAATCCGAACTCCCCGCGAGGCTCACTCCCCCCACCACGCCTGCCGGGTCCCGCCGTCCTTCTTGAAGTCCTCGATGTCCTGCTGCAGGGTCCATTTCTTCTCGAACTTGCGCTTCACGTCCTTGCGCTCGCCGAAGATCTTCCAGGTTTCCCCGTCGCAGGAGGGAAGCCCCGTCTTCTCGAGCGTGGGGGAGGGGTCGAAGGCGATGCCGGGAGGGGCGTCGAGGTTGTCCGGATCCTCCCCCGCCTTCGCGAAGGCGGCCCCCGGCTCCGGAATGTTGTCCAGGCCCTCGTATCGATGGACGATGTTCCAGCACGCCCACACGGCCTCGAAACGGTCGCTGAAGAAGGCGCGCCGGCCCGTCTTCCCGATCTCCTTGGGCCAGGCGTAGGCGCAGTACCGCCGCTCCCGGGCGTCGGCCAGCGAAGCGTCGCCCGGCGGCACCTTCCCGCTGCCCACCACCGCCTTCTCCTTCCCGGGCAGGTAGAGGATGAAGTAGTAGCCGTTCCTCTCGCAGATCCCGTCCGAGCGGATCCGGTGCACCACGCTGTGGTTGTCGTTGTGGACGAGGAACTCGTACCCCTGGTGCGTCTCGAAGTAGTAGGAAGGCTTGTCGGGGTCGTCCTTCCAGTAGATCTTCTTCCCCTGCGGGTCGTTGGCGAGGAAGAGGCGCCAGTCCGCGGCGCCGAGGGTCGTGGCGCCGGAGAAGCCCCCGGGACGCTGCAGCTCGGAGATCCCGCTGAGCTCCAGAAGATAGCAGACCTCCCCCAGCCCGTCCCCGTCGAGGTCCTTCGCGATGGGGTTCAAGTCCCGCATGTAGTGCTTCTGCGCCACCGTGATCTTCCGGAGCGTGGAATAGGCCTCCCACTCGCGCTCCCTGAGGTCCATCTGGGCATGGCGCGCGTCTTCGGGGAGCTCGATGGGGGCGGGCGCGACGACCGGGAGCTTCTCCTCGTCGGGGACCGCCGGATCCCGCGGCTTGTCGGGTTGGTCCCCGTTCTCGCGCGGCGGCGGCTTGTAGGGCTGTTGCTTTTTCGAGCACCCCGCTCCGAGGGCGGCGAGGAGCGCGGCCGCGCCCAGCCAGGCCAGCGAGGACGTGAGGGACCTGCGGCGTCTGTTCATGGATCGACCTCCCCTGGATGCGGAGCGCGGGGTTCCGCGAGCGCTTCTCGGTGGACGGCCCCGGAATTCGCTCAGGTTTTTCCCCCCGGGCGCCGATAGGTAGATGACGGACTTCTGCCCGTTCCGTGAACAGTTTACAGGTTGAGCCTGCAGGGGGAAAGGCGCGCCCCGGGGGCAAGGGGACGGCGCCGGCGGAGCGGCAACGAGAGGTTTCCTGAAAGGAGGGTGCCATGCGGGGCGGAAAGTGGATCTCGTGTCTCGTGTTCGTGGGCCTGCTGCTGGGCGGATGCGTGAGCCAGGCCAAGTATCTCGATCTCCAGAAGAGCTACGTGGAGCGAGGGAAATCGCTCGCCCGGGCCAACGCCATCGTGGACGAGCACGCCGAGAAGCTCGATCTCATGGCGATCGACCTGCGGGCCAAGGAGAGGCTTCTGGAGAAGCGGGAGGAGGAGCTGGCCACGATCGAGCGCGTCAGCACGAAGGTCAACCAGGAATGGCGGTCCGCCATCACGAACCGGCTGGGGCAGCTGTTCCAGAAGGACGAGGGCGTCACCTACGACAGCGAGCGGAAGGCGCTGGTCCTGGAAGGCGAGGTCTTCTTCGACAGCGGTTCCGCCAAGATCAAGCAGAAGACGAAGAAGACGCTGCAGAAGGTCGCGAACATCCTGAAGTCGCGGCCGGGGGGGATCCAGATCGTCGGGCACACGGACTCGGACCCCGTTAGGAAGACCGCGAGCCGGTGGCCGCTGGGGAACCTCCAGCTGTCCGGTGCGCGGGCCCTCAATGTCCTCCTCTTTCTCAAGACGGAGGGGAAGGTGCCCGCATCCCGGATGACCTTCGCCGGCGCCGGGGCCACGCAGCCGCGCGTGCCGAACGACTCGAAGGCCCACAAGCGCCAGAACCGCCGCGTGGAGATCAAGGTCCAGGACCTCTCCGAGTAGGCGCGAAGGCGGCACGCGGCGCGCGCCACGGCCCTCCGTCGAGGGCGCTTCGCCCGCGCCCGCGGGATTCCAGCGGCATGTCACGGCGGATATCGCCCGGTGGGGAAGGAGGAGAGATGGGGTACACGACGGAACTCGTGGACGAGGTCGTCCAGGAAAGTTTCGAGAGCCTGGCCGCGGAGGTCGGCGCGAAGATCGGGACGAAGGAGAAGCGGGGGGAACGGCGGAAGCACCCGCGGCGCGTCGCCGACCTCCCCGTGCGGTTTAGGATCCTCCTCGAGGACGGCCGGGTGTTCAACCGCGGCTGCGCTACCGTGACCGACATCGGACCCGGCGGCGCCCTTCTCACGGACTTCAGCTGCGCCCGGGACGCGTTTCCGGCGCAACCCTTCCTCGTGGCCTTCAAGATCACCGCCGGGGAGTTCGAGGGCATCGAGGCCGAGTGCCGGCCCGTGCGCTTCTCCTTCACGCCGTCCTTCGGGATCGGCGTGCGATTCGAGACCATTTCCGTGAGGGTGTGACATGGCCGAGTGCATCTTCTGCAAGATCGCGGCCGGCGAGATCCCCGCCGACACGGTCCTCGAGCGGGACGGCCTCCTCGTCTTCAAGGACATCCAGCCCAAGGCCCCCGTCCACGTGCTCGTCATCCCGACGAAACACGTCGAAACCGTCGACGACCTGTCGGACGGGGACGAGAGCCTCGCCGGCCGGATGGTCCTCGCCGCACGGGACGCCGCGCGCCAGCTCGGCGTCGAAAAGGACGGCTATCGCCTGGTCATGAACTGCCGGTCCTCGGCCGGCCAGGAAGTCTTCCATATCCACCTTCATCTGCTTGCGGGACGCCCCATGGGCGCGATGGGATGATGAACGCCAGGTCGATTCTCAAGACGATTCTCCTCGCCGCGGCCGCCACCGGCGCCGGCTGGTACGCCGCCCAGGAGGATCTCCTCGGCGAGGGATCCCCGTGGATCGAATGCCGGGCGGACTACGCGCCCGCCAAGCGGCCGATTCTCGATGCGCCCCCGGACGAGAACCCCTCCGGCAAGCCGGCGCCGGCGGAAACGGACGCAAACGAACCGCGCGAGGAACCGGCGCCCGGCGCCGGAGAAACGGGCCCGAAACCCCTGGAAACGGATGCGGAGGAGGAAGCGGAAGGATCCCCCGCCTTTCCCCTCGACGGGAAACCCGCCGGCCTGGACCGCAGGATCCGCGAGGCGATCGTGCCGTACACGGTCCGGCCCGGGGACACGCTGTCGGGCATCGGGAAGCGGTTCCGGGTCCCCTTTCCCCTGATCGCCAACCTGAACGGCCTGGAGGACGACGGCATCCGCGCCGGAGAGGTCCTGGACGTCGTCGAAGGGCCCTTCCACGTGCTCGTCCTCCTCGACGAGAAGCGCCTGCGCCTCTACCACCAGGGGGTGTTCGTGAAGGCCTACACGGTCGCCGTCGGACGGAAGGGCCACGAGACCAAGACGGGGACGTTCCGGGTCCGGACGAAGAGGGTCGAGCCGGACTGGACGGACCCCGACACCGGAAGCATCGTTCCCTACGGGACGCGGGAAAACCCGCTCGGCACGCGCTGGATCGGGTTCGGCGACGGCTTCGGCATCCACGGCACGTGGGAGCCCGAGAGCCTGGGCAAGGCCGCGAGCCGCGGGTGCGTGCGCATGGCGAACGAGGATGTCGAAGAGCTGTTCGGCCTTCTGGTGAGGCGGGCATCGGTGATCCGGGTCCTTCCCGGCGGGACGAGGAAAAAAAGCCCGAAGAAGGAGGAAAAATCCCTGGAGGAGGAATCCTCCGGAACCGATGAATGAAAAGGAGCGCGGGCGCGCACGCTCCGGCGTGCGGGGGCGCCCGGGCGACCCCGGGAACTTCAGGGGATCGGTGTCGAGAGCAGCGAGAGCGGAAAGGCCCCCTGAAGCGGACCGGAGACGATGGACAAGCACATCCTGGACGATCTTCACGAGCGCCTTCGGGCGATTGTCAACAAGGCTTCCCCGGATCCCCTCTCCCGGTGTCTCGCGGACGAGCTGCGCATCGTGCTCGAATCCCTGGAAGGCTGGGACGCCTTGCACGGCCTCCTGACCAGCGCGGAATGATCCCTTTCCCGGACGCCGGTAGCATCCTGCAAGGTTTCCGGTACAATCCTGCTCCATGGATCTCCCCCAGCTGCTGCTCGCGATCGGCTTCGTGCTCGGCGGAGGCTTCGGCCTCTACATCGGGGGCGAGGCGCTCGTGCGCGGCGCCTCGGGGTTGGCCCTCATCGCCGGCGTTTCCTCGCGCGTCGCCGGCCTCACCGTCGTCGCCTTCGGGACCTCCGCCCCGGAGATGTTCGTCTCCGTCCTGGCGGCCGGGCGCGGGAATCCCGAGATCGCGCTCGGGAACATCATCGGATCGAACATCGCCAACGTCGGCCTGATCCTCGGCACCTCGGCCCTCGTGCTTCCGGTGGCCGTGCAGCGCCTCACGCTGCGCCTCGAGATCCCGCTGTTGATCCTCGCCTCGGCCCTCTTGCTCGTCCTCGGGCTCGACCGGGGCCTGGGGCGCGTGGATGGCGTTCTGCTTCTGGTCCTCTTCGCGGCCTTTCTCTGGTACTGCTTCCGCTTCCGGAAGGAAGGCGCAGAGGAGGCGCCCGTGGAGGAAGGGGGCAAGAGCAGGAAGGGCGTCTGGGCGGGCGTCCTCCTCGTCCTCGCGGGCCTGGGCGGGCTCGCCCTCGGCGCGGACCTGTTCATCCGCGGCGCCGTCACGATCGCCGAGATGGCCGGCGTCTCCCAGCTCGTCATCGGCCTCTCCCTGGTGGCGCTGGGCACCTCCCTCCCGGAACTGGCCGCCTCCCTCGTGGCCGCCTTCCGCGGCAAGGCCGACATCGCCGTGGGCAACGTCATCGGATCCTGCCTCTTCAACGTCCTGCTCATCCAGGGCACGGTCTCCCTCACCCACCCCGTCGACGTCCCCCTCGACGCCGTCCGCTTCGACATCCCCGTCATGGTCGGCTTCGCCGTCGTCATCCTCCCCCTGGCTTCCCGGAAGAAGAGGGTCGGCCGCCTCGAAGGCGGGATCATCCTGGCCGCCTACGTCGCCTACATCGCCGTGCTCGCCGCGCGCGGCTAGCCCGCCCCGCTGAATGCGGATCCCCTCCCGCTACGCTTCCATTCCTTTCCGTTTCCGATATCATGAAGGGGTCTCGAGAAAGGATGGGGGAAGATGATCCTGCGTTCGGCCATCTCGATTTCGATCCTCGCCGCCGGGATTGCGGCCGGTTGCGGGCACCCGGGAGGGGGAGAGGAACTGATCGAGGCGCTCGAGAGCGGCGAAAAGGCCGAGCGCATCCGCGCCGCCAGGGAACTGGGCCGGCGCGACGACCTCGCCGCCTCGAGCGTGCCCGCTCTCGCGAAGGCCCTGGAAACCGAGGACGCCGGCGTGCTGGACGCCGTCGTCGACGCCCTGGTCGCGCTGGGACCGGAAGCCCGGGACGCCGTACCGGCCCTTCTCGAGCGCATGGCGTCGGAAAAGACGAAGAAGAAGCTGGATCTCGCGCCCAGGATGAGCCGTTTCGGACCGGCCATCGTTCCCGTTCTCGGCAAGCATCTGCGCGAGAGCGAGGACCCCTCCACGCGCATCTGGATCGCTTCCGCCCTCGGGGAGCTGGGCCCGGACGCCGCACCCGCCGTGCCGGATCTGGTCCAGCTGTTGTGGGACGAGAATCCGGATATCCGCTCGTGGGGCGCGGCGGCCGTCGGCAAGATCGGCGCGGCCGCCAGGAAGGCGGTCCCGGACCTCGTGGACATGCTGGACGCGAAGAGCGGGGGCGTGCGGGCGGACGCCGCGAGGGCCCTCGGATCCGTCGGCCCGGCCGCGCGCATGGCCTCCGACGCGCTGTTGAAGGCCCTCGACGACCGCAACCCGCGCGTGCGATCGCGGGCCGCCTGGGCCCTCGGCGAGATCGGCGACGACGACCCGGCCGTGGTCCGGGCCCTGCTGGCCCGCTTCGGGGACCGCGAAGGCGACGTGCGAAAGCACGCCGCCGGGAGCCTGGGCAAGCTCTCTCCCGACGAGCCCGCCGTCGTCCAGGTCCTCGGCAGGGCGCTGATGGACGCCGATCCCGAGGTCCGCATCCAGGCCGCGCGGGCGCTGGGGAGGCTGGGCGACAAGGCCGCGGACGCGACGGACGCCCTCCTCCGCCGGCTCCGCGACCCCCTGCCGGCGGTACGCAGGGAGGCCGCGCTCGCCGTCGGAAAGACCGGTGCGGGGCATCCCGCTTCCGTGGCCTGGCTCAGGCGGATCCTGAAGGACCGTAAACGGGCCGTCCGCGGAGCCGCCGCGAAGGCCCTCGGCGCGCTGGGGCCCCGCGCCCGGAGCGCCGTGGACGACCTGGAGGCGCTCGGGAAGGATCCCGACGCGGGCGTCCGCCGGGCGGCCGCGGAGGCGCTGGAAAAGATCGGGAACGAGTAGAATCGAAGTGGGTCGGCATGCGTATTCTCGCCCTGGACGTGGGCAACTCGTTCTGCCACGGCGCCGTCGCCGAGGACGGGCGGATCGTGGGGCGGGCTTCGTGGCCCGTCGGGGAAGCGGTTCCGGACGCGTCGGTTTTCGGCGTCTCTCTCGAGGTGGAAGCGGCGGTGTACGCGTCCGTCCGGGCGGGAGGCGAGGCGCGGATCGCTTCCTGGGCGCGGAAGGGAAACGTGCCGCTTCGGGGCGTCCCGTCGGACATCCCCTACCCGATTCCCGTGAAGCAGGCGCATCCGGAGCGCACGGGCCCGGACCGGGTGCTCTGCGCGGCGGCGGCCCTCGCGCAAGTGGGGGGCCCCGTTCTCGTGGTGGACGCGGGGACGGCGGTGACGGTGGACCGGGCCGATCCGCGGGAGGGTTTCCTGGGGGGCGCGATCCTGCCGGGGCTTTCGCTGATGGCGCGCTCGCTCGCGCGGGAGACGAGCCGGCTTCCCTTCGTGCCTCCGGGCCCCGTCGAGGATCCCCTCGGGCGATCGACCGAGGAAGCGATCCGCGCGGGGGTCGTGTGGGGATGGCGGGGGGCGGTGAAGGAGGTGGTCGAGAGGCTGGGGGCGGGGTGGGCAGGGACGCTGGTGATCACGGGAGGCGACGCGGAGCGTTTGCGGGACGTGTTCGGGGGACGGGGGCGGTGGGTTCCGGACCTGGCGCTCACGGGGATCGCGCTGTCCTGGGAGCGGGCAAACGAAAATCGCACGGGGCGCTAACCGTACCCTAACGAAATCATGACAAAGGTATGCAGGGAGATTCCGGCTCGCCGAGGACCCGTGATTTCGTGAGGATGGATGCATGCCCAAGGAGAGAATCGTCGTGGTCGAGGACGAGGAAGACATCCTCGAACTGGTCGCGTACAATCTGGGCAAGGAAGGGTACCAGGTGAAGCGCGCGGCCACGGGGGAGGACGCCCTGGAAACCGTCCGGTCCGAAAAGCCCGACCTGGTCCTTTTGGATCTCATGCTTCCCGGCCTGGACGGGCTGGAGGTCTGCAAGATCATGAAGGCGGATGAAGAGATGCGGCACATCCCCGTGGTGATGCTGACGGCCAAGGGGGAAGAGAGCGACATCGTGACGGGGCTGGAGCTGGGCGCGGACGATTACGTCACCAAGCCCTTCAGCCCCAAGGTGCTGGTGGCGAGGGTGCGGGCGGTGCTTCGCCGGAAGGCGAAGGAGGCGCCGGCGCCGCGGGAGACGATCAAGGTGCGCGATCTGGTCATCCACCCCGGCCGGCGCGAGGTCCTGCACAAGGGCAAGAAGCTGTCGCTGACCTTCACGGAATTCAACATTCTCTCGTGTCTGGCTTCCCGCCCGGGGTGGGTGTTCACCCGGAACCAGATCGTGGATGCCGTTCACGGGATCGACTACCCGGTCACGGACCGTTCGGTGGACGTGCAGATCGTGGGGTTGCGCAAGAAGCTCGGGAAGGCCGGGAAGGACGTCGAGACGGTCCGCGGAGTCGGGTATCGCTTCAAGGAATAGGCGTTCATGCGTTCACGACGCCTTCTCTGGCAGTTGTTTCCCTCCTTTCTGTTCCTCACGGCGGCGTCCCTTCTCGCCGTCACGGCCTACACCTCTCTCGAGGTGAAATCCTTCTATCTCGACCAGGTCGAGGAGGACCTGGCCTCCCGGGCCCGCCTTCTGGAGGACCGTTGCGCTTCGGACCTGGCGGCGGGACGGGAAGGCGGGCTGGACGCCGCCTGCAAGGATCTCGCGGCGCGGTCCGGGACGCGCATCACGGTGATCCGGCCGGACGGCGAGGTGATCGCCGATTCCGCGGAGGATCCCCGAAGCATGGACAACCACGCGGACCGGCCCGAGATCCGAGAAGCCCGGGCCGGGGGCGAGGGCACCTCCATGCGCTACAGTCACACGCTCGGCAAGCGCATGATGTACTTCGCGCTTCCCCTCGAAGAGGGGGGACGCACGGTCGGCTTCCTGCGCACCGCGATTCCCGTGACGCGCGCCGGGAAGGTGCTTGCGGACATCTACCGGGACGTCGCGGCCGGGGGCGTGGTGATCGCGCTGGCGGCGGCGCTGGCGAGCTTTCTTTTGGCGCGACGGCTGTCCCGTCCGCTCGAGCGGATGCGGGAAGGCGCCGAGAGGTTCGCCCGGGGCGAGCTCGGCCACAAGCTGCGCGTCCACGAGACGCGCGAGATGTCCGTTCTCGCGGACACGATGAACGAGATGGCGGCCCAGCTCGACGGGCGCATCCGCACCGTCGTGAGGCAGCGGAACGAGCAGGAGGCGGTCCTCTCCAGCATGGTCGAGGGCGTTCTGGCCGTGGACCGGGAGGAGAAGCTCATCAGCATGAACCGCGCGGCCGGCCGGCTCCTCGGGACGGACCCCTCGGGCGTCGCGGGGCGAAGCCTCCCCGAGACCGTCCGCAACATCAGCCTGCAGCGCTTCGCCGCCCTGGCCCTCGAGCGTCCCGCACCGGTCGAGGAGGAGATCGTCCTCCTGGGGGAGAAGGAGCGGTACCTGCAGGCGCACGGGTCGGCCCTCGAGGACGAGCGGGGCGAGCGCATCGGCGCGGTCGTCGTCCTCAACGACGTGACGAGACTGAGGCGTCTCGAGCGGGTCCGGCGGGACTTCGTGGCCAACGTCTCGCACGAGCTGAAGACGCCGATCACCGCGATCAAGGGCTACGTGGAGACGCTTCGGGACGGCGCCCTGGAGGACCGCGAGGACGCGCTGCGGTTTCTGGACGTCCTGGCGCGGCAGACCGACCGCCTCGGCGCCATCATCGAGGATCTCCTGCTGCTCGCCCGGATCGAGCAGGAGGAGGAGCGGGAGGCCATCCGTCTCGAGCCGGGTCCGGTGGCGAAGATGCTCGGGGCCGCCGTCCAGGCCTGCGTTCGCAGGGCGGACGAGCGGGGCGTCTCCATCTCGCTGGACGCCGGCGACGAGCTCGAGGCGCCCATGAACGAGACGCTCCTCGAGCAGGCCGTGTCGAACCTCATCGACAACGCCGTGAAGTACAGCCCCGAGGGAAGCCGCGTCGAGGTCGAGGCGCGGAAGGAGGACGGCGAGATATCGATCCGCGTCGCGGACCACGGCGCCGGCATCGAGAAGAAGCACCTCGACCGCATCTTCGAGCGCTTCTACCGCGTCGACGAGGCGAGAAGCCGCAAGGCCGGCGGCACGGGGCTGGGGCTCTCCATCGTCAAGCACATCGCGCAGGTCCACGGGGGAAGCGTCCGCGCCGAAAGCGTCCCGGGCGAGGGAAGCACCTTCGTCATCACGATCCCCCTGC
Source organism: uncultured Planctomycetia bacterium (assembly GCA_964508045.1). GTDB lineage: Bacteria > Planctomycetota > JAKEIC01 > JAKEIC01 > CAZDSO01 > CAZDSO01. The sequence goes on along the minus strand of CAZDSO010000127.1, from coordinate 2,437 downwards.
AGCCCGCCGAGCGCGAACCCATCGCGCGAGACTCGTCCCCCGGCTCGCACGGCGCCGCGGGCTGAAGCCTACCTCGGAATCATACCGCAAGATAGTTCGCACCAAGGATCGGCGCTTGTTTTCTAGCAGAACTTTCGTCCCCTCGTGATCCCCTCCTAACCCTGCCCTGATGGAATGACCAGGGGAACCAAGTGGAAGCTCGTGGAAATCCATTTCGCGTTCGAGAGAAAGGAGGGTCGCATGATCAAGCGTACGGCCATCGCCCTGGCGTTCCTGGTGGGATCGTCGCAAGCCTTGTTGGCCGGTTCCGGGGAGCATCCCGAGAACACTGCGGAAGGAGCGCCGAACGAGAAGGATTCCGGCGAAACCGTGAAGAAACTGCCGCAAGAGACGAAGGTCTCCTGGACCGACGCCTTCACCCTCCTCGGGGACCTGCGGTACCGGAACGAGGGCGTCTACAAGCAGGACGAGCCGGACCGCAACCGCCACCGGCTCCGCGCCCGGCTGGGTGCGAAGGTGAAGCTCGTGGAGGGGATCGACGCCCTGTTCCGCATCGCCACCGGCTCCGACGATCCCGTGTCCACGAACCAGACGCTCACGGAGGCCTTCACCACGAAGAACGTCGGACTGGATCTGGCGTGCTTCGACATTCACCCCGGGGCGCTGGACGGGCTGTCCCTCGTGGGGGGCAAGATGAAGAACCCCTTCCACCGGCCCGCGAAGACGGAGCTGGTCTGGGACGGTGATTTGAACCCGGAAGGGATGGCGTTCGACGCTTCCGTGAAGACGGGGTTCGGTCTGAAGGCGTTCGGGTGCGTCGCGGGGTTCTGGGTGCAGGAGAGGAAGAAGGACCCCGATTCCTGGATGGCGGGCGCGCAGGCCGGGGCGTCCTTCCAACCCGCGGGATCGCCGGTGAGCGTGACGGCGGCCGCCGGCTTCTACCACTACGAGAACCTGAAGGGGTTCGCGCCGCTGGTGGAGGACGACGACGGCTTCGGGAACACGCTGGACGCCGTGACGGGCGGGACGGGGACCTCGTATGCCTACGCCCTGCCGTACAACCTCGTGGAGGGGATCGTCGAGGTGTCCGGGGCGTTCGGTCCCGTGAAGGCGACGGTCTTCTTCGACGGCGTGCGCAACCTCGACGGGGAGAGCGGCGACACGGGATGGCTGGTCGGCGCGAAGGCGTCCCTTCCCGGCGGGGTGAGCGTCCACGGGAACTGGCGTCGCGTCGAGCGGGACGCGGTGGTGGGGGTGTTCACGGACTCGGACTTCATCGGGGGGGGGACGGGCGGACGCGGGCTGGAGCTGGGCGTCTCCTGGAAGGCCATGAAACACCTGAAGCTCGCGGTCTCCTACTTCGACAACACGGCGCCGCTCCGGCACGGGAACCGGTACCGGCGTTTCCAGGCGGACGTGAGCCTGTCGTTCTGACCGGCAGGGCGGTGAAGAAGGGCCGATGTCCGGCGCTAACGCAATCCTAACGGTTCGCTCACGAAGCGGAAACGCTTCTGGCGACAATGAGTATGGAAAGACAAGGAAAGGAGACGACGATGAACAGGACGAGAACGATCGGTGCGCTCACGGTGGCGCTTTGTTTCGGGATGCTCGCGCTTGCAGGCTGCACGAAGGGGGGGGGCGAGAACACCGTGCAGGTGAAGGGATCGGACACGCTGCTGCACCTTTCCACGGAGTGGGCGGAGGCGTTCATGAAGGGGAGCGCCGACATCGAGGTGACGGTGACGGGGGGCGGTTCGGGGACGGGGATCAGCGCGCTTCTGAACGGGACGTGCGACGTGGCCAACGCGTCCCGGAAGATCAAGGAGGAGGAGAAGGAGAACGCGGAGAAGAAGGGGCTGGAGATCAAGGAGTTCACGGTGGCGCGGGACGGGATCTCGGTGATCGTGCATCCCGGGAACCCGGTGGACACGATCACGATGGAGCAGCTGAAGAAGATCTTCACGGGCCAGTACGACAACTGGAAGTCGGTCGGGGGCCCGGATCTCGCCATCGTCGTCCTGTCGCGGGACCACAGCTCGGGGACGCACGCGTACTTCAAGAAGCGCGTCCTGGAGAAGAAGGAGTACGTGCAGTCGGCCCGTTTTCTCGCCTCCAACTCGGCGATCGTGGCCTCGGTGAAGGAGGACGCGGGGGCGATCGGGTACGTGGGGCTGGGCTACTACGAGGACGCGAAGGGCGATGTGAAGGCGCTGGCCGTGAAGGACGGCGAGGCGGATCCGGTGGGCCCTTCGCTCGAGACCGTGACCTCGGGCGCCTACCCGATATCCCGGACGCTCCAGGTCTACACGGCGGGGGAGCCCGAGGGCGTGGTGAAGACGTACATCGATTTCATCCTCGGGGAGGCGGGCCAGAAGATCGTGGCCGCCAAGGGGTTCGTGCCGGTCGAGTGACCGGAAGGGAGGTCCATGCGCTGGAA
>CAZDSO010000126.1:0-15044 GCA_964508045.1 uncultured Planctomycetia bacterium | reverse complement strand
GCGGCATGGGCGGCGGTGGCGGCATGGGTGGCGCCGGAGCCTGGGGCACGCCTCCTCCCGGAACGCCTCCCCCGCCTCCCCCGCCTTCTCCGCCTCCACCGTCAGGGACGCGGGAAGAGGAGCTCGCGGCGCTTCAGGCCCAGGCCCAGTCGCTCGCCGAACAGCTCCAGGCGATCCAGAACCGGATGCAGCAGATCGAGAAAGCGCCCGGCCCCCGGACGGCCCGTCTCGTGGCTTCCGTGGATCCCGAGGCCTGCGTGGCCTGCGGGTCCTGCCTTCGGGTCTGCCCGACGGGTTCCGTCACGCTGAACGATCACGCTCATGTCGACCCCAGAACCTGCACGGGATGCGGATCCTGCGTTGCCGAATGCCCGGAAGGGGCCATCTCGCTGAAAAAGGCGTGAGGGCTGGTTTTCCATGAGGATGCATACATGAGTGACGACGCGATCCACGCAGATCCCCCCCGCTGCGCGCGGTGCGAGCACCGGCAATGCTACGCCGGCGAGGACTGCTTCGGGACCGCGGGGGATCACCGGGACCTCTATCGAACCGACGCGGCCCTTTCCCGGCTTCACGAGGCGGCGACCGCCATCGAGGCCCGCCACTATGGAAAGGCGCCCCGCCTGCAGGAAATCATCTACTTCGCGAGAGAAATGGGAGCGGAAAAGATCGGGCTGGCGTTCTGCATCGGGCTCGCGGCCGAGGCGAAGATCATCGACGAGATCCTCGCCGAGGCGTTCGACGTGATCTCCGTCTGCTGCAAGGCCTGCGGCATCCCGAAAAAGGACTACGGGCTGGAACAGCTCAGGCCCGAAAAGCCGAACGAGGTCATGTGCAATCCCGCCGGTCAGGCCGACCTGATGAACCGGGCGGGATGCGACCTGAACGTCGTCTGCGGGCTCTGCGTGGGCCACGACGCGATCTTCTCCAAGGTCTCGGAAGCCCCCGTGACCACGCTCATCGCCAAGGACCGGGTCCTGGCCCACAATCCGGCCGGCGCCCTCTACTGCCGGTACGTGCGGAGGAAGATCGACGCGGGAGCGGGGGCCTCGTAGAGACGAAGGCGGTCTATTTCCTGCTGCAATCTCCAATCTGAAATCCCTTTCCAAGACCCATGGCAGAGCCTGCAAGACAAGCGCGTGCCTTCGGACCCGTCCCTTCACGGCGGCTGGGGCGTTCCCTGGGCGTGGACCTGATCCCTTTCAAGACCTGCACTTTCGACTGCGTCTACTGCCAGCTCGGCCGCACCACGCGAAAGACCGCCGAGCGAGAGGAATGGGTCCCGACCGAGGAGGTCCTCGAGGACGTCCGCGCGAAACTGGACGCGGAACCCGACTACATCACGCTCTCCGGCTCGGGAGAGCCCACCCTGCACGCGCGGTTCGGCGAGATCCTCGACGCGATCAAGGACATGACCTCCGTGCCCACCGCCGTCCTCACGAACAGCTCTCTCATGACGTCTCCCGACGTACGGTCCGCCCTCGCCTCCGCCGATCTCATCGTGCCGTCCCTGGACGCACCCGATCCGGCGATCTTCGAGAAAGTGAACCGGCCCCATCCTTCCGTCCGGTTCCAGAGCATGGTGGAAAGCCTCATCGAATTCTCGAAAGGGTTCAAGGGCGAGATCTGGCTCGAGATCTTCCTGCTGGAAGGCATGAACACCGCCCCCGAAGCCGTCGAGGCCATGGCCGCGATTGCGCGCCGGATCGGCCCGGACCGCATCCAGCTGAACACGGTCTCCCGGCCGCCGGCGGAAGCCTTCGCGAAACCCGTCCCCTTCGAGGCGATGCAGGCCATCGCGCGACGATTCGGGGACCGCGCAGAGGTCGTCGCCGACTTCCGCGGCGTTCACGAAAGGCTGGAATTCACCGCCCGCCGCGAGGACGTGCTCTCCATGCTCCAGCGGCGCCCCTGCACGGTGGAGGACCTCGCCTCGGGTCTGGCCATGCACGTCAACGAGGTCGTCAAGTACGTGGAAGAACTCTCCGCGGAGGGGAAGATTTCCGCCGAGGACGCCGGCGGGAAACCCTACTGGACCGCGCGCCCCTGACCGATGTTCCTGGCCACGGAAAAACGGGGGGGGAAAGCACCCTCTCCCACATTCCTCCTCAGTCCAAAGTCAAAAGTCCAAGGTGCGATATTCCTTCGCCTTTCGACCTTCGCCCCTCTCTGAGCCCTCTGATTCCTCTGTGTTCCATGGCTTGCGTCACGTGCCTGGAACTGGCGTCCGGATATACCGAATACGTAGGATCCGATAGTATGGAAGGATCCATAACCCACTAATATGGTAGGGAATAAGAAAACCGAGTGGAAACTTTCTCCGTAATATTTTCGGCCGAAAGGAACCAAAAGGCCATACACGGTGGGTCTCGATCCCTAGCCGGACCCGGTCCGGGTCCGGAGGCGAATCCTTTTTTTCGACGGAAAACCATGAGACGTAGACGGAGCGTATTCTTCGCCGGCCGATGAGCGGCGTTTCCCGGCGCCCGGCGTCCGGGCGCAAGGAAATTGCGTGCGGGAAGGCCCTTGTCGGTGCGGCATGGAGGCCGGAACCCTCCGGCGGATTGACGCCGGATCTCCTTCCTCTCTCCCTCCGATCCGTCCTTCCCCTCGCCCGCTCCTCCTCGAACCGGCCATCGCCGTGCATGCACCCCGCGGTCGATCCCGCGGTGCATGGTACATTCCAGGCGCGCATTGGAGGGGAGGACCATGCACGAATCGATTCCAAGCGTACGAAAACGTTCGTGGGTTTCCAGGGGCGGTGTCTCGTTCATTCTCGTGCTGATGTTCGTGGCGGGCAGTGCGGTCTCGAGGGCCGGGGAACCGGAGGGGGCGTCTCCCGCGTCGAAGGCCACGGCCGTCGATCCCGCGTCTTCGCCGTCACCGGAAGGGAAGGCGAAGGCGGAAGCGAAAAGCGATCCGTCCTACCTGTCTCTCGGCAAGGGCTTCGAGATCCGTCTCTACGGTCACCTGCGGCTGGACGGAGCGTGGGACGACGCGGAGACGAACAACGGCAACACGGCGATGTGGGTGAAGCGCGACCAGGACAAGGAAGAGCTGAACCTCACGCCGCGCCACACGCGCATCGGCCTCGACTTCAAGGGTCCGAAGACGTTCGGGGTGTCGCCGACGGGAAAGATCGAGGTCGACTTCTACGGCAAGGGCAGCAACAGCGAGGTGCTGGAGAACCTCAGGCTCCGTCACGCCTTCCTGAAGTTCGACCTGGGGAGTGGCTTCTCCCTGCTGGCGGGCCAGTGGTTCGACCTTCACGGCCGTTTGTTCATGCGGACGCTGAACACGGCGGTGGGCTGGAACCATGGAAACCTGTGCTTCCGCCGGCCGCAGGTGCGGCTGAGCGAGAAGATCGCGCTGGGGAAAAAGGCGTCGATCCTCGCGGAGGCGGGCCTCGCCCGGGCGATCGGGAAGATGAACGGCGGCGACCTCGACGGCGCCGACCCCAAGAACGACGACGGCGAGGACGCCGCGCGCCCGGACGTGCAGCTCAACGTGACGCTGTCGTTTCCCTCTCCCGGGGGGGGAAAGAAGCCGGTGCAGCTGATGTTCGGCGGTCACTACGGCCAGGAGCACCTGAAGACGGTGCCCCGGTTCATCGAGAGCTGGTCCTGGGTGGCGGGTCTCGCGTTTCCGCTGGGGAAGGTTTTCCGTCTGGAGGGCGAGGTCTGGATGGGTTCCGACATCGACGCCTACCGCGGGGGGATCAACCAGGGCTACAACGCCGCGAAGGATCGGGAAGTGTTGAGCCGGGGCGGTTTCCTGCAGGCGGTGGTGGGGCCGCTCGGGCCGCTCACGCTTGCGACCGGCGCCGGCGTGGACGACCCGCACAACAGTCACGTCCCTACGAACAAGCCGAGTCTCAACCGTTCCTTCTTCGCGAACGCGAAGCTCCGGGTCTGCAAGGGGGGATGGATCGGCCTGGAATTCCAGCGGTTCTGGACGGAATACCGGCGATCCGACACCGCCATGAGCAACCGGATCCAGGTGACGTTCTACCTGAAGTACTGAGACGCCGTTTTTTCCACGCCGTGGAGGATCGACACCGATGAAACGCATCATGAAGGGTCCGGCATTCGCTTTTCTCCTTTCGATCGCCTGCCTGGCGGGGTGCTCCAAGAACGGGGTCGAGGGGGACCCGGCGGGATCGGAGGTGCCCGTGTTGAAGGTGGGGCACGTCGGGCACGACCACCAGATCGCGCTGTTCGTGGCGGCCCTGGAAGCGGACGCCTTCCGGGAGACGTACGGCGTCTGGCTGAGGGAGAAGAAGCCCCGCGAGGTGTACGATCTCGTGGAGGCGGGGGAGACGCTGGCGGAGCTCCACGTGATCAAGGTCGGCGGGGGCTCCCGGATGCCCGCGGCCATGGAGCGAGGCGAGATCGACGTGGGGTACGGCGGCGTCGCGGCCGTGGCCTTCTTCCGGGACAAGGGGAATCCCTTCAAGATCCTCTGCCCGCTCCACACGGAGGGCGACATGCTGGTGGTGTCCCCCGATCTGCCGGTGACCGACTGGCGCTCCTTCGTGGAACACGTGAAACGTTCCGCGAAGCCGGTGACGATCGGCTACAAGGCGCCGGTGGCCGTGGCCAAGTTGATCTTCATGCGCGCCCTGAAGGAGGAAGGGATCTCCTACCGCGTCCAGGGGGAGGGGGAGGCCGATGAGGCGGGAGGCGGCGCCGTGGAGCTCGTGAACCTCCAGGGGGGAAAGAACATGGTGCCGAGCCTCGCCTCGGGGGCGGTCGACGGCTTCGTGATGAACCAGCCCCAGGTGAGCATGGCCGTGGCCAAGGGCGTGGGCAAGGTCGTGGCGGACCTCTCGGACCTTCCTCCCCGGGGACAATGGAAGGACCACCCCTGCTGCTGCATCGCCTCGACGGCGAGCGTCATCGAGAAGCACGCCGCCGCCCTGAAGGCCCTGATGAAGCTGACGCTGGTGGCGACCCGCTACATCAACGAGGACAAGAGGCGCGCCGCCCGGCTCGCCTCGAAATGGACCAAGGTCCCCCTCGAGGTGGAGCAGGAGAGCGTGCCCTCGATCGTCTACCTGGCGCGGTTCACAAAGCGCTACAAGGAGGGCCTGAACACCTGGGCCGAGATCATGAACGAGATCGGCAAGTTCACCGGCGACCTGGAGGGGAAGACCGGCGAGGCCTTCTTCGATCTCACGTGCGATCCTACTCTGCTCGAGAAGGCCGCTTCCGAGCTCGAGGAGAAGGGGGGCTAGGAAAGGGGCAATGGGATGTTCGTGGATTCATGTCGGGGAACCTGATGCCGGCCCTGTTTCTTTTCGAGAGAACCGTTGCCAGCACGTGACGCAAGTCCTGGAACACAGAGGGATCAGAGGAATCAGGGGGCGCAGAGAGGGCCGAAGTTCGAAAGGCGAAGAAATCGTGCACCTTGGACCCTGGACTTTGGACCGCGGGATCGTTGATCATGGAGAAGAGCATGAACCGGAAACGATGGCATGAGCGGATCCCCGTCCGGGTGCTCCTCGGGGTGGTCCTTCCCGGCGTCCTTCTGGGCGCCTGGCACCTCGCCAGCCTCGGGGAGGGCGCCGTCATTCCCTCCATCCGCGAGGTCGCCGACGTGATCCTGCATCCCCTGCGCGATCCCCCGAACCTCGATTCGCGCCCTTTGCTCCAGAGCGTCGGCATCAGCGTCCTCCGCGTCCTGATCGGGTTCGCGGCCGCGGCGCTCACGGCCGTTCCGCTCGGCGTGCTGGTGGGGTACTCGGCCGTGGCCGACCGGATCGTCTCGCCGCTGGTGGAGGTCTTCCGGCCCATCTGCCCCATCGCCTGGCTTCCGGTCGCGATCCTCCTCTTCGGATTCTCCTCGGCGGGCAGCCTGGTCTGGGGGGACGAGGCGTGGCGCCACGATCTCGCTTCCCAGCTCCAGCTGGCCATGGCCTTCATCATCTGGTGGGGCGCCTTCTTCCCCATCTTCCTGAACACGGTGGCCGGCGTGAGGGGGGTGCGGTCCCTCCACCTCGAAGCCGCCCGGACGCTCGGCGCGGGCCCCCGGCAGATCTTCTTCAAGGTCATGCTGCCCGCCTCGCTTCCCTCCATCATGACGGGCCTTCGCGTCGGCATGGGGCTGGCCTGGATGGTGATCATCGCGGCCGAGATCTTCCCGGGCGCCCGGGCGGGGCTGGGCTACATGATCGTCACGGCCCACCAGGTGGCCCAGTACGAGTACGCCTTCGCCTCCATCCTCATCATCGGCGTGATCGGCCTGGCCATCAACGAGGTGATGCTCTTCCTCTCGAACCGGGTGAGCTGGTGGGAGGGACTGGAACGCTGACGGCCCGTCCTGCGCGTCCGGGGAGCGGGACCTGGCAATCCCGGAGAAAAAGACATGGACATCGGAAGCAAAATCGGGTTGAAACGGGGGAAAGCCCGGGTCCCCGCATTCGCATCGGGACAACGGATGAACCGCATCTTTTCGCTGGACGGCGTCAGCAAGGTCTTCGTCACCGAGGACGGACGCGAGGTTCGCGCCCTCGACGACGTCTCCCTCGCCGGCGCGACGGGAGAGTTCCTCTGCCTTCTCGGTCCCACGGGATGCGGCAAGACGACGCTGCTCCGCCTGCTGGCGGGGCTCGAGGTTCCCAGCCGGGGCGAGGTGAGGGTCCAGGGCCTGCCCCCCGACAAGACGTTCCGCTCGATCGGCTACGTCTTCCAGCAGGGCGCCCTGTTCCCCTGGCGGACCGCGCTCGGCAACGTCCTGTTCGGCCTGGAGGCCCGGAAATGGCCGAAGGCCGAGGCCCGGAAGCGTGCGCGGGAATGCCTGTCGCTGGTGAAGCTGGACGGCGTGGAGAACGCCTGGCCTCACGAGCTCTCGGGCGGCATGCAGCAGCGCGTGGCCATCGCCCGTGCGGTGGCTCTCGAGCCCTCGCTCCTTCTTCTGGACGAGCCCTTCGGCGCCCTCGACGAGAAGACCCGCCGGGACCTCCAGGAGGAGCTGCTGCGCCTCTGGGAGGAAAGCGGCGTGACGCTGGTCTTCGTCACCCACAACGTCGAGGAAGCCGTCTCGCTGGGCCAGCGCGTGGTCGTCCTCGGCATGAACCCCGGCCGCATCGAGGAGGAATTCCGGGTCGAGATTCCCTATCCCCGCGATCCCCTCTCCCCGGCATTCGTGGAAACCATGATCGAGATCCGCCGTAGCATCAATGACATCGTGACATGATCTTTTTTACAAGGAGGTACGCATGAGCATTCCGGAAAAGGTCGGCGCCATGCTGGATTCCTGGCGTACGTTCGCCCTGGCCACCACCGACGCGGACGGCACCCCCAACGTCTCGCCCATGATGCAGATGTGGCGTCTCGAGGACGACGTCCTGGTCATCGGCGACATGTTCATGAAACAGACCAAGGAAAACATCCAGAACAACGGGAAGGCCGGCATCGGCATCTGGGACGACAAGACCCGGGAGTCCTACAAGCTCAAGGGGGAAGCACGCTACGATACCGAGGGCGAGGCCTACGAGTTCTGCCTGAAGAAGTTCCGGGAAAAAAAGCCCACGGCCCAGTTTTTCGGGGCGGTCGTCTTCAAGATCGTCTCCATCCACGAAACCACGTCCGGCAAGCGCGCCGGCGACAAGCTCTGGCCCGAGGAGGCTTGAAGGTTGGGCGGGGTACGAACGACCTCGCTCAAGTCATGGGCGACCTTCTTCGCGAAATGCGTAGGGATTTCAGATTTGAGATTTTCGTAGACCCCCCCATAGCCCACGCTCGTGCAAACCAGGCGAAGGCGGAAGGCTCAGGAGGGGTTGACCTCGTAGTCAGGCACGAAACAGAGTGGAGTGCCGGCCGGCTGTGCGGGGCGCGGGCGTCCCGCCCGCAGCACCTGGCGGGGATCGCGGACATGCTGTCCGCAGCAACGCGCAGGGGCGGGTTGAGGAAGCAAGTTCCGGCTCGGGAGGACCCTCGCCCTCCAAGCGGCAGGTTCTGCAGGAATGGGACGGATGGGAGGGTTGGGACCGATCTGGCAGAAGGGGCGTCTCGGTTTCCCGTTTTCCATGTGCCCTTCCCCCCTCCCCCCTCTACCCTTCCGGCTTTTTCTTGAACGCGACCAACAGCGCCGCCGCGAGCAGCGCCGCCTCCAGCCACAGCGGGAGGTAGGGCTTCCCCTTTCCCTCCTTCTCGCGGACCGCGCGGGCCTTCTCGATCCGGGCGATCCCCGTATTTGTCCACGCCTCGGGGTCCTCGTTCAGCGCCAGCACTCCGGCATACGCGCCCTCCTCCCTCCACGCCGGCGGAAGGGGCTCCCCCTCCGCCGGAAGGACGAGCACCGAGTCGGAATACGTGGGCGGTTCGCCCACGCAGCACCCGTTCCAGAAGTTCTTGCCGATGATGAACAGGCGGGGCGGACCCTGCTCGCGGCCCATCAGGTAGCCCTCGACGACGACACGCTCCCCCTCGAGCGCCTTCAGATCCTCGGGCAGTTCCGCCTCGCGGTCCCGCGCCTCCTGGCTTCCCACGGATTCCAGCCAGAAGAAGTCGAAGACGGGCAGGCCCTCCGCCGTCGTGCCACCCCGCCCTTCCCCCGGCGCCCCCCCCACCTCGATCGTCGCTTCCTCCAGCGCATAGTGCGCCTCGCCCCCGGGCGCGAGGCGGAAGACGCCCCGCGCCAGCACGGGACGGCGCACCTCCGCCTCCACCGGCGCGGCGGTCTGCACCCGCACCACGCGATTCGGCGCCGGCGCCTTCTCGAACGCTGCGTGACCATGGCTTCGCGGATGCACCGCCCGCGCCAGGAAAAAGGTCCCGAGGTCCCCTGCGTCCTCCTCCACGACCATGAAGCCGGCCAGTGCGACCCGCTTTCCGTCGAGCTTCTTCAACGTTTCCGGCGGGCCGGTCTTCTTCACCGGGTCGTAGGTCCATTCCCCGAGGGCCTTGAACGTGAGCAGGGGAACGTCCAGATCGAGATCGAGCGCCTCCTCGTCCACCCCGATCCGCACGTGCTCCCCCTCCCCCGCCTCCGTCCGCACGGGGATCGAGGCCCTCGTTTCACCCCCGTCCGCGTCTCCTCCCGTACGCAGCAGGTGCTCGACGTGGTTCGCCGCGAAAAGGAGCAAAAGCAGCGGCAACCCGATCTTCCAGATGCGTCGCAGCGTCATGGGTCAAAGGCTTCCACGCAGCACCGGCGATGTTCTCGCGAAAACAACATTCTATGCGTAGGGGTCCGAATGCACGAATACACAGATCCCCTTCACCGCAGTCTTCTCCGCGCGGCCGCGCCGAGCGCCACCGCAAGGTAGACGGCCCCGGCAAGCACGATGATGGTGGCGCCCGGGGGCAGGTCCGGACCATAACTCGCCGCGAGCCCGCCCAGCGTCGTGAGCAGGCTGAACACCGAGGCCAGGATCATCATCTGCCACAGCTTGCTCGACAGGATCCCCGCCACCGCCACGGGAAGGGTGATCAGGGCGATGACCATCACGATCCCCACGACCGTGGTCAGAAGCACCACGGTCAGCGCGGTGAGGCCGAGAAGCAGGAAGAGGTAGAACTCCACGTGCAGACCCCGCAGGCGCGCAAACTCCTCGTCGAAGCACACGGCCTGCAGCTGCGTATAGAACAGGAGCCCCGCCCCCACCACCAGGACATCGAGCCCCGCGATGAGCCAGAGGTCCGTCGTCGAGACCATGAGGATGTTCCCGAAGAGATAGCTCATCAAATCCTCGTTGTAGCCGGGCGTCCTCGAGATGAAGAGGATGCCGACCGCCATCCCCACCGCCCAGACCGCGCCGATCAGCGTGTCTTCCCGCTCCCTCGAGCGGATGTGCACCCCCCCGATGACGGCCGCCGCGAGCAGCGAGGCGAAGAGGGCCCCGTGCAGCGGATGGAGCCATTCCCAACCGTGGACCGCCTGCAGGTACCGGGCCGCCCCCATGCCGCCCAGCACGCAGTGCGCGATGGCGCCCGCGATGTAGGTGATCCGCCGCGTCACCACGTAGGTTCCCACCACCCCGCAGGCCACGCTGGCCAGCGCCGCCGTGAGAACGGCGTACTGGAGAAAGGCGTGGCGGCCCAGGGCCTCGAAGAATTCAGCCATCCTCCCCCTCCTCCCCGATCCGCCGGTCGTGACGCACCATCTTGACGTCCCTGCCGTACAGGCCGCAGATCAGCTCCCCCGACACGTCGCTCGTGGGATGCACGACGACCTGCCGGTTCACGCAGACCACGCGCGACACCTGGGTCGTCACGAAACCGACGTCGTGCGTGACCAGCACCAGGGTCAGTCGCTCGTTCAGCCTCTTCAGGAGGTCGAACAGCTCCTCCTGGACCGCGAAATCCACGTTCGAGGTCGGCTCGTCCAGAAGAAGGAGCTCGGGCTGCACGGCCAGCGCACGCGCGATCAGCACCCGTTGCCTCTGTCCCCCCGAGAGGTCCGCGAAGGGCCGGTCCGCCACCGTCTCCATCTCCACCTCGGCCAGCGCGTCCTTCGCCGCGCGACGCTGCGAGCGCCCGAAGGGCCCGAACTGCCATCCCCCGAAGCGGCCCATCAACGCCACGTCCATCACGCCGATCGGGAACTTCGGGTCGAACTGGAAGTGCTGCGGGACGTACCCGATGCGCCGGCGGGCCCGGGAGGGCGAACGCCCGAAGACGCGGAGAGTCCCCCGGTCGGGATGGAGAAGCCCCAGCATCAGATTGAGAAGCGTCGTCTTCCCCCCGCCGTTGGGACCGATCAGGCTCACGAAGTCCCGCGCCTCGATGGTCAGGTTCACGTTCTCGAGAATGGGGACTCCGTTGTACGAGAAGGTGAGGTCCTCGATCTTCACGACCGGCTCGACGTCCATGGCTTTTCTCCGTAGCGGTCCTTCCGGATGTCAGATTTCAGCCGTCAGATTTCAGGATGACCTGATCTACCTGAGCCTTGCCGGCGGTGGGTCTCGCCCGCAGCACCTCGGTTTTCATAGAAGCCAGCTTGGAGGGCGAGGGTCCTCCCGAGCCCAAACCATGGCTCGCCAGCCCGTACTTCGCCGATCGGATCTTCGAGGCTACGTAGGGTCCTCCGTAGCTCTCGCAGATGCCGGCAAGCGAAGGAGGAGAGGCTCGCCCTCCAAGTTTTCATGGTTTCTGGGAGAGCCGAAGGCTCATGGCTGACTGCAATCGACGATCTCCAATCCCTCAGGGCGCCAGCGCCTCCCTGATCCTCGAGGCCATCGTCTCCAGGTTCTCGATAGAGTTCCGGGCCAGCGGATCGAGCGTCACCACCTTTCCGTCCAGGGCCCGCGCCACGGTCCGCGCACTCTTTGTCGAAAACTGGGGTTGCACGAAGATGACCTTCGCGCCCGCCTGTTCCGCCTGCTCGATCAGACCCGCCAGCTGCTTCGGCCCCGGTTCCTTGCCCTCCGCCTCCACGGAAACCTGCTCGAGCCCGTACCGGTCCGCGAAGTAGCCGAAGGAGGGATGGAACACGAAGAGCTTCTTCCCCTTCAGCGGCGCCAGCGTGTCCGCGATCCTGTCGTTCACCGCGTCGAGGTCCTTCCGGAAGGCCTCGAGGTTCGATTCGTACGCGTCCCGGTGTCCAGGATCGAGCCGAACAAGCGCATCGCAGATCGTCTTCGCCTGGCGCTTGACGCGCAGGGGATCGAGCCAGATGTGAGGATCGTCGCCCCAGCCCTCCCCGGGACGCCCCGCCCCCGAAGAGGACCGCATGCGCCGCAGCTCGATCCCCTCCCGCGTGTCCACGATCTCGAGATCCGGGTGCGTCGAGCGGAGCTCGTCCAAGAAACCCTTCTCGAAAGGCACGCCGATGCAAAAGAACACCTTCGCCTCGCCCAGCTTCGCCACCTGCTTCGGCGTGGGCTCGTACGTCGCCGGCGAACGCCCCGGCGGCACCAGGACGTGGGGCGTGACGTGATCCCCCCCCACCCGCTCGACGAAGGCCGCCTGCGGGGCGATGCTGACGAACACCAGAATCCCCTCGCCTTGACCGCCTCCCCCGCCCGTGCATCCGCATCCCGCGAGAAAAAGGAACGCTGCGAACCAGGCCCGATCCCTTCGCAAGGAGTCCGCTCCTCTCAATGGGGTCCCGAAAAAAAGGGGAAAGTCTTTGTTTCCGCCCCGCTCTTATTGATAATATATTATCATTTGTTATATTCAAGCATGAAATCTCTTTGGATGCAACTCCTTTTCCATGCGACGCGATGCGACCGGAGAGCGAAGGACAAGACAACGCGACGTGATCCGGAAGGTTCTCGACGAGGCCGAAGGGCCGCTCACGGTGGAGGGGATCCTCGAGCGTGGCCAGGCCCTTCTTCCGGGGCTCGGGATCGCGACGGTCTACCGGACGGTCAAGCGGCTCGTCTCCCGGAACGAGATCCAGCCGGTCTCCCTTCCGGACGGCAAGCCCCGTTACGAACCGGAGGGGCGCGAGCACCACTTCCATTTCCTGTGCGAGCGGTGCGTCCGGGCGTGGTGCCTTCCGGCGTGCCCGCTCGAGGGCGCGGACACGGACATCCTGCCCGGCGGTTTTCGCGCCTCGGAACACGCCCTGACGGTGTTCGGCGTCTGCCCGGCCTGCGCGGAAGCACGACGGGGCCGCTGAGCGGCGGTTGGCCGTCCGATTTTCCCGACAGTTCCGGATTTCCATACAATTCCACTCGTCGATAGTGATATCTTCGCTCCGGGGCTTTCGCTTCATCCTCTTGCATGACAGAGGGATAACCGAAGAACCACGGTTCGCATCCTTGCGGCATCCCTTTTGCGGGATTGCAAAGGGACATGAAGGAGACCGGACCATGGGCACTGCCATCTCGCTGTTTCTGATCCCGATGTTGATCAACCTCTCCATCGGCGTGTGGTTTCTGGCCAAGCGCCCGGGCATGAATTCGAACCGCCTGGTCTTTCTGGTATGCACGATCTTCGGGTACTGGGGTGCAGCGGAGTTCCTGAAGTTCTTCGCCTCGACCGGCGGACAGGCGATGTTTCTGGACCACGCCCTGATCCTTCTGATTTCCATCCTGCCGCTTCTTTCCTGGATGTTTCTCCGGGAGATCGAGCGTGAATCGGGCGACGTCCCTCCGCCGCAGGCGTGGGTTCCTGCCGGTCTCGGCGTGATCATCGTGGCCTGCGGCGTCGTCAATATCGGCACGGACCTCGTGATCCGCTCTGCGGCGTCCTTCGGGGGGCGGTGGGTCTGTCAGTACGGCCCGCTCTACGGGCCCGTCCTTCTGGCGCCGCTCCTTCCCCTGATCGCGTTCCACGGCTGGATCTTCTACCGCGGCTGCAAAAGGCCCGGCGAGAAGGCGAGACGGATCAAGATGGTGGTCGGTCTCTCGCCACTGGTTCCCGTGCTGGGGGGCGTGGGTCTCGGCGTGCTTCCGGAGATGATCGCCGGGCACACCGTTACGCTGACGGGATATCCGTCCTCGATCTTCTTCGGTCTGGTCCTCGGGATCGCGTCCCACCGGATCGGGCTGATGACCATCACGCCGGAGCACGCGGCGCGCCAGGCGATCGACGCCCTGCGGGACGGCTTGCTTCTGGTGGACCGGGACTGGAACGTGCGACACGCGAGCGCGGGCGTCTTCCGTCTCCTGTCGGAGGCTGGAAACAGCGGTGAGATCGGGAACTTGCGGGACGCGCTCCGCATCCGTTCCGAGCAGGAGAAGGATTTCCTCGAGCGCGATTTCGAGACGGTTCCGGAGGAAGCGGATCTCCGCGCCGACCTGGTGACGGGATCCGGAGGCTCCGTACCTGTGATCGCGGCGTTCCACAAGTGGGTGGCGCCGGGGGGCGAGCACGCGGGGGCCATCGTGGTCCTGCGGGACGAGCGCCCGATCCGGCGGCTGCAGACGGAGTGGTTCCACGTGGAGAAGATGCGCGCTCTCTCGACGATGGTGTCGGGCCTGGCGCACGAGTTGAACAATCCGCTGACCACGATCATCGGGTTCTCGGAGATGGGCCGGAATCCCCTGCCGGCCGAGCGCGCGCGCCGCTACTTCGACACGGTGTACGAGCAGGCCCGGCGGGCGCAGGGGGTGGTGAAGACGCTGTCGGACTTCTGCGGGGGATCGGCGGCCTTCGAGGCGCCGGTGCACGCGGAGGTCCTGGTCTCGGAGCTCGTGCGGGTCCGCCGGTTCGATCTGGAGTCCGCGGGCGTGTCGACGGAGGAATCGTACGAGCCCGATCTTCC
This sequence comes from uncultured Planctomycetia bacterium, assembly GCA_964508045.1. Taxonomy (GTDB): domain Bacteria; phylum Planctomycetota; class JAKEIC01; order JAKEIC01; family CAZDSO01; genus CAZDSO01. The sequence goes on along the minus strand of CAZDSO010000126.1, from coordinate 884 downwards.
GGCGACGGTTCTGGATCCGCAGAAGCTGAAGCAGGCCGTTTTGAACGTCTTCAACAACGCCGCGGAAGCGGCGGAAGAGAACACGGGAAAAGGGCGTGTCTCGGTCGATGTGCGGCGGGGCGGAAACGCGATCCGGATCCGGATCGCGGACAACGGGCGTGGGATGGACGAAGAGACGCTGGGCAAGGTCTTCGACCCGTTCTTCACGACGAAGGGGCCGCAGGAGGGGATGGGGCTGGGATTGAGCGTGGCGCACAGCCTCGTATCGGGGATGGGGGGACGGATCGAGGCGGCATCGACGCCGGGGGAGGGTTCCGTCTTCACGCTGGTCCTGCCGGTAGCGTCAGGAGCTCCGAAACGGAGGAAGCCGCCGTCGAGTTCCCTGATCTACGAGAAGATGACCGCAAAGCCCCACGTCCTCATCGTGGACGACGACAAGGTGTTCGTGGAGATGATCGCGAACTTCCTGGCCTTGAAGGGCTGCACGGTCGACACTGCGTTCGACGGGACGGAAGGGCTCGAGAAGATCGGGGGGGAGGACCATGACGTGATCCTGTGCGACGTCCGGATGCCGAACCTGGACGGCCGGGCGATGGTGGACCGGATCCGCAAGGAGCGCCCGGAAGTCCTGGAGAAGATCATCATCTGCTCCGGCGACACGGTGGCGGGCGACACGCGCAGGTTCCTCAAGGCGTCGGGTTTGAGGACGCTGAACAAGCCCTTCACGCTGAAGGAACTGGCGGCCGAGTTGCGGGGACTCCTCTCGGACTCGGCGGTGTTCAGGAACGGAGGGGCCTCGTATTCCTCGTAGTAGCGCACCACACCTAAACTTATCGGTTCGGATTGGAGGGCGAGCCTCCCGGCGAGCCAGAAACTCGTGGCTC
>CAZDSO010000125.1:0-15245 GCA_964508045.1 uncultured Planctomycetia bacterium | reverse complement strand
CCCCGAGCTTTCCGAGAAGGGGATGAAGGCGTTCCGCGCCAAGCGGCACCTTCCCTTCGTCATCAAGGGCCGGGGCGAGGACGCCCTTCTCTTCCGCTACATCCTCGACGCCCCCGATCCGGAACGGACCGCCCTGTTCGAGCGGATTCTCGAATCGGCGTCGGTCTCTCCCGGAGGTCCCCGTTCTTGAATCCGAGGATCCGGCATCTCGAATGGATCGGAGGACGATCCGGCTCGCTTCGCATTCTCGACCAGCGCGCCTTGCCCGCCCGCGAGATCCGAAACGACCGCACCACCCTCGAGGAGGTCTTCGAGGACATCCGCACACTCGCCGTGCGCGGCGCCCCCGCCATCGGCGTGGCCGCCGCCTTCGGCCTCGTCCTCGGCGTGCGGGACGCCGGCGCCCACGGCCCGGAAGCCTTTCGCCGTCACGTCGCCCGCGCCGCCGACCGACTCCGCGCCTCCCGGCCCACGGCCGTCAACCTCTTCTGGGCGCTCGACAGGATGCAAGCCGTCGCCGAACGCGAGGGAACCCCGTCCGAGCTCCTCGCGGGGCTTCTGGACGAGGCCAGGGCGATCCAACAGGAGGACCTGGAGACGGGAAAACGCATCGGCGAGGCCGGGGCCCCGCTCGTCCCCGAGGGCGGGGGCGTCCTCACGCACTGCAACGCCGGCGGCCTCGCCACGAGCGGCCTGGGCACCGCGCTCGCCGTCGTCTACGAGGCCCACCGGCGGGGAAAACGCTTCACCGTCTACGCGGACGAGACCCGGCCGCTCCTGCAGGGCGCGCGACTGACCGCGTGGGAGCTCGGGAAAGCCGGGATCGATCACGTCCTGCTGTGCGACGGCGCGGCGGGGTCGCTGATGCAGGCGGGACGCGTCGGCATGGTCGTCGTGGGGGCCGACCGGATCGCGGCCGGCGGCGACGTCGCCAACAAGGTGGGGACCTATCCCCTGGCGGTGCTGGCCCGGGAACACGGCGTCCCCTTCTACGTGGCCGCCCCGTCCAGCACCTTCGACCTGACGCTTGCGAGCGGCGCGGACATCCCCATCGAGCAGCGCGGCCCCGAGGAAGTGCGTTGCCTCGCCGGCGTCCCCTGCGCGCCCGAAGACACCCCCGTCTACAACCCCGCCTTCGACGTGACCCCGGCGGGGCTCGTCACCGCGCTGATCACCGACAAGGGCGTGATCGAACAACCGGACGAGGAGAAGATCCGGCGGGCGCTCGCAAAATGATACGGAGGGAAAGATGCGTGATGAAGCGGCGGCGGGCCCCGGACTCGGTTTCGCATTGCGAGGGGGCTTGCTGGCGGTGCTTTGCCTCGCGGGGCCGGCGCTCGCCGGGGAACCGGTCGTCCAGGATCGCCCCCGGGACCTCCAGGCGCTGGCGGCCTTCGTCGAGGAGAAGGCCGGCGCGGTCAAGGAAGGCTACCGGAAAGCCCTCGAGGAGGCGGGAGACAACCGCGCCCAGATCGAGAAGGCCGTCGAGACCTGCTCAACCCGCCGCGAGAAGCTCGCCATGATCTGGCTCGTCTCCCACATGCCCGGCCACGGATTCGCCGAGCGCGTGGACGACGCCTGGGTCCTGAAGAAGGACCTCGAGACGCTGTCCGCGGAACACCTGCATCACAACGTCCGTTTCGCCGTCGCGGCGCGCGACCGCTTCCCGTGGGCGAGGGACGTCCCCTGGCCGATCTTCCTGCACTACGTCCTGCCTTACCGGGGGTCCCAGGAGAAGGCCCAGGACTATCGTCCGGTGTTCTGGGAGGCGCTCGCTTCGCGCGTCGAAGGATGCGCGACGGGTGCCGAGGCCCTGCAACGCGTCAACCGCTGGGCCGCGGAACGCGTCACGTTCCACACCCGCGAGGCCCAGGACCTCGGCGTGCTGGAAACCCTCGAGGCGGGCACGGGACGCTGCGAGGACATGGCCAACCTCGTCATCGCCGCGGCCTCCACCGTCGGGATCCCCTGCACCTCCGCCTACACGCCCTGGTGGCCCGCCGCCGACGGCAACCACGCCTGGAACGAGGCCTATCTCGACGGGACGTGGCGCTCCTTCATGGGGTGCGAGCCCGTCAAGGAGGGAGAGCCCTTCGACCGGATCAAGAAGGAGAGCCTCTTCGCCAAGGTCTACCGGAAACGCTTCGTCCCGCCGGAGGGCGAGAACGCCCGTTTCGGCGAGGACGTGACGGCCCTCTACACGCCCGTGACCAACTTGGACTTCTCCGTGGGCGAGAAGAAGACGCGGGTCCTCCTGGCCGTGTGGAACGCCGGCGGCTGGCGCCAGGTCGCCCGCACCCGCGCCGGCGACGACGGGATGGTCCGCTTCCCCGACGTGGGGTGCCAAAAGACCCTCCTGCTCAACACCTTCCTCTCGGGCGACACCGCCCGCCCCGCCGTGGGCCCCTTCCTGCTCCACACCGATGGGCGCGTCGAGATCCTGACCCTGGACCCCGTGCGCAAGGGCGCGCCGGGCCTGGACCCCGTCGTGATCGAGGGACTGCTCCCCGGCGCCGAATACGGATTGATGGCGTTCAACGGCCGGCGCTGGGACCTGCTGGGACGCAAGGTCGCCCCCTACACCGGCGAGGCGGACTTCGGCGAGACCGGACGGCTCCAGACCCTCTACCTGCTCGTTAGGCTCTACGGCGACCGGCCCGTGCCCGAAGGGCGTCCCTTCGTCTTCGAGGAGAAGGACGGCAAGCTCGTGAGGAAGAAGTACTAGCCCAAACTCCCCCCCCTGAGGGGGGGGGAGTTTGATTGAAAGGAAGGCGATGAAACCCGAAGACGTGCCCCCCCCGCCCCCGACCGAAGAGAAGCCCTTCGTGGAGACCCTCCACGGCGTCGAGGTGGCCGACCCCTACCGCTGGCTGGAGGACAGCGACGACGAGCAGGTGAAGGCCTGGGTCGACGCCCAGAACCGCCGGACGCGCAAGATCCTCGACGGCATCGAAAACCGGGAAGCCCTGGCGGAACGCGTTTCCGCCCTGCTCGCCGTCCGCGTGACGGGCCCCCCCGTGCCGAGACAGGGCCGGATCTTCTTCCAGCGCCGCGAGCCCGATGAGCAGCAGTCCGTGCTCTTCGTCCGGGAAGGACTGGACGGCGAGGAGAGGGTGCTGGTCGATCCCAACCCCCTGCTCGAGGACGGCACCGCCTCGCTCGACTGGTGGCATCCGTCCCGCGACGGGAAGCGCCTCGCCTACGGCATCTCCGAGGCCGGCTCCGAGATGGCCACCCTGCACGTGCTCGACGTGGACACCGGCCAGGGCCTCGGGGACCGCATCCCCTACGCCCGGCACAGCTCCGTGGCCTGGGAGCCCGACAACGCGGCCTTCTACTACACGAGGTACCCCGCCCCCGGCGACGTCCCCGCCGGGGACGAGACCTACTTCTCCCGCGTCTACCATCACCGGCTCGGCGAGGACCCCGCCGGCGATCCGCTGGTCTTCGGCGAGGGCCGCGAGAAGACCGACATCCCCGGCGTCGCGCTGTCGCCAAACGGCCGGTGGCTCGTCGTCAACGTGCACCGGTCCGGCGCCTCCCGCACGGAGGTCTTTCTCAAGGACCTCTCGTCGGACGAAGGCTTCCGGCCCCTGGTGGAGGGCGAGGACGCCATCGCCCAGGCGGTTCCGCGCGACGACGCGATCTACCTGCTGACCAACCTGGACGCGCCGAGGTACCGCTTCCTGGAGATCGACCCCGGGCGTCCCGAACGCGGGAACTGGCGGGAGATCCTGCCCGAAGGCGAGAACGTCCTGCAGGGGGCGCGCGTGGTGGGGGAGAAGGTCGTGGCCCTCTACCTCGAGAACGCCCTGTCCGTGCTGCGCGTCCATCCCCTGGACGGGGGCGAGGGCGTCCCGGTGAGCCTGCCGGGCCCCGGTTCGGTGATGGGGATCTCCGCGGAGCATGACGGGGACGAATTCTTCTTCCCCTTCACGAGCTTCAACCATCCCCTCTCCGTCTACCGCGTGGGGCTCCAGGATCTCGAATCCCGCCTCTTCGACGAGATGAAGGTTCCCCTGGACCCCGGGGCGTTCGAGGTGGAGCAGGTCTGGGTGACGTCGAAGGACGGGACGCGCGTGTCCATGTACGTGGGGAAGAAGAAGGGCCTGGTCCCCGACGGGAACCGGCCCGTCCTGCTCACCGGCTACGGCGGATTCAACATCTCCCTCACCCCCTCCTTCAGCCCCCTGCTGGCGCTCTGGATGGAGGCGGGCGGGGTCTTCGGCCTGCCGAATTTGCGCGGCGGCGCGGAGTACGGGGAAGCCTGGCACCGCGCCGGGATGCTCGAGAAGAAGCAGAACGTCTTCGACGACTTCCTGGCGGCCGGGGACTGGTTCGTGGACCAGGGGTGGACGAAGCCCGAGCGCATGGCGGCGTCGGGGGGCAGCAACGGGGGCACGCTGGTGGGGGCGGCTTTGACCCAGCGGCCCGACCTGTTCCGCACGATCCTCTGCGACGTGCCGGTCCTGGACATGCTCCGCTACCACCATTTCCTGCTGGCGAAGTACTGGATCGGCGAGTACGGCGATCCGGACGACCCCGACCACTTTACGTTCCTCCACGCCTACTCGCCCTACCACCGCGTGGAGGAGGGGACCTCCTATCCGGCGGTCTTCGTGGCCACGGCCGAGTCGGACAGCCGGGTGGATCCGATGCACGCGCGCAAGATGGCGGCGAAGCTGCAGAAGGCCAGCACGTCGGGCCGGCCCGTCCTCTTCTGGGAGGAGCGCCGGGCAGGCCACGGCATCGGCACGCCGCTGAAGAAGCGCATCGAGACGATCACGGACCGGGTCGCCTTCGCGCTGTGGGGGGTGGGGCAGCGGTGGGAGGGGTAGGGAATTCAAAATTGAGGAATTGAGGAATTCCGGATTCCGAATCTGGACGCGCCGCCGCCTTGGAGGGCGAGCCGGCTGTGTTTGGGCTCGGGAGGACCCTCGCCCTCCAAGGCGGCTCCGATAGAAGCCGAAGTGCTGCGGGCTGGCTGCCCGCGCCCCGTCCAGCGATGCCGGGCACGGTCACGGACGCTGCGTCAATCGATCAGGGTCGAGAAGACGACGCGAATCCTGGTGCCGCGAACCCTCCGCCGGTGTAGGGACGGGCGCTAGCCCGTCCGCGCGCCCTTGACGTTTTCCCATCACGGAACCGTTGCACGGGGCAAGTCCCGGACCGGCTCGCGCCGGTCCCTACGATCGTGCGGGCGCCCGGCGGCGCCGGCGCAGGGCGATCAGGAAGCCGGCGAGCAGCAGGAGCAGGCCGAGGGGCGAGGCGTCGGTTCCGGCGGAGCCGCATCCGCCATCGTCGCCGGGGGGGACGGTGGTCGGGGGGACGGCGAGGTCGATGGAGATCATGGAGCCTGCAGGCAGTCCCTCCACGTTGACCGCGCCGGCGGACGTCATGCCCGTGGCCTCGACATCGCCCGCCTGTTGCAGGGAGATGCCGAAGCTCTGTCCGCCCATCGAGTCGGAATCGACGCGGACCCACACGAGATAGGTTTTTTTCTGCGAGGCGTCGATCTGTTCCGAAAGCCCCGTGAAGGAGGCGGCGCCGTTGTCGGAAGCGAAGGGCGGGTCCAGGACGGCCAGCGGCAGGGCGCCTGCGGCCACGGAACCGTCGCCGTCGGCGTCAGCGTAGAGGGAGATCCCGGCGATGTCCCGGGTGTCGTCGGCGGTGCCGGTGGCGTGGACGGTGAGGGCGGTCAGGCTGACGTTCTCGAAGGAGCTGGCCGCGAGGGTGAACTGGAAGACGGGGCCTTCTTCGCCGGGCGCGAGATGGTCGCCCTCGGCGAGGTTGGCGGGCCCGAGTGCGACGGTGAGGGTGCCGGGCCCGGCGCCGATGGTCTTGACGCCGCCGGCGGTCGAGGTGCCGGAGACGCCGACGGGATCGACGCCGTCGGTGGCGGTGACGTCGCTCGAGCCGAGGGACGCCTGGAAGTCTCCGGAGGCGGAGGCGTCGAAGTCGAAGACGACGAGCCAGTTCTCCGAGGTTCCGGAGGGGATGTTGCGGTTGAGGGTGAAGGCGACGGATCCGTCGTCGGCGGTGAAGGGATAGCCGGTCTCGGAGGCGAAGGGGCTGGAGCCGTCATCGACCTCGCCGTCTGCGTCGCTGTCGAGGTAGAGGTGGACGGCTTCGATATCGGCGGTCTCGAGGCCGGTTCCGGTGCTGTGGACGGTGAAGCCGGTGACGACGACGTCGGTGCGCTGCCCGGCCGCGAGTTGGAGCTGGAGCAGGGGGAGTTTCCGGGCGCCGGCGGCCTCGGTGGAGTCGCCGGGGTTGGCGGGTCCGGGGTTGAACTGGAGGTCGGGGGCGGCGGAGGCGGAGCCGGCCTGGAGGGTGGCGAGGTAGTCGGAGGCGTGCAGGTAGGAGGCGCTTCCGCTGGTGCCGGCGAAGACGTCGCCGCCGATGGAGGCCTGGAGGTTGTAGTTGGTGGAGGTGGCGAGTCCGCCGCCGTTGTCGAACTCGGCGGGCTGGAGGGTGTAGCTCGTGCTGGAGGCGGCCATGGCCGTGACGGTCACGGCGGCGACAAGCATCGCGATGCCCAATGTGCATTTTTTCACGATTTCCCCTATCCCGGCTCCCATGTTGGAACCGTAAAATTCCTGTCAATAGATCTTTGGGAAATAGATTGCCTTCAGGTTCCTGCTCCAGACATCGTAATTCGGTCCTGCAAGAGCGAATTTCGCACCGTTGAGATGAAAAATGTTGGTGCCAGCCGAAACGGAGAATACATAGGAGATGCTGAAAGGAATCCTGTACGTGATCGAACTTCCCGTTTGGTTGTGCATATAGATACGCGTACTATACGTGCTTGATGTTGCCGATGTTCCGAGACCGATGAAGGCATAGAAACTTTGCGTATCCGGAACCGTGCAGGACGCGTATCCCGTCCCGATCACGAGTACATACCCGCCGGCGGGGGCGTTAATGCTAACCTGATTAATCCCGGTCATCGAGGAAAAGACGGAAGAAATCGTCACCGACGACGCTGTATTGGTGACCCAGTTGAGACCGGGGATGTCCGTGATACTAGAATGAGAGTGCGTATGCAGGCTGTCCGCGCTCACGCCTCCCGTCAGCGTGTTCAGGTTCCCCGGCGTCACGTTCGCGCTCGTTCCGTCCAGCTTGTTCAGCTCGTTCGCATCGGACGTCACCTGCATCCCGTTGAGGTTCAACCGCCCGAAGAGGTAAAGGGCGTCTCCCGTGCTTGACAACGCATTGATGCGGACGGAAGGGGATGACTGGGAGCCGCCAGATTGACTGAAGAATCCGGCGTATCCTCCCGCGCTGTTCTGGCCGTACACGCCGGTGGCAGTGGACGCCGTGGCGTACCCGTGGACAGCCCGCCCGGGGCTTTGGATCAGCCCGTACAACGCCGCTGAAGAAGCATGCGTATTCGTGTTTGTTATGCTCGCATACACCCCGTACTTGAGATTCCCTGCGTTGGTGTGGCTGTTGTAAGCGCGAATGGCCGCGCCCGACACGCCCCACCCGTATCCCGAGGCGTCCACGGCGTTGGCCGCCTGAGCCGAGACCACCAGGGCGTCGTCCGATGTCGACGAGCTGTTCTGCGTCAGGGTGAGACCGTCCGTGGCTATGGAATACGACCAGGTCTCCCCCCAGTGGTCGTGCGAACTCGATGCGAAGGAAGACGCATTCTGCCCGTCCACCATGTCCGCGTTGAGGGTCGCGCACATCGCCCCGTTGCTGATCGGGATGTCGCCGGCCTGGTTTCCCGTGTCGCGGCTGTCCAGCAGGTCGACGTTGAGGTTCAACACCTTCGTGCTGGAAGTCACCGACAGAGGCGCCGTTCCAGCGGGGGCGTTGCAAAACAGCGTATTTTGCACCTGCGCCCGCCCGTTCACGTCCAGAAGGAACAAGGGGCTGTTCGTGCCAACGCCCAGCCGCCCGTTCGTGTTGTCCCAGTGCAGGTTGGCGTTGGCCGCCCACCGGCTCCCGTTCCAGAAGAGCGTGTCGCCGGGATTGTTTCCACCGAAAGGCACGCTGCCCGGCTGCCAGATCGGCGAGGACCCCGGCGTCACGTGCAGATAGAAATCGTTTCCCGAACCCGGCACGCCCAAGACCTGCAAGGGGTTCGTCGTCGAGCCGATGAGCAGGTCCCCCGTCGCGTAGCCCGTAAGACCCGTCCCGCCCTGGCCGATGGAAAGCGGCGTGGTGAGCCCCGACAGCGACGTGATGTCCGAGTTCGCACCGCTTGCCGCCGCCCCCAGGTTCTGTAGCGCGATACCCGCCGTCGTCGCGCCCGTCCCCCCGTTCGCGATCGCCAGCGTCCCCGTGTGGTTCGCCAGGCTCAAATAGTACGTGCCTTCGTTGTCGTCCAGGAAATCCGCATTGAGATTCGAGCACATCGTCCCGTTGCTGATCGGGATGTCCCCGCTCAGGTTGCCCGCATAGAGAAGGCTGATCGGAAACTTCACGTTCGCATCCAGCGCGACCAGCTGGCCTCCCTGGGCCGAAGCCGCGCCGTACGCGTGAAAACCGTCCACCGTGTCCGCGTCCAGCCCCGTGATCGAGGCGGACCACAACGGGTCGCCCGCCATATCGATCGTCAGCACGTCCCCCGTGGCGCCCGCCGAACCGTTCACCGTGATCGGAACGTGACCCGCGCCCGTGCCGATCGTCACCGCCCCGTCGAGACGCGTCGTCCCGTTCACGTGCAGACCCGCATCGCCCACGTTCCGGGAATCCACGAACAGCACGTACGCCGAACTCGTCCCCCCGCCGTCCGTGTTCCGGAACTGCGCCGCCGTCCCGTCCACCGTGCTCATCCCCTCCACGGCGAGACCGCCCGGCGAGCGGACCTCCCCGTACACCCCCCACGCGCTCCCCGTCGACACCGAGTTCAATCCGTACAGACCGTATCCCCCGGCGGCATTCACGTCACCGTACACGCCGCGCCCCGTCGTCGCCGTTCCGTTCACCCCGTCGCCCCCCGTAGCCGATCCGCGAACGCCGCACCCGCTCGCGTGCGCCGTCGTGCCCCACACCCCGATCGCCGGCGCCTGCGCCGTGTCCGCGTTGTGACCGCGGAGGCCCGCCTTCGTCCCGTCGCTGGTCTCGCCCCGGATCCCGTCGTGACCCGGATTGCCCTGGTTGTCGACCAGCAACCCCTCGGACGTGGAAGACCCCGTCCAGCTCGAACCGAAGAGGTTGAGCTGGTTCGCCGGAGTCCACACCGGCAACGGCGTCCCGTCGAGCTGGAGAACTTCTCCCTGGCCGTGCCCCGAAACCGAAAGAAGCGAGAGCGTGCTCGGGCCCGTGGCGTAGAGGAGATCGCCCGCCGTGTAGGCCCCGTGCCCCGTCCCCCCCCGCGTCTCCTCGAGCGCCGGGCTGTCGAAGCTCCACGTCCCCGAAGAGACGTACGCGACCCCCGAAACGCCGCTGCTGTCCGTCCCCGTGCCCCCGTTGGCGGCCGCAAGCACGCCCGTCGCGTTCACCAGGTCCAGGTAGTAGGTTCCGTCGGCCCCGTCCAGAAGGTCCGCGTCCAGCGTCGAACCGATGCCCTGCGGGATCGCGCTCACGGGAAAGACGCCGGCGCCGTCCAGCGCCAGGAGATCGCCCCCATTGGGGGACGCCGCGGCCTGCGCGTGCAGCCCGTCCACCGTGTCCGCGTCGCCCGCCGTCGCGTGCGTGTGGTAGCTGTCCCCGTTCGTCGCGCCGTTCGTCAGATCCGAAAGCGCCGTTGCCGTCACCGCCGCATCGATCCCCTGCAGCGCCTGGTTGATCTCCCCCACCGTCGCGTCCAGACCCTCCAGGCTTCCGGCCCGGAAGGCGTAGGGGCTCGTCGAGAGCTGGTAGCGCGGCGACAGCGTCTCGTAGCTCCCCGCGCTCGCCGGGCTCACCTCCACCTCCACCCAGTAGGTCTCGTCGAACGCCAGCGGGATGGTCGAGAAGGCCGTCACGCTCCCCAGCATCACGTGGTAGAGACCGTTGCCGTCCGGCGTGACGCCCGCGTGGATCTCCTGCCACAGATGCGTCCCGCCCGTGACTGCGTTGTAGAGGCGGAAACGGATGTCCACGCTCGTGGTCACCGGGTTGCCCGCGGAGTCGGACAGCTTCCCCTGGAACGAGATCTCCTGGGGAATCGACTGCGCGCTCGCGGGCGCCGCGAAGCACAGCAGCAGCGCCGGGACGATGATAGCGAAGAGAAACTTCCTCATGGCTCGGACCTCCTGGTGGATGACGTACGGACCTCTCCCTCCCGCGCGAGGGGGGGATGCGCGGGAAGCGGAATCGACGTTGGCTTCATACTGTACCACATGTTCATTCCGGCAGGGAGCGAATTTTTGAACCCGCCGGTCATTCTTTTTCGCGGATCATCAACGCTTCGGCGAGGATCGCCGTGGTTCCGGGCCGGGACCCCATGAGGCCCGGAACACACGCCTCCCACAAACAGGAACCCCTCTCCGCGACCCCGGAATCTATTGGTTCTCTTCTTTCTTTTTCTCTTCCCCGTCCCCGCCCTGGTCGTCCTTCTTCTCCGGCGACGTGAACTCCACCTCGCCGAGGATGCCGAGGCCGTCGTAGATCCTGAGGAGGAGCCGCTTGGCCCTGAGGCGGAGCTCCTCGTTCCCGCTCTCGGCGAGGACCCTCTCGGCCTGCGCCCGCGCCGCCTCCAGGTTCTTGTTTCCGTACAGGTAATCGGCGTACTCCAGCCGGACGGGGGGAAGCCCCGGCTCGTCCTTCAGCTTCTTGACGGCCATCTTGTAGGTGTCGACGGCCAGGGAATCCATGCCCAGCAACGCGTAGAGGCGCGCCAGTTTCACGACGGACGCGGGATCGCCGGGGGAACCGGCGATCTTCTCGGCCCAGGCGCGGGCTTCCTCCATGCGGCCGAGCTCGCGGTAGAGAAGGCAGATCTTCTCGATGTAGAAGTCGCGCTGTTTTTCGTCCGCGCGGGCGAGGATCTTCTGGAAGATCCCGAGCGCCGTCTCCAGGTTCTTCACCTGCTCCGCGTCCTTGCCGAGCCCCTGGAAGGCCTGGGCGAGCCCGAGGTGATAGATCGCGTTCTCCGAGAGGCCCTTCGTGGCCGCGATGGCCTTCTGGTAGCTCTCGGCGGCCTTCTCGAACTCGCCGTACTTGAGGTAGACCTGGCCCAGGTCGGCGTGCAGGTTCCCCTCGCGGGTGCGCCGCTGCTGTTCTTCCTTGGAGACCGGCTCGCCTTCCTCTCCGGAAGCCTCGCCTCCGTCGCCCGCCTCCTCTTCGCCCGTCTCCTTGCCTGCAGAAGGCGCGACGGACTGCTGGCCGCAGCCCGCGGCCCCGAGGAGAAACACCGCGGCCAGCAAGGCGACGATACTCGATATTCGACACGTACCAGGCATGCGCTGTTCGGCCTCCCTTCTTTTTTGCAGCCGCTCCAATCGGAAATCCCCAATCTGGAATTCCCGTTCCAAAATCTCGCCTCGAAGATCGACGGGAAAAAATCACTCCCGATTGAACCGGACCTTCTTCTCGGACCGGAAGACGCCCTTTCCCTCCAGGCTTCCCGCCGGTCCTCGTTGCAGCTTCGCTTCCCCTTCCACGGCCAAAGAGACCACGGCCCCCTTCTCGAGCAACACGGAAAACCGGCCCTTCCCCTCGAGGAGGATCCTCATCCCCTCCTCGCGCCCGAGCGACACGGAAAAGCGCAGCACCTCGATGATCGCGTGCCGCTTTCCGTCCTTCCGCTCGATTTCATGCAGGCGAAACGTCGCTTCCCCTTTTTGGAACGCCTTCGCGTCCACGTGCGGGAGAAGGTGCATCAGATCGCGTCCCGACCGCTTCCACGTCGCTCCCGCCGCGACGGGCTCTTCGGAAAGCAGCCGGAGCTCCGAGCGCGTCAGCTCCTCGGCCAGCCGCGTTCTCTCCGCTTCCAAAACCGCCCCGGAGGCTTTCGCGTTCCGGATGTCGACCGTCGCTTCCCCGCCCGGCATCCGGGCGGCTTCCACCGTTCCCTGCAGACGGCCGGGCGTCTCGATCTTCCCCCCCAGCGCCGGGCTCTGCCGCATTTCCCGGGACGTCTCCACCGTCTCCACGAGACGGACCGGGCGCCCCTCCTCCGCCTCCAGGACCTGCACGACCGAAACCCGTTCCGTCTCGAAGGACGCCGGGATCCCCTCCTCGCCCTCGGCGGCCGTGAAGAGAAGGTCCAGGCGCGTAACCGCCTCGGTCCGGTAGCGGTCCCCCGCCTCGATCGCCGGCCGGAAGACCGCCTTCGCCTCCTCGCCGGCGCGCGCGGAGACGGAAACGAAGAGAACAACCAGGAAGATCACAAGAGCCCGCGCAAGGGCGGACCGGCTAGCGCCGGTCCCTACATTCCCCCAGGGAATTCGGGATGTTGGACTTGGAAAGTTCACCTTGTCACTCCTCACCCTTCAGGCTCGCCTCGGAGGCGGTCGGCGCGTTTCCGCCGGTGCCTCCGACGAGGAGGAATCGCTCTCGCAGGGGATCGAAGATCATGCCCGAATTCTCCGGCGAATCGTGGAACGTGCCGACGGGATTCGCGAGCAGCTCGCACGACCAGACGCCGTCTTCGCCCCCGGCGAGGTCGAGCGCGAACATCTCCTGGTAGGCCGTGACGCTGTCCCGCCCCCCGAAGACGTACAGGCGGCGCTTCAACCTGGCCACGGAAGCGGCGCACCGGGACCGCGCGGAGGGGCCCGCGCCGGCCGGCGTGAGGGCCGTCCACGCCGGCGGATCCGCCGTCAGGTCGAGGGCCCACAGGTCGTCGGCCACGGCGACCCCCGAGGCGTCCTCGCCCCCGTAGACGATCATGCGCCGGTTCGCGCCGTCGAGAACGGCCGCGTGGAACCGGCGCGCGGAGGGCGGCCCCCCGCTCGGGGACAGGGCCGTCCAGCCCGCGCTCTCCGTGTCGAACGCGTACAGGTCGGCCGTGACGTCTCCCGCGTCCTCCCCCCCGAAGAGAAGCAGGCGCTTCCCGACCGGGTCGGCCACCACGGAATGGCCGTAGCGGGCCGACGGCCCGCTTCCCGACGCCTCCAGGGTCCACGCCCCCTCGGAACCCGACGTGAAGTCCAGCTTCCACACATCGTCGTGCAGCGTGCCCCCCGTCCCGCTGGTCCCCCCCATCACCGCGTAGACCGAACACGCCCAACGGCAGTACGACCCGGAAGCATGCACGCGCGCCAGCGGCACACCCGCCGACGTGTCCGGGGAGAGCTTCGACCAGACCGCCTGGTCTTCCGAGGTTTCGAGGGCGTAGACGTCGGCGGAAGCGGAGAGACCGCTTCCACCGAAAAGCGCGATCGCGCGATCCTCCTCCCCGTCCCAGACCAGCACGTGGCCCTCGATGTCAGCTGCCGGACCGGAACCCGTATCGGTCAGCCCCGTCCAGGCCGGCGCCTGGAACGCCGGGGGCGTGAGCACCGCCACGTTGTCCACGCGGGCGTTGGTGCCCGCGCTCCGTCCCCCCACTGAAAGAGGGGAATCGTCGTGCGTCATCAGAAGGTCCGTCGCGCTCGCGAAGACCAGGGAACCGTCGCGATGGTACTCCACGCGCCAGCCGGCGCCCGCCGGGCGGATCATGACCCGGAAGGCGTACCACCCCGGCGCCGCGAGGGTCTCGGCATGGACCTGGGCCCCGTTCAGGATGTAGCGGATCTCGTCCGACACCGTCGATGGAGAGAGGGCGACACCCGCCGCCAAAGAGAGCGCGCCCGGCGTCCCGGACGCGTCCGCGAGCCCCGCCCACGCCTGCGCCGTGTCCGCGCCGAGCGCGGAGACGTAGAGGTCCGCATCGATCTCGAGACCGGACGTGGTGAACAAGAACGTCTCCGGAGTCTCGGCCTCGCCCGTGCCCGAGGCGTCGCCCCCGGGATTCAGCGCCGGCGAGGGATGGCCCTCCACGAAGGGATCGATCGCCGGATTCGACCCGCTCGTCGCGCTCACGGTCCACGCCGAGAGGTCGGTCCCGAAGCTGTCTGCGAAGAAGATCTCCCGCACCGGCTCGTAGCCGAAGACCTCCACCTCGTCCATCCGCGTGTCGGCGCCCAGGTTCTTCCCCCCGGCGGTGAGAGGACGGGCGTCCGGGAGGGGGTCCACCTTCTGCACCGAGACGTGGACCAGGCCCCCGTCGATGTAGAATTCCGCGCGTCCGTCCGGGCGGACGTAGATCTCGTACCGTTTCCAGCCCGTCTCCGAGAGCGCCCGAACCCCGTCCACCACCCCGCCCACGTACATCTTCACCTGGCTCTGACTGCTCGACAGGAAGAAGCCGGTGAGGAAATCCGGCGAGGCGTCCGGAGCGTACGAGTTCTTGAACCCGAACCAGAGGTCGCTGTTCGCGGCCCCCAGCAGCGGGACCCGCATCGAGGCCCGGGCCGTCACGCCCGGATCGAGGTCGAAGGCGTAGCGCGTCACCACTTCGCCGTTCTCGGTCGTCGTCCCCCCGGGCGCCAGGCCCGATCCCTCCTCGCCCTGGGGATCGAGGAAGGGAGGCGACGACCCCGCCGCGCGCCACTGGCCGAGATCGTTCTCGAAATCCTCGTAGAACAGGATCGTCGGGGCCGGAAAGGCCGGCGTGGGTTCCCCCCCGCCGTCGTCCCCCCCGCTCGACAGAACGGCGACCACGATCGCCACCGTCCCCAGCCCGCATCCGCCCAGCAAGGGAAACATCGCCGCAAACGCCAGAAGAAGGCCGATGCGGCAGGCCGCATGGCGCCGGCGCCGTCCCGCGGGGTTGGATGGACGCCTGCTCACGAGTCGTCTCCTCCTTCCGCGTCCCTCTCATCCGGTGATCCGCTTCCGGAATCGTCCGAAGGCTCTTCTCCGCCCGGCTCTCCGGCGGGCTCCTCGCCCGGTTCTTCCGGCGGCTCTTCACCGCCCGGCTCTCCCGCCGGCTCCTCGCCCGGTTCTCCCGCCGGCTCCTCGCTTCCCGGCTCTCCTGCCGGCTCTTCTCCGCCCGGTTCTCCCGCCGGCTCTTCACCGCCCGGCTCTCCCGCCGGCTCCTCCCCGCCCGGTTCTTCCGACGGCTCCTCCCCGCCCGGCTCTCCCGCCGGCTCTTCTCCGCCCGGTTCTTCCGACGGCTCCTCCGGAACGGGAGGAATGAGCACCCGGTCGGCATTGTTCATCTTCACCCAGGGTTCCTGGGGCGCGCCGACCATGCCGGACATCTGAGGCATGTTCTTGGCGAGATGCGCCTCGATCTCCGCAAGCGTGACCTCACCGTTCCCGTCGAGATCCGCCTTCCCTTCGAGGGCTTCGAGGAGGTAGTGGGTCATGAGGCCATG
>CAZDSO010000124.1:0-15305 GCA_964508045.1 uncultured Planctomycetia bacterium | reverse complement strand
GAGGTTCCCGAGCGGTCAAAGGGGGCAGACTGTAAATCTGCTGGCGACGCCTTCGCAGGTTCGAATCCTGCCCTCCCCATTCACGATACGCGGGAAAGGGACACGGGACATCCGGATTGCGGAATTTCGTCAAATCAACCGCCGCACGACCGCTTTGGGGCGCGAGGAGATTGGCATGAAGAGCCGAACCGCAATCTTCTTCCTTGCCGCCCTCTTGCCGTGCGCCGGCCCCGCGAACGGCGCCGCCCGAAAACTCTCCCGCGCCCAGCAAAAAAAATTCGTCGCCTCCGCCCTCCGTTATCTTCGTCTCCGCTTCCGTCCCGACGGAAAGGAACAACGAGCGGACCTTCTCGAAGAACTCCGTCCTCTCGAAGCCTCCTCCTGGAAAGGTCTGCGAAAGGCGTTCCGCCCCCCCTATGCGAAACCCTTTCTGCGCGCCGCCGGGAAGACCGGCAAGCAGACCCTCCATTTCCCGCCCCCGGGCCTGGCATCCTGCGAATACCTGATCGATCTCCCCCGGGGATACACCCCCGCGCGTCCCTGGCCGCTGGTCGTCCTCCTCCACGGCGGCGGCAAGAACCAGGGAAACGGCAGCCAGATCATGAGCTTGATGGGGCCCGCGTTCCAGAAGCGGCGGTGCATCGTCGTCGCACCCACCTGCCCCCCCGACTGCTGGTGGCACAGCCCCCGCACCGAAACCTTCCTCCAGTCCATCCTCTTCGAGGTCTCCGCCACCTACGCCGTCGATTTCGACCGGATCTACGCGGCGGGACATTCCTTCGGCGGCGTGGGCGCGTGGAGCGTCGGCACCCGATTCCCCGACCTCTTCGCAGGCTTCGCCCCCGCCGCCGGGAACCCGCCCAACGTCATGGACTACGACCTCTTCCACAACACCGCCTTCTACGTCGCCCACGGCCGCAACGACACCCGCGTCGTCCCCGACGGGGATCTCGCGGCCCGCAAGGCCGTCGAAGCCCTCGACCCCAAGCCCCGTCACTACCGGTTCGACTTCTTCGAGGCCGGCGACGCGCTCGGACACGGCCTCCCGCACGACAAGATCGAGGCCATGGCCGCCTTCCTCACCCGCTGGAAGCGCGACCCTTTTCCCGAGCGGGCCGTGTGCGTCGCCCCCTTCGCCCAGGTGAAGGAAGGCGTCCGCGACAGCTTCCACGCCTTCTGGCTCGGCGTGGACGAACGCCCCGTCTACCAGGGACACGGAAAGGCGGTGGGCGAGCTCGCCGGAGACAACCTCATCCGCATCCGCACGACCCACGTCACCCGGATCAGCGTCTATGTCTCCGACGACTTCCTCGACCTCGACAAGCCCGTCCGCATCGAGATCAACGGGCGCATCGCCTTCGAGAAACGCGTGGAACGCTCCGTGGAATTCCTTCTCGAACACATGGAAAAGACCGGTGACCGCGGCCGGGTGTTCGCGAACCGGATCCGGCTTCCCTGACCCCGCGACGCTCGCGGTACACGATTGGACGAACAACGACATGGGTAGAGCCGTGGTCACCGGCATCGGCATGGTGTCCGCCCTGGGAACCGGCGTCGATCAAAACCTCGATCGCCTTCGGCGGTCCGTCTCCGGCGTCGGCCCCATCTCCCTGTTCGGCGCCCGGGACCTGCCGGTGAAGACGGCGGGCCAGGTGGCGGATCTCCCCCCGGCACCGCCGAACGTCTCCCGGGGCGGGAACCTCCTGCTTCGTGCCGCCCGGGAGGCGGTGCGGGCGGCCTCGCTTCCCCGCGAAGACCCCGTCGACCTTTTCCTCGCCACGTCCCTGGGCGGCATGGAAAAAGGATCCGCCTACATGCGGGAGGTTCTCGAGAAAGGCATCGAGGCGGTCGACCCCCATCTCCTGCGGGATTTCCTCCCCGCCTCCCAGCCGGCCCTTCTCGCCTCCGGCCTCGGGCTCCGCGGGCGCACCGCCCTGTTGAACAACGCCTGCTCCTCGGGAACCGACGCCCTGGGCATGGCGATGGAACGGATCCGCGACGGCCGAACCCGCCGGGCGATCGCCGGCGGCTACGATCCGCTGTGCGAATTCGTCCTGCGCGGCTTCGCCTCCCTCATGATCGTCACGCCCTCGGTATGCCGACCGTTCGACCGGGAACGAAACGGCATGGTCCTGGGAGAAGCCGCCTCCGTCTTCGTGGTGGAAGAGGAATCCGAAGCGCAGAAACGCGGCGCCAGGCCGCTCGGCGTCCTTAGGGGATTCGGGGCCGCCAACGACGCCCATCACATGACCCAGCCCAATCCGGACGGCTACGCCATCGCCCGCGCCATGACCGAAGCCCTCGAAACCGCCGGGATCGAACCCTCGGACGTGGGCTACTTGAACCTGCACGGAACCGGGACCCGGATCAACGACGTCTCCGAAGCCCACGGCGTCCGGGCGGTGTTCAAAGACGCCGCCGCCCGCCTGGACTGCAGCTCGACCAAAGCCCTCACCGGCCACGCGCTGGCCGCCGCGGGGGCCGTGGAGGCCGCCTTCTGCGTCCTCGCCCTCCGGGAGGGATTCCTGCCGGCGAGCGCGGGCCTGGTGGATCCGGACCCCGACCTGCCCCCCCTGGGCCTGGTGCGGGAAACGCGGAACAAAACGTTCCGCTTCGCCATGTCCAATTCGCTCGGGTTCGGCGGGGGCGCAAGCGCCCTGGTCCTGGAAAACGCCGGAGGGACCGAAGACGAAACCCCCGCGTGAGGAGATCGCCTTGGGAACCAAGGACAACACGACGCCCCGCTGTACGGTGTGCGGATGGACCGAGATCACGCCCCTCGGAGGCCCCGGAACCGACGCGCTGGCCCGCGCGCTGCTGGCGGGAAAAGAGGGCCCGGCCGACGGCCGGGGGGTCGTCGAGGGGTGGGACCCCTCGGACCACCTGGCGTCGCGCCAGCTGAGAAGGATGAGCCGGATCAGCACCTTCGCGCTCGTCGCGGCGTCCGGCGCCCTGCGGGAAGCCGGATGGACGTCCTGGGGGGAGGGGCTCGGAGACCGGGTGGACGTGGTCTTCGCCTCCACCCACGGCGCCACGCGGTATCTCCAGGATTTCCACGAGGGTTTTCTGGCTCCGGAAGGAGCGAGTGCAAGCCCCTTGTTGTTCACCAACGGCGTCTCCAACGCACCGGCCGCGCACATCTGTCTGGAGTTCGGGTTCCACGGCCGCAACCTGACGCTGGTGGGAAGACCGCTGGAAGCCTTCGAGGGGCTCTCCGAGAGCGTCGCCCGGCTTTGCAAGGGCGCCCCCCCCCGCGTGGTGCTGGCGGCGGCGGAGGAATGGTCCGCCATCCTGGACCAGGCGCACCGCCGTCTCGAGGCTTCGGGCGGATGCGCGTCCCCGGCCCGGCCCGGCCCGGCCGGCTTCGCCGAGGGGGCGGTCGCGCTGGTTCTGGGCCCGCCGGGTCTGGCGGGGCCTTCCGTCTCGGCGCCGACCCTGGCCCCGGCTGGCGGGAAGAACCCCTCCCTGCGCGCGTCCGTGGCGTCCGTCGCGAAAGAAGCGCTGTCCTCGGCGAACCTCGGCGTCGAGGATCCCGATGTGCTGGTCTGTTCTTTGAACGGGGGGGAGAACGACGCCGAGGAAGCGGCGGGACTCGCGGCGGCTTTTGCGGGACGGAAGCGTCCCCTGCCCGTATCCGCGCCTTCGGCCAGCCTCGGGGAAGGCCTGGCGTTCGGAACCCTTCTCACCGTGGTGGCGGCGCTGGAATGGATGACCCTCGAGGCGGTGCCGCCCGCCGCCCCGAAGATCGGCGTCTCCGTCGAGAGCCCCCTCCGGCTTCCGGAAAGGCCGGTCCGGGGGGAGATCGAAACCGCGCTGGTCGTGGTCCGGGATCCGGGAGGCGGGGCGGGCGCGACGGTGGTGCGGCGGAATCCCGCAACAACCTGGTAGCGCACCACACCGAAACGTATCGGTTCGCTCTTCTTGCGCCGCGCGCGGTTTTGCGGGAAGATGCCGGGGTCCGATAGGGGGTCGTTGGGGACAGACATGATCACGCTCCTTCTTGCGGTGGGGATCGCCATTTCCGTCTCCTTCCTGTGTTCCCTCATGGAGGCGGCCCTCTATGCCGTGGGCGCGCCCTTCGTGAGGAGCCTCGTGGAGAAGGGCTCACGGGCGGGCCGGATCCTGGAACGCTTCAAGAACGACATCGACCGGCCCATCTCCGCCATCCTGATCCTCAACACGCTGGCGCACACGGCCGGGGCGGCGGTGGCCGGCGCGGCCGCCGCCGATCTCTGGGGGCCGAAGTCGCTGTTCTGGTTTTCGGCGGTCTTCACCCTGCTGATCCTCTTTCTCAGCGAGATCGTCCCCAAGGTCCTGGGGGTGACCTACAACCGCCCGATGGCCGTGCTCATGGCCTATCCGCTCACCATCGTCATCCTCGCCGTCTACCCCCTGGTCTTTCTGGCCCAGTCGGTCTCGAGGCGCCTGCGCAAGGGCGAGGAGCAGCCCGAGGCGCCCGAGGAGGAGGTGAACGCCATGGCCTCCATCAGCGCCGACGAGGGGAGCATCCTCCCGATCGAGAAGGACATGATCTCGAACGTCCTCAATCTCAACGAGGTGACCGCCGGGGACATCATGACCCCGCGTCCCGTGGTGTTCCGCAAGGCGTCCGACACGACGTTGCGGGACGTGGGCGCCGACACCCTCGGGTGGAGCTTCTCCCGCGTTCCCCTCCATCAGCCCGAGGACGAGGACGAACTCGTGGGGTTCGTGCTGCGCCGCGACGTGTTCTCGGCCATCGCGGAGGGCCGCTTGGACGGGACGCTGGGCGACTTCCAGCGCCCCATCCGCTTCGTGCCCAAGGCCATGCCCGGCCATGTCCTGCTCAACGAGTTCATCAAGGCCCGGCAGCACCTCTTTGCCGTGGTCGACGAGTGGGGCGGCCTCGCCGGCGTGGTGTCGCTGGAGGACATCCTCGAGCACGTCATCGGCAAGGAAATCGTGGACGAGTTCGACACCGTGGTGGACTTGCAGGAGGCCGCCCGCAAGATCCACGAGGAGTCCATGATCCCGTCGGCGCCCGCGGAGGGACCGGACGGGACGGAAGAAGAGGCGGACGAGGGCGGGCCTTCCTCGGGAGCCGGGTAGGGATGTCAGATGTCAGATTTCAGCGGTTCGACGGGGCTCACCGCCCAGCCCTGAGCGAAGCCGAAGGGTCCGTCCGCACTCGCTCACAGCGACGTGATACCGCGGCTTTCGACACGAAGTCTCAAAGGCTCCAAGGCACGAAGGGATCTGGAATTCAGTCAGCCATGAGCCTTCGGCTCTCCCGGAAACCATGAAAACTTGGAGGGCGAAGGTCTCCAAAGGACCCGCCATAGCCCTTGCATCGGCAAGCCAGGCGGCGGCGGGCCTCCGAGCCCAAAGAGGTGGCTCGGGAGGACCCTCGCCCTCCAAAACGGATCCGGTGAAAGCCATTCCGCTGTGGTTGCGGCACGGAACCCCGCCTCGTACACTGATGGCGTGAAACGTGCGCTGCGCATTCTCGGTCTGATCCTGGTCCTCGTCATCGCGACGGCGGGGGGCGTCTATCTGGTGCGCGGGGGCGGGGGCGGAGGCGATGCCGCAAGCGGGCTCCCGCCGGGCGCCGAGGGGATGAAGATCCCCCTCAGCAACGAGGGATGCCGGGAATGCCATCCCGAGATCTACGCCCAGTGGGAGGCCTCCTACCACGCCCTGGCGTGGGACGATCCGCAGCTCCAGGTGGCGGGCATGCGGATCAAGGAGAAGAAGGACTGCTGGCCCTGCCACGTGCCCAGCCCCATCTTCCTCGCCGGCTTCGGCAAGGTCCCGCCTCCCCGGTCCCACGCCCGTTCCGAGGGCGTGGGGTGCACCGCCTGCCATTACACCCCGCAGGGCATGGCCGGAAGCGTCGACGATCCCGCCGCGCCGTGCCAGCCCGTCGACGAGCCCGGCATCCGGACCATCGAACACTGCTCGGGATGCCACAACCAGCACAAGACGCATGACGAGTGGCGAACGTCCCGGTTCCACCCGGACACGGACTGCAACGATTGCCACATGCCCGAGGTGAAAGGCGTCGTCACCAAGGGCAAGCCCCCCCGGACCTACCACGCCCATACCTGGCCGGGATGCCACGACCTCGAAACGCTCCGCAAGGCCTTCCGGCTCTCGGCGCGGGTCACGGAGGACGGGGAAGCCGTCATCGAACTGACGAACGACGGCGCGGGGCACCATTTCCCCACGGACGCCCGCTTTCACCGGGCCGATCTCAAGGCGGACGTGATCCGCGAGGGGGGCGAGATCGTCAACCAGGTCGACGAGGTCTTCCGGAACCCCTTCCGCTACGTGATCGGCGTTCCCAACACCCAGATCAAGCCGGGGGAGAAGAAAGTCTACCGCTGGACCCTTCGCGAGACGAAGGGCGTGCTCCGGGTGCGCCTCCTCTACTGCCTCCAGCCTTCCCCCGGGGACGTTTCCCGCACCCTCTCCGGCAACAACCACGTGTTGCTGGAGGAACTTCGGATCCCCTTTCCATGACTTCGACGCGCAAAGCGGACCTGGCCTTCGTCCTGGCCGTCGCGGCGGCCCTGGGCCTCTCGCTCGCGGCGGGGCTTGTGCTGGCTCCCGCCCCCGCGCCGGCTCCCGCCCCCCCGCCGGTCCCCTCGCCTCCCCGCCCCCCAGGCGATTTCGACCCCCGGGCGGTCGACGCCCGCGCCCTGGCGGACGTGGAGGACGGCACGACGACGTCCGAGCGACAGGACCTGGAAGCGCTGGCCGCCCGGGGACGATCCGCGCTCGAGCGAGACGTTCCCGGCGTCGTGGAGGCGGAAGAAGCCCTGGCCGGGCTTGCGGCCTTCGGCGAGAAAGCCGTTCCGCTCTCCCTGGCCTGGCTGGAAGACGAGAATCCCATCGTGCGGCGCGCGGGCGCGCGGCTGGCCGGCCGCATCGCATCCCCGCTTCCCGTGCCCGCCCTGGCCGCCCGGCTCGAGGACGAGGCCTGGGAGGTCCAGGCCGACGTCGCGTGGGCGCTGGGCCGGATCGGCGACCGGTCCGCCGTGGTGGACCTGCTCGTCTGGCGCAAGGAGATGGCGAACGGACCGCGGCATCCCGTGGCCAAGATCCGCGTCGCCGAGGCCCTCCTTCGGCTGGGCAACACGTCCGCCGTGGAATGGCTGATGGACGGGATGTTCGGCAAGGTCTTCGAGGGCGCGCTGGCGTCCCGGATTCTCAGGGAGCAGGCCGGCGGAGGCTTCGGGTTCGACCGGGAAGCCGCCCGCCGGGACACCGACGCCGCCGCGCGGAAGTGGTGTTTGTGGTGGCAGGACTGGAAGGGGTTCTTCCGGCCCGCCGAAACCTCCCCGGACCGCACGCAGGCCGACCGGCTGGCGGCCCGGATCCTCGAAGAGATGCGCGCCCTGGACGGCTCGCGGTACTACACGCTCTACTGGGGCCGTCCTCTCCTCGCGCGCCTGGGGACCCTCTCCGTCGACTACCTGCTGGAAGCCCTGTACGAGGGCGATCCCTCCGATCCGCGGGATGCGTCCTTTCACATCCGGATGAACGCCGCCGAGTCCCTCGGGATGATGGTCGAGATGAAGGTGCAGCCCGCGCCGGACCGCGCCCGGATCGCTCCCCATCTCAACGCGGTGCTCTCCACGGACGCACACGCTTCCGCCCGGGGCGCCGCCGCGCGGGCCCTGGCCGTCATGGGGGACCGGCGTTCCGTGGCCCCGCTTCTTCACCGGCTCGAAGACGACCCCGACCCCTCCGTGCGCATCGAGGCGGCCCGGACGCTGGAAGCGCTGGGATTCGCCTCGGCCGTCCCCCGGCTGGAGGCCTTCCTTCCCGGGGGGCCGGGGGAAAACGAGGCGCTCCGTTTCGAGACCCGCGCGGCCCTGAACACGTGCCGGAGGGAGTCGCCCCTGCCGCCGGTGGTCGAGGGGCTCGCCACGGCGCTCGAGGCCGGCGACGCGGCCACGGCGGAGGAGGCGCTGGCGCGTCTGGGCGCGCTGACGGGGCGCCGCTCGACGTTGCCCCCCGCGGAGGACGCGGGCGCCCGCGAGAAGCTCCTGGCCTCGTGGAGGCGGCAGGCGCGGTTCGACGTGCTGGTGCGCCGGCTGATCGCGCTCCACCACGCCGGGGAAACGGGGAGGTCCTTCGAGATCCTGACGGGCGAGCTGGCCTCGTACCTGGGGCCCGAGGCGCCCCCCCGGCCTTCCGATGCCTCGAAGGCGCTGGACTATTTCACGGGTTTCCAAGACCTGTGGACGATCCTGGGGGGGATCCGGGAAGCGATCGACGCCGACGAGCTCTTCTCGACGCGGATCGTGAACGGCGCCGAAGCCCTGAAAACCGTGACCGGCCGGCCCAACGCCATGCATCCCCGCACGGTCACCTCCGCGGGGGTGGGAAGCAGCGGCCAGGTGAAGAGCGTGCTGATCTCCCTCCTCGAGCGCTGGGAATCCTGGGCCCGGCGCAACGGGCCGGGATGCCTGCCGGAGTGACCCGTCCCGTGCCCTATTTTTTTGCGATGGTGGACACGGCGGAGCCGATCTTCACGTTCTTCGGGGTCCGGCCCGCGCGCACGAGCAGCAGCTCGTCCAGGGTGTCCGCGGGGGAGGGATAGCGGCGGGCGGGGTCCTTGACCATCATCTTGACGAGCACGCGGCCGAATCCCTCGGAGAGGTTCGGGTTGATCTTCCGGGGCGGCGGAATCTGCTCGGTGATGTGTCGCGCCATGACGACCAGCGGGGGCCCGAGTTTCTTGAAGGGCATGGAGCCGGTGGCGAGATGGTAGAGGGTGGCGCCGAGGGAATAGATGTCGGTGCGGATGTCGATCTGGGCGTCGCCGCGGGCCTGCTCGGGGCTCACGTAATTGGGCGTGCCCACGGCCTCCTCGGTGGATCGTCCGTCCGTGGAGGCGACGTTCCGCGCCAGGCCCAGATCGCATAGTTTCGCGATCCCCTGCGCGGTGATCATGATATTCTCGGGCTTGACGTCGCGGTGGACGATGCCGTGCTGGTGGGCGTGGTCGAGGGCGCGGCAGACCTGGATCCCGATGTCGAGGACCGCGGTCTCGTCCAGCGCGCCTTTTTGCTGGACGAGGTCGTGGGCGGTCTCCCCTTCCACGTACTCCATGACGAAGTAGTAGTGGCCCGAGGCCTCTCCGACGTCGATGGCGCGGATGATGTTCTCGTGGCTGAGCGCGGCGGCCGCCCGGGCTTCCCGCATGAAGCGGTCGATGAAGAAGGCGTCGCGGGCGAGTTTCGGCGCCAGGAGCTTGACGGCCACCTCCCGGTCCAGGCTCACCTGGCGGGCGAGGAAGACCGCGCCCATGCCCCCCTCGCCGATTTTCGAGAGGACCTTGTAGCCCGGAAGGGGAAGGGCCAGGTCGCCGTGCCCCTGGATGGACAGGATCTTCTGGACGTCCGCTTCGCCCATGGCGCCCTTGCGGACGAGGATCTCGCCCAGCTTCATGTGGACGCCCGAGAGGGCGTCCATCTTGGCCTGGGTGCGCAGGGCCTCGTTGAGCTGCGCCTCGTTGATCAGACGGCTCCGGAGGGCGATCCGCCCGAACAGCGTGTTCTCGGTGGTCTCTTCCGTATAGTACCCCCGGGCCTTGAGGTTCCTCCGCTGGGTCTCGAGGACGCGGAGAAGACCCGGCTCGTCCAGTCCTCCCCGCTCCATGAGGATCTTCCCGATCTGCCACTCGCGGTGCGTCGTCTCCTGGAGGGCCACGGCCTCGTCCACCTGCCGCTGGGTGACCAGCCCCAGCCTCACCGCGATCCGGCCGAAGAGGATTTCCTCGACCCCCTCGTCCAGGGCTTCCGCCGCCGAGGGATCCAAGGCCGTGCGGAACTCCAGCACCGAAGGACCCACCTTGATGAGATCGCCGTCGCTCAGGACGTGCTCGCTCACGGCCCGGCCGTTCACGTAGGTTCCGAAGCTGGACTGGAGATCCCGGATCACCAGCGTGTTTCCCTCGGGGACGATCTCGCAGTGCTTCCGGGAGACCTGCTTCCCGAAGAGGCGGATCTTGTTGCTCGTCTGGCGCCCCAGCGTGACGCGGGCGCCCTCGGCGACCTCGTAGACGAAGCCCCGGTTGACGCCGAGAAGAACGGTCAGGGTTCCGACCGGCCGGACGCCTTCCCCGCCCAGGCTCACTTCCAGGCTCACCGGCACGCCGGGCTTCGGAAGGGAGAGCCCGCAGGAGGGGCATTTCCTGGGGGGCCGGCCCCGGTCGAGGGCGTACGGCTTGCCGCACCCCTCGCAACGGTAGGTGGGCTTCTGGATCCCCTGGAGCATGTCCTCGAGCTGGAAGCGCGTGAGGTAGCCCTCGTCGAGGAACACGCTCTGGAGGGAGGTGCCCGGTCCTCCCCGGCGCCGGGTCTCCTTGGCCGCTTCCAGGAAATCGACGGTCAAGAGGCCCGTGGCCGTGACGATCTTCTCCAGGGCGGCGTCGGTGTCCGCTTCCACGGAAGCGGGAGAGGGGGGGAGGGGGGGGGGGGGGGGGGCGGGGGCGAAGATGCGCAGGAGAATCGCGTGGTCCTCCGCATTCAGGTAGCCCTTCTCGAACAGGATGTCGGGCAACGTCTTCGCGCCCCGGGCCTCCAGCACGGCCCGCAGACATTCGTCCGCCTGCGCGGGCGTCGCCATCCCCTGGGCGATCACCATCTTGTGGATCAGGCGGTTGTCTGCCTCGTCGGCCATATGCGAACCGTCACCGGACCACTTCTTCGACGAGATCGCTCCCCTCGAACCGGAATCCGACATTGAGGACGAACGAGATGGTGGAGGACGTCCGGGTGAAACCGTGCCCGAAGCCGCCCTCGACGATGAAATGCCCCAGCAGGACCCGGGCGCCCACGTGGGAGGTGAGCACGAGGGTCGAGAGGGGCTCGAATTCGCCGAAGGCGCTCGTGTTCCCCTGGACCTGGGCCACGAGGGCGAGATGGTCGTCCAGCTGGATCACCGCCCCCAGACCGAAGAAGAAGACGGGGTCGAGATCCACGTCGCGGTCGAAGAAGATCTCCCCGAAGGGGATCGTCAGGCCCATCGAACCCTGCGGGATCAGGCGAGGCCACCGGAGAAACCGGAAAAGGTCCATGGCGCCCGTGATCTGGACGGCGAGGTCCGGCATCCCGCTGGTCGTGAAGTTCTTCGGGTTCCGCGCGACCGGCACCTTGAAGGAGACCTCGGAGGTGATCCCGGTCTCCGGTTCGTCGGAAAAGGGCCGGAACAGGCGCGTCTTCAACCCCAGGAGCAGGTTTCCGAGGTCCGCCCGCCGGTCGTACGGCCGGATGTAGGGGTCGAAGAAGTGGGTGATGTAGATGTCGTAATTCCCTTCCCGCAGGTTCCCCGTGGTCAGTTCGATCCGGGCTTCGATGTCATCGGAGAGCCCGTGGGCGATCTTCAAGAACCCCTCGTCGTACCGGTTGTCATCGTAGCGGATGAACAGGCCGTATCCATAGGTCCCCTCTTCCAGGTTTCCGAAGGCCCCGTCGTACCCGCTGGTGAATTCCCAGACCCGGGAGGGAAGCGTCCGCGTCCCCTCGAAGGGGGGGATGTGCACGAGCGTGTGGAAAAGGTTGTTCCGCCCCGTCCGAAGGGGCTTGCACGGCATGAGACTCGGCCGGCCGATGAACGTCGTCAGGCTGGGGCGCTCGATGCGGGGTCGTTCCCCCTTGATGCCGCCGGGCACCTGCGGCAGCTCGCCCATGCGCCGCTCCTCCTCCAGGACGTCCCGCATCGTCCCCCCGGCCTCTTCCCGGTCCTCCTCCTCCCCGAAGAAGGTGACCGGTTCCTCGCGGGCCACCCCGGATTCCCTCTCCCACCTGTCGATGAGCGCGTCCACGTCCGCCAGCACTTCGGGAGGCGGGGTGGGAAGCGAGCGCTCGGCGGTGGTCAGCGCCTCCGGCGCCCCCTTCCGCTGGAGCCGGAAGCGGGCCTCGGCCATGCGTTTCACGGCCTCCTCGGAGGAAGGACGTGCGGTCAGGGCCGCACCGAAGTACAGGGAGGCGGCCCGGGGCCGGCCGCTCTCCAAAGCCTCCGCCCCTCGCCTCATCATCTCGTCGAAGGAGATGGCGCCGATCGTGGCGATCGCCTCCCCTCCGCCGGGCTGGATCACGCGTTTTCGGGGACCGGCGCGTTCCTCGGGGGCCGAGGAACACCCCGGGCCAGCCAACCACAGCGCGCCCAGGAGCAGAGCCCATCCCGCTTTTGTTCGCAATGCCTGGATCATCGATCCCCGATACCGCCAATCGTTTCTGGATTATCCTGGCGGCTCCAAGAACCGTCAAGGGAAGATTTTATCGAGAGACGTTCGCTTGCGCGCCGCGTGGGGATATCATGAGAGAGACATCGCGGCCTGCGGAACCGCGACACCGAACGCTTCATCGAGAACGAGGATCCCATGGGCGACGGCCCCCTCTCGCCGCGCCGGCGCTTGACGGCCCTGCGCTCCCTCACCCTCGCCGGCCTCCTGATCGTGCTGGCCTTTCCTCTTCCCGTCGCGGCCCGGGACTTCAACGCCCGCCTCGAAGACCTCGGCCGCGATCTGGCCGACGCCCGTTGGAACATCCGCCGGGAAGCCACCCGGAAGCTGGTCGCCCTCGGGGACACCGTCCTTCCCTTCGCCTTCCGGCTCCTCCACGCGCCGGACGCCGAGGTCCGGGCCCGCGCCAGGATCGTCCTGGGCAAGAACCTGGAAAGCCCTCTTCTCCTCCGCGAGGCCTTCCGCGCCGGAGAACGCGGAACAGACTGGGTGTTCGGCAGGGTGATTGACGAACGAGGGCGCGCCGAGCCGCACGGCCTTCCCCTCGAAGAGGTGGTCCGGGCCGCCGGCTTCTATGGAGGACCTGCCGCCGTCCCGCACCTGGCGCGATGCGCCGCCCTCGGCGTCCCCGGCGCGGCGGACGCCCTCGCCCTCGTCGGCGAGCGGGACCGGGCCCTGGCCGCCTGCATCGAGCGATACCGGCCCGACCGGCCGGCCAACCTCCTTCACGCCCTCGGGAAGCTCGGGGGACGGGACGCGGCGTCCTTCCTCCGGGAAAAGGCGGCCTCCGGGACGCCCTTGGAGCGGCACGCCTCCGTGGCGGCGTTGAAGGCGCTGGCCGAGACGCGAACGGTCGAGGGCCTCGCCCGCGCCATGGTCTCGGAGGGAAGCGCCGCGCGGGAAGCCCGCCGCATGCTGGAGACCTCCGCCCCCCCCCGCCGCCTCCGCGTCGCCGACCGGATCCTGCGGCTTGCGGGACGGGAGGAGGAAAGGTCCGCATCGCTCGCGGAGGCTTCCTGGGTCCAGACGGCCGTGCCCCCCGCCCTGTTCTCCTTCCGCCGAATCGCCGACCCCCTGCCGGCCATCGCGCGCGTCCTTTCCGAAAGCGGAGAAGGGCCCGGCGCGCGCTGGGCCCTTGGGGTCCTTTCGGAATGGCCCCGTCGCCCCGAGGCCCTCGCGATCATCGTCGAGGCCCTCGCCCGCCCCGGCCTCGCAGACGCCGCGAAGGAGGCCCTCGCCCGGACGGGCGGCTTCGCGGCCCCCGCCCTCGGCGAGCGCCTCCTCACGCATCCCGGATCCGTTCCGCCGGGATGGTCGAGCGTCTTCGTCGCTCTCGACCAGGGACGCTGTTCGCAGGTCCTCGCCCGGATCCTCCGGGGCGGCGCAGCCCGTGACGCGAGGGAGGCGGCGCGGGCCCTCGGCTTGCTGGGGGGCCCGGAAGCGCTGGACGCCCTGGAAGCGGGGCTGGAACGCCCCGCCGTGCGAAGGGCCTGCGCGGCGTCCCTGGGCCGGATGGGCGCGGAAATCGGTCTCGAAAAACTGGCGGGCCTGCTGTCCCCGCGGCCGTCGCCGGCGCTGATCGAGGGGCTGGGGCGGACGGGGGACCCGCGCGCCTTGCCTCTCCTTTCGTTCCTGCTCGGCCGCCGTCGGCTGGCTCCCGCGGCCGTACGGGGGCTGGTGAGGCTCGGAAACGCAAGGGCCCGGACGCTCGTCCGCCGGGCGCTGGCCGACGACCGGCTCTGGAGGGCCGCCGTGGAGGCGATCGGCGATTCGGGAGACCGGACCTGGCTTCCTCTCCTCGACGCGTTTTCGAAGGCCGCCCGCTCCCTCGGGCTTTTCGACAGGGTCGCGCAAGCGGAGCGCGCGACCTCGAACATCTACAGGAGGTGAGATGACCTTCAGAACCGTCGCCGTGACCGCCCTGGGGGCGGTCGTGTTCGCCTGCGCGGCCCCTTCGGCGCGGGCCGGTTCCGCGGACCGGACCCTGCGCGTGTTCGACGTCCGCCAGATCCTGTTCCCCTACGAGAGCCGGGAGGGGCCGCGATTCTCGCTGACGGAGCGGGGCCCGGCCCTACGCGAGGAACGGCTCCCGGTCGTCCCCCGCTTCCAGGAGGAGGGAAGCGGGGCCGCCATCGACGAGGACGCGCTCCTTTCGATGATCCGGGATCTCGATCCCGCGACCTCCTGGGAGGAGGCGGGGACCTTTCTCCGGGTGATCCACGGGCGCCTGTTCGCACGCCACGCGCCGGACGCCCTGGAGAGCATCGAGGGATTCCTCGGGCTGCTCGAGAAAAACGTCTCCAGGACGCTGGCCGTCCGGGCGCTGATCTACCGGCCCGGAACCGGCGCAAACCTGCCCGAGAGCCCCTTGTCAAAGGCGGACGCCGACGCGCTGTCGGCGCGGATCGAGCGGGAAGGCCGGCGGATCGAGACCGTGTCCGCCCTGGGCCTCCACGGAAAGCGATTTCACGCCGCCAAGGGGAGGCAATTTCTCCACCTGGCCGAGTACGACGCGTCCGTCAGCGCGAAAGCCGCCCTCGCCGATCCGGTCATGGAGGTGGCGGACCAGGGCGTGGTGCTGGACGTCCACCCCGTCCTGTCCGCGAGCACCCGGACGTGCATCCTGACCCTCCGCCTGTCCTGCGCGTTCCCCGATTCCGGGGGCGCGGGCGTCCGCGAGGCAGAGACGCCGTCGGGCAAGGTCCAGGTCCCCTCCCATGCGCACACGGCCCTCCGGGGGTCGGTCACGGTGCCGCTTTCGGGCGGCGTGGTGATCGGCGCCACGTCGGCGGAGGAAACGGGGAAGGGGACGTCATCGAGCCTGCGCGTCCTCCTTCGCGTGGACCCGGTCGGGTGGGAGCCGCCCGAAGAGAAGCGGGAAGGGGAATAGGGATGGGGGATGGGGGATGGGCGATGGGCGATGGGAGACCAGAATGCCCTTTCTACGAGATCGGTCCTACCGCAGAGATCGCGGAGACCGCAGAGATGCACAGGGATTGGAGATTTCAGCCACGCAGTCGTAGGGACGGACGCTAGTCCGTCCGCAGCACTTCGGCGCAATGCTTGC
>CAZDSO010000123.1:0-15610 GCA_964508045.1 uncultured Planctomycetia bacterium | reverse complement strand
ATGCACGAGGTCGTCTACGTCATTCCCCCCTCGCCGCAGCTGGCGAACACCTTCGAGAAAGGCACCGTCTACCGCTTCAAATTCAAGCCGGACGATCTCTTCTACGACTCCCGCCGCGTGACGTACCCGATGCTCGAGGAACCCCCGCGGGAGAAACAGTGAAGGGAACTTGAGGACGCCTCCTTCTTCATGGCCAGAATCGCCCTCGTCAATCCGCCGTTCCTCTTCTGGGACGAAGGGTTCGAAAACCTCAAGTCGGACCACTCCCCCCCGCTCGGCCTCTACATCCTCGCCGCGGAGGCCAAGAAGGCGGGCCACGACGTCCTGATGGTGGACCTCGCCATCCGGCCGCGACCCTACCAGCAAGCGCTGGCCGAGATCGTCGATTTCGCCCCCGACGTGGCGGGCATGGCCGCCGTGACCGTCAACGTCCACCACGCCGCGCGCTTCGCGCGGGACGTGAAGGAGCGCCTCCCCGCCTGCGTCACCCTCCTGGGCGGCCCCCATGGAACGGCCCTGCCCGAGGAGACGCTGCGCCGGTTTCCCGTCTTCGACGTCGTGGTGATCGGGGAAGGGGAGCGGACGTTTCTGGAACTGCTCGAGACGGTCGACAAGCCGGGAGGCTGGGAAACCGTGAACGGGCTCGCCCTGCCCCGGGACGGGGAGGTCCATCTCACGCCGCCGCGGAAGCGCATCGACGACCTCGATACGATCGCCCACCCCGCCTGGGAGTACATGCCGCGGTACCCGGAAGGCTATACCGCGCCGTTGTTCAATTTCAAGCGCCTGCCGGCGGCCACGCTCGTCACGTCCCGCGGTTGTCCCATGCGCTGCAAGTTCTGCAGCCGCGCCGTGTTCGGCAACCGCATCCGCTTCAACTCGGCGGCGTACGTGCTGGACATGGTGGACCGGCTCGTGAAGGAATACGGCGTGCGCCACCTCATCTTCTACGACGACATGTTCGTCGCCAACCGCAAGCGCCTCCAGAAGATCTGCGAGGGGCTGATCGCGAACTACGGGGGGCGCCTCAGTTTCAGCTGCAACGGGCGCGTCGGCTGGATGAACCGGGAGATCCTCGCGCTCCTGAAGCGGGCCGGCTGCTGGCAGATCGCCTACGGCCTGGAGAGCGGCACGCAGCGAATCCTGGAGATCCTGGACAAGCGGCAGACCCTCGAGAAGGTCGAACGCGAGGTGCGCCTCACGCGCGAGGCGGGCATCCGCGTCAAGGGGCTGTTCATGATGGCCCTGCCGGGCGAGACGGCGAAGACGGTCTGGGCGACGGCGCGCTTCGCGGCGCGCCTCCACCTGGACCTCTTCCAGATCACCAAGTTCACGCCGTTGCCCGGATCGCCCCTCTACACCGAGGCCGAGGCCTGGGGGACCTTCGAGAACGACTGGAAGCGGATGAACATGCTCAACGCCCTCTTCGTTCCCCACGGCATGACGCGGCGGGAGATCGAGACGCTGTTCTGGCAGATCAACCAGTTCTATTACGGCCGGGCCGAAATGGCCTTCAAACTCGCGAGGTTCTTCCTGACCCACCCCCACCAGATCCCTCTCGCTCTCAAGATGGGCACCGAGTTCTTCACGCGCACGCTCAAGCACCGCTGGGCGGCCGCGAAGAAGGCCGGGCCGTCCGGCCCCGAGGCTGCGTCCGACCGCGAGGCCTCGGACTCGCCGGAACGGTAGGCCTGCTTGGGAAAAGGGCCCCGTCGGGCGGAACGCCGGGATCGCGGCGCGAGGCGCGGTGAGGACGCAAGGTGCGCTACGAGGCCAGCGCCGTCCAGGCCGCCGCCGCCCCGTAGGCCAGCGCGCCCGCCACCGCCGGCGCGGCCGTCCACCCCACGAAGATCTTGGCCAACGTCCGGCGGCTCAGCGCATGCACGCCGCGGACCATCCCGATGCCCGCCACGCAACCCACGACCGCCTGGGAGGTGGAGACGGGGACGCCCAGCAAGGTGAAGGCGTGCACGGTGAGGGCCTCGGCCAGGATCGCGACCAGGGCGGCCAGCGGGCCCAGGGCCGTGATCCTCGCGCCCACCGTCATCATCACGCCCCGGCTGAACGTGATCGCGCCCAGCCCGATGCTCACCCCGCCGACCAGGGCCCCCAGCGCGGGATCGATCTGCCCCGAGGCCACGAAGGGGCCCGTGGCGTTGGCCACGTTGTTCGCCCCGAGCGTGTAGGCGCCGTAGCATCCCGCCAGAAGGATGCACCAGCGCACGATCGTGTCGAAACGGCGCACGCCGCCAGCGTAGCGCTTCATCAAAGCCCCGATCATGCGGTAGAGCACGTAGGCGAGAAAGGCCCCGCCCAGGGGCGTGGCGGCCCAGCAGATCACCATCTTGGCCAGGGGCGCCAGGCGGACCGAACTGTTCCAGATCCCGATCCCGATCAGGGCTCCCACCAACGCCTGGGAGCTGGAAGCGGGCAGGGAGAGGAAGGTGAGAAGGAGCATGGTCAGCCCCGCCGCGAGCGTGCACAGAAAGGCCCACAGGGGGATGATCCGGCTCACGGCGCCGACGGTCTCCATGCACCGGGGCCCCTCCACGAGCGCCCCGACGAGGGCGAAGAAGGCTGTCAGGAGGGTGGCCGTCCGGAAACGGACGGCCCCGGACGCCACGCCCGGTCCGAAAACGTTCGCGGAGTCGTTCGCCCCGAGCGTCCATCCCAGCAGCACCCCCCCGCCGATCTGGTACATGGGATTCTCCGTCCTGAAATCCCTACCCGCCCTGTCCGCCTTGGCCACCCATCAGAACTGCCGTTTCACCACCATCAGGGCCATGCGGTCGGCGGCGTCCTCCATGCGGTCGGCGATGGAACCGATGGCGCGGATCGTGTCCCGAAGAAGGACCTTCTGGGCCAGCTCGATGTCCATCTCGAAGAGCCGCTCCAGGATGTCCCACTCCATCTTGTCCACCACGCCCTCGGCGGTCGAGACCTCCGCCGTGAAGGTCATGACCTTCCCCATGTCGCTGTACAGCGTCTCCAGCGCCTTGCGAAGCGGCCCGAAGGCGGAGACGGAGGACCGGGCCAGGTCCCGGACCGGACCCATGCTCTCCTTCGGGAAGGGCGGCTTCTCCAGGACGAGATCGTCGATCACGGTTTCGGCCTTGTTGGCCACCTTGTCGACGAGCTCGGCGAGCACGTGGTAGTCCTCTCGGAACACCGGGGTGTACGCGCCCTCGAAGAGGTGCACGACGATCTCCCGCCGGACGTCGTCGGCCCGTCCCTCGGCCCGGTGGACCTCCCGGCCCCGGGGCACGAAATCCGGATTGCCCTCGAGATAGAGGTCCAGCACCTCCAGGAAGAGATCGAGCGTTTCCTTGACGGTGTCGAAGTGCTTGAAGATCAGTTTTTCGACCTTCGCTTCCCGTTTTCCGAACGGCATGACGAACCTCGCGCGATGAAGACGGCGTTCTGCAAACGATGCCCGATTATAGAGCAGGAGGCCGGAAGGGAAAAGAAAAGGGGCCGGCCTTGCGGCCGGCCCCTTCGGGTTCTGTCCGTGACCGTCGTCTACTTGAGCCGCGTGAGCAGCTCGATCGATTTCATCCGGACGGCGGCGACCCAGTTGACGTTCTTTCCGATCCGCCTCAAAATGGGCGTCTCTTCCGCCGTGTCGGCGATGTTCCCCAGGCTCACGACGATCAGGGCCCGGAGCTCGTCGTTGCCTTCCTCCTTGAACTGTTCCACCAACGGGTCGATGGTGGTGTCATCGCGGAAGTAGGCGATGGACCGGACGGCGGCTTTCCGGATGGCGAGGCTGCCGTCGGAGAGGTCCTTCTTGACGAGATCGATGGCGGCCTGATCCCGGTTCTTGTGGCCGAGAAGCCCGAGCCCCGTGGCCGTCATCCACTTGAGGTAGGGATCGTTCACGGTCTCGTAGACCGACTTGAGGTACTTGGTGGAAGCCGGATCCCCGATCATCCCCAGCGCGACGGCCGCGTAGCCACGGGCATCGCCCCCGTCCCGCGGGTTCTTGACTTCCTGGCCGAGGTCCGGAAGCGCGGGCTTGTACTTGATGATCCCGAGCCCCACGGCGGCCGCGGCCCGGACGTCGGGCCGGTCGTTGCTGTTGAACACGTCCAGCAGCAGCTGGCCGGCATCCTGGTCCTGCGAGAGCCCCACGGCCAGAGCCGCGAACCCGCGCACCACCACGTCCTTTTCCCTCATCAGCGCACGGCGGAGGAAATCACGCACCACCACCTTGTTCGCCTCACCCTTCTTCATCTGGGCCAGGGAGAGCAGGGCGAAACCCTTCACGCCCTTGTCCCGGTCCGAGGTGTAGGCCCGCTTCAGGGCGTCGATGCTCGTCTCTTCCTTCCCGATGGTCCCCAGCGCCATCGCGATCGAACGGCGCACCTCGTCCTTGGTCGTCTTCTTGGCGAGACGCTTCTCGAAAAGATCGATGATGTCGATCTCCGTGGAACGGCGCCCGCGACGGAAGGTGATCGTGGTGGTTCCGATCTTGGCCAGGGCCGCGACGGCCAGCGCCTGCAGCTCCTCGTCATAGTTGCTCATGAGCACCGGGTACAGGGTGTAGGCCGCCCGCTCGTTCTGCAGAAGCCCCATCGCCAGAAGCGTTCCCGCCTTCACCTCGTCCTTGGTGTCCGGCGCGTTGAAGATGGTCTGCAGGGGATGGAGGTTCGCCGAGTTGTCCATCAACCCCAGCGCGACGGCCGCGCGGGTCCGGACGCTCTCCTTCTCGCGCTTGTTCTTGAGGATGCCCGTCAGGTGATTCGTCGCCTCCACGGCCCGGATCATCCCCAGGCTAAGCGCCGAGGCGCCCTGCACCGTTTGGTCCTTGTCCTTCAGGCCCTTGATCAGCGCCCGCCGGATCTCCGGCGTGTTCTGGCCGATCTTGCCCAGCGCGATGGCGGCGGCGGCCCGGACGTCATAGTAGTCGTCGTCGTCCTGGAGCATCTTCAAAAGCCTGCCCACCAGCTGCTGCACGGCGGGGCTCAGCGTCTCGATGCTCGACTCGCCCGTGGTCACGCCCGATTCCTTGCTGAACCACGTGTAGAGGAACTCGTGCCGTTTCCACCATTCCTTCCACGTCAGCACGTTGGCCTCGACGGAAGGAAGAGGCTGAGGCGTCACGTTGCCGCCCGTGCCGCCCGAGGGCCTCGGCTGGCCGCTGGGCGTCGGCGAAGGCGTCGGCGTCGGCGAAGGGGAAGGCGTCGGCGTCGGGCTCGGCGAAGGCGTGGGAGAGGGGCTGGGCGTCGGCGAAGGGGAAGGCGACGGCGTCGGAGACGGCGTCGGGCTCGGCGTGGGTGTCGGTGTCGGCGTCGGCGTCGGTGTCGGCGTCGGCGTCGGGGTGGGGGTAGGTGTCGGTGTTGGTGTTGGTGTTGGTGTCGGTGTTGGTGTCGGCGTCGGATTTGGCGTCGGACTGGGCGTGGGAGAGGGACTGGGCGTCGGCGTCGGTGTCGGCGTCGGCGTCGGGGTCGGCGTCGGCGTCGGAGACGGCGTCGGGGCCGGGGTGGGTGTGGGAACCGGAGCCGGAACCGGCGTGGGAGAAGGCGGCGGCGGCGCCGGTGTAGGGTGCGATCCCCCGTGGGCCAGGACGGTCTCGGCACCATACAGGAAGAAGGCGCAAAGACCCAAGAGCAGCTTACGCATCCCTGATCTCCTTAAAAATGCAACGTGAACGAGATTTTCTCTTCGCCTTAAACACCGCAAAGGTTGTACCAGAGAACCCCCGCGAGTTCAATGAAATTCCCCTGAAAGGCAGAAAGTTCAATCATGGATTTCGTTTCTTGAAGAAAACAGGGCCTTGAAAACAAATATCAATAACAGCACTTCAAACATCTTCAAAAAGAAAACCGACGCAGAAGAGGGAACAAGTGCGTCCCTCCGGCCTCCCCAAATTTCCGCGTAACTTCCAGGTGACATCGTTACGGAAATGTAACAAATTCTTCCCATTCCCCTCTCTCCTCTCCCACCAGGGAGAGGGCCTTTCCTCCCCCCTACCGAGGGAGGGGAGGCAGACCCCAGACGAGCGACAGGAACCGGCGACCCAGACCGAAGACCAGCTTCGCCCACCACGTCCGCCGCTTCTCCTTCATCTTCTGCAGGACGTTGAGCAAACTCTCGGCCGTGAGCTTCGATCCCGAACTCTCCGCCACCCGGACGCTGCCCCGGCTTTCCGCGAAGGACGCCAGCAGCTCCGACAGGTCCTTCACCGTGTACGCCGAGGCGGGCTTCTCGCCCTTGCTCATCTGGCGGCCCATCTCCATGAACACCGCCGAGGGTTTGGTTTTCAGGTCCTCCGCCAGCCAGCCGATGGTCCGCACCGCATGCACGCGGTTGTAGGCGAAGTCCACCGCGTCCCGGAAATGGAGAAGCGTCGCCACGTCCTTCCTCGAAAGGAAACGGTTGGACTGCACCTGGTACTGCGCGTCGGGATCGAACTTGTACCGGTACTTCTTCGCCTGGTCGTACAGCGGCGTCCCGGGAAGGATCTTGGTCATGGACACGGCGATCTTGGACGGCGCCAGCGCGAAGACCGCATCGAAGGTGGCCATGATGTCGGGAACCCGGTCGTGGGGAAGCCCCACCATGATGTCGATGGTCACCCCGCCCCCGGCGCTGAAACTGCACGGCCGGTAGAGGCTCGCCTCCAACAGCGACCGGACGTTCGCCTCGAATTTCCGGGGGTCGTAGACCCGGTTCACCGCCTCGATCGCCTTGGGATTGGTGGTCTGAAGCCCGATCTCGGCGAAGAAGTCGAGGGAGGCGACGCCGCGGATCACCTCCGGGGACAAGGTCTCGGCCCTCAGCTCGAAGGCATAGCGCGTTCTCGCGCCCAGG
The DNA here is from genome assembly GCA_964508045.1 of uncultured Planctomycetia bacterium. Classification (GTDB taxonomy): domain Bacteria; phylum Planctomycetota; class JAKEIC01; order JAKEIC01; family CAZDSO01; genus CAZDSO01. The sequence continues at coordinate 8,797 of CAZDSO010000123.1, read as the reverse complement.
GATTCCAGATGATCCAGAATGGCCTTCGCGCGGCCGGCGTCCTGGTTGAAGTTGGTGTCCAGGAAGAGGACCTCGCGCACGCCGGCCCGGGCCAGGAGGGTCAACTCCTCCCGGGCGCGGTCCAGGGGAAACGCGCGGACCTCCTTGAATCCCCGGGACTCGTAGCAGTACGCGCAACGGTAGTGGCATCCCCGCGTGGTCTCCACCATGGCCCGCTTGTGTCCCTCGAGGCGGTCGCCGAAGGACCCCTCGAGGTACGGCGAGGGGACGGCGCCGAGGTCCTGGATGGGCGGGCGCTCCCCGTTGGCGTGGACCGACTTCCCGTCGCGCCAGGCGAGCCCCTTGATCTTCTCCGCCTCCCGGGGCGCCAGGTCCGGCCCCGTCTCCTTCAGCGCCATGAGAAGCCCGCGGAACGTCTCCTCCCCCTCCCCGAAGATCACGGCCTCGACGTTCCGGTTGCGTCGCAGCGCCCCCATCGGATCCGGCGAAACCTCGACGCCCCCGAGGACCACGAAGGGTTTCTTCTCCCGCGAGGAGAGCTTGCCCACCACCCCTTCCACCGCCCGGATGTTCCAGGAAAAACAGGAAAACCCGACCAGATCCGGCTCCGCCCGCATGATCGAGGCCGCCAACTCGTCCACCGGCGTCTCCACCGGATGGTGGACGATCTCCGTCTCCCAGGCGTCCTGCAACTCGGGATCCGCGTCGACGAACGCTTTCAGGTACCCGAGCGCCAGGGAGAGATCGAACCCCTCCAGGGCGAACAGATCGATGAGAAGGGCCTTGCGCATCTCGTCTCCAAAGTCTAAAGGTCGAAGTCCAGGGTGAAAAGTCGCAAACCCAAAGCAGGAAAGCCGCACCCACAGCGAGAGGACTCTCACGCAAAAATTTCACGGGTACGACCTTGGAGGGCGAGGGTCTCCCCGAGCCAAAACATAGCCGGCTCGCCGGCCCGTACTACGCCGATCGGCTCTTGCAAGGGCTACGTAGGGTCCTCCGTAGCTCTCGCAACCACCTGCAAGCGAAGGAGGAGAGGCTCGCCCTCCAAGGTTCGAGATGTTATCGATTTTCAACTTCCGTCTTTCGACCTTCGACCCTCTCCGAGCCCTCTGATTCCTCTGGTTCCTCTGATTCCTCCGGGTTCCCGTCGAGGCGCAGGAATTCAGCCTGCCCTTTCAACCTTCAGGGACCGCGGCGTCAAAGCCGCTCCCTCCGTTCCAGGAAACGGAACAGCGCCGCGCCGCCTCCGACGTAGACCAGGAGGACGACGGCCAATGCCCCCAGAAGGCGATGCTCCACGGCGGAGGTCTTCTCCACCCCCTCGATCATCCGCGTCACCTGCTCGAGGGAAGCCTCGGCTTCTCCGAACGAGCGGTCCTCCTCGAGGGCCTCCTGGAAATGCTTCCTCGCCCGACCCAGCCGGCCCTCGTCCATGGCCATCAGGCCGAGCCATGTCCACGCCCGCGCCCGGTCCGCCTGCCCGCCGCCTTCCCCGGCCAGGAAACGACGAAGCACGCCCTTCGCGCGCTCGTACCGCCGAAGCCCCGTCAATACGCCCCCGAGGGTGAACAGCGCGTGCCCGTAGTCCGGGTCGATCCGCACCGCCTCCTCCAGGTGCGCCCGCGCCTCGTCCACGCGCCCCTCGTCCCGCGCGCGGATCCCGAGCGCCGCGCAGGCCATGGAGGCGTTCCGGCGCGCCGAGGCCTGCAGCGCCGGATTCCCGGACGCGCGCTCCCGGGTGAGAAGATACGCCCTCCGGGAGGCCTCGTACTCGCCGAGGTAGTAGTGCGCTTCGCCCTGGAGGTGCAGCGCGCCCGGCCCGGCGGCGCGGTCCCCGACGTGCTTCCGTGCTTCCGCGATTGCTTCCCGGTACTGCTTGTCCGCCAGCAAACGCCTCGCCTCCGCCAGCGGATCCTCTCCGAGAGCCGATGCGGAAAACGCCGAGAACAGCGCGACCACGAGAAACGGCCGGACCAGGTTTCGAACGGAAACCATCATGCTATGTCAGGACTCCCCGACCCATGACCCATGACCCATGACCAATGACCAATGACCCATGCCCCCCTACTCGATCTCGATCCTGCGGCGCACGTCGCGAAAGGAAGCGTCCAGAAGCCTCTCCAGCGGCGCGCAGTCGTCCGTGAGGACCCGCGCGCCCGCCTCGGGCTCGTGTCTCGTACGGTAGTGGATCGACCAGCGAATCCGCTCCTTCAGCGCTTCCGCCTCCGGATGGGAGGCCAGGGCCGGATGCTCGAGTCCGGCGAGCACCTGGCCGGCCGTCGCGGGGGCTTTTCCCTTCCGGGCGTAGACCAGGAAGTTCATCGTTCCGGGAAGCCTCAAGACGTACACGGCCCCGAAGACCTCGGCCATCGTGTTGCGAATGGCTTCCAGGGCGGGAGACCGGCCGCTGAAATCGCACACGTTCACCGCCGTCATGCCCCCCGGTGCGAGACGGGTCCGGCAGAGCGCGAAGAACTCCTTCGTGACAAGATGGAAAGGGATGTAGAGCTGCCGGCTGTAGGCGTCCACGGCGATGAGATCGTACCCCCCGCGGGAGGTCGCAAGAAGCATCCTCCCGTCCATGGGTGCGGCCTCGAGGTTGCGGTTCAAAGGCCCCGCCAGGCCGAAGTGGAGGCGGGCCGCTTCCAGGACGCCGGGATCGATCTCGGCGCCGTCGATCTCGACCCGGTAGAGCGGGTCGAAGAAGGCGTGGATCTGCCGGCTGTAGATGCCCGCCGCGAGCCCCACCACGCACACCCGAAGGCGTTCGCGATGCGCCGGGTCGAAGTGGAGGGGAACCAGGTTCAGGTAATCGTAGTAGTTGCCTTCGGTCAGCACCTTGCCCTCGATCATCAGGGAATGGTACTGGTCGCGCCCTTCGTTGAGCGTGAGGAACCGCTTGCCCTCCTTCTCGTAGACCCGGACGTACTGGTAGGGCGATTCCGTCTCCAGAAGCGTCTCCTCCCCGGGATGGACGGCGCGTCCCGAAACGAGCAGGCCCAAAACGGGGGGAAGGACGAAGAGCCAGACCAGGGTGCGCCGGCGCCCCTGGCCGAAGGCCCAGGCGCCGGCCCCGGCCGCGACCGCGAGCGCCCCGCCCGCGAGCGCCAGCGCGGGGCGAGGCCCCGCCGCAGGAATGAGCACGAGCGTCGGGAAGAACGTGCCCGCGATGCTGCCCACCGCCCCGAAGGCGTTGACGGCGCCCGCCGCGCTTCCCGATTCCTCCCGGGACCGCGCGAGCAGCCGCACCAGAAAGGGCGGGACCATGCCCAGCACGAAGACGGGGGGGACCAGGAAGATCAACGTGGCGAGAAGGGAGCCGAAGAGGTTGATGCGGAAGGAGTGCTCCGCGATGATTCCCTGCGGCACGCACAAGGCCGCGACGGGGGCGAGGAGGGGCGAAGCGACGCCGGCGCCGACGCCGGCGCTTCCAAGCAGGATCAGGAGGAGGGAGAGACGGGGCGTGCGGTCGGCGACGCGTCCGCCGATGTAGTAGCCCAAGGCGAGGGAGGCCATGAGCGCGCCGATGACGTTGGCCCAGACGTAGTTGGAGGAGCCGAAGTAGGGGCTCAGCGCCCGCGCCCCGGCCATTTCCAGGGTCATCACCCCGGCCCCCGCGAGGAAAGCCAGGAAGAAGAGGAACGGCCGTCTATACGCTTGCATGGACATGTCGCACGCGCCCGGAACCGGAACGAAGACTCATGACGAATGGCGCCACCCATGACCTGTAAGCAATGACTATACCAATTCCAGCTCCGAGGGGCACAAGGTTGACTCCGAACCCGGCGAAAACCCGGCTTCGATCTTCCGCGAGGAGAAAGCAGATTTACACAACGTAAGTCCTCTTTACAAACCCTTTGGTTTTTCCCTCCGGCTTCGGAGAGGTTCGAACGAGATCGCCTTTCAACCTCTTTTCGACAAAGGAGTTAACCCGGATTATTCATGAAAACTACTGCGGTCGCCGCAAGCACATGATCTGCTTCGTCGCTGCGACGATTCCGGCCCTCACGTGGCGCTTTGGCCACGCTCCGGACCGGAATCGTCTTGCTCCTCGCATCTCAGGCACTTGCGGCAACCTCGCTACGTCTTCATGAATAATCCGGGTTAATATTCCCCATTTGGGGAACCATGGTGGGCACGGAAATTGATGTACTTTCTGTTTCTCGAGGATCACCGTGGGCGAGTGTGTTCGAAGGAGGTCGAACCATGAGAATCAAGATGGAAAAACATCCTTGGAATTCCCGGGTGTCCTGGTGGATCGCGGGCTCGTGCGCGGGCCTCGTCATCCTCGCGGCCCTGGCCGACCCGGTCCTGGCCCGAGGGAAGCCGAATTATGCGGCGGACATTTCGGCCTTCTTCAAGGAGATGGACCGGAACTATCCTTTTTTCGAGCTGAAGGGGATCCGGAAGGACTGGGAGCAGGCCAAGAGGAAGCTCTGGTCGGACGCGAGGCGGTGCCGGACCGATTCGGCCTTTCTCGGCCTGATCGTCGAGGCCATGCAATGCCTCCGGGACGGGCATATGTGGTTCCGTGAGAAGAAGGCGGAGGTTCCCGCGACACCGCCGCGGTACTATCCCGGGATCAGTTTCCTGCCCACCACGGAGGGTCGCGTCGTCGTCATGCATCCTCCGTCGGGGTTCGAATCCGTCCTGCCGAGCGGTGCCGTGGTGGTGAAGATCGACGGGAAGAAGGCGCGGGAGGTTCTGGAGGAGAGGGCGCGGGCCGCGTGGAAGAAGGGCGGCCATTTTTCGAGTCCCCAGAGGGCGCGCCTGTACGAGTACCGGATACCGCTTCGGGGCGCGCGCGGGGAGAAGCACGTGATCACGGTTTTTCGCAAGGGGAGGCCGAAGAACGTCAAGCTCACCTCCACGCAGGAAGCGAAAGGGTGGCCGCACACGTACAACCTGCCGGACGGTCTGACGCGCGTCGGCCGTTCGTTCTATCACACGAAGCGGCCCGAGGGCGCGGGCTATATCTATGTGCGGAGGATGGACGGAAGCACGGTTTCCGGCTTCGAACAGGCGCTGGAAGCGCATCCCGACGCGCGAGGCTGGATCGTGGATCTTCGCGGAAACGGCGGCGGCGGGTACGGCACGGCCCTCATCGAGAAGATGAAGACGCTCCCCCGTCCCGTGGCAGTGTTGATCGATGCGGGGTGCGTCTCGGCGGGGGAGACCTTCGCGCGGGACCTCAGGAAGTACGCGGAGGCCCGCCTGTTCGGGGACAAGACGGCCGGCGCCTCCAGCGCCAAGAGCACGTGGGCGTTCCCAAGCGGCATCGCTTCGATCAGCCGGGCCACGCGAAGCCGCTGGCGGAACGACGGAAAGCCGATCGAGTTCAACGGCATCGAGCCCGACGAAACCGTCGAAGCGGTCCCCGAGGAAATCCAGGAGGGGCGAAACTCCGCCCTGTGCCGGGCGGAGGCGTACCTTGCCTCCCTCCTGAAGAAGTGACACGGCCTTTCCGTTCGTCAGCCCGTGCCCCCCCATCGTCGTTCGTACTTGGGCCCACCGAATGTTTCGAAATCCCGGATTCACGAAGTGAATCCGGGATTTCGAAACCCATGTGTCCTACAATCAGGGGACGTCCCCGACGCGACACGGATTGCGGAGCGCTCTATGACGCAGGCATTCGACCGTTTTTCCGGGACCCGCCGCTACATCACCTCCCCGGAGCTCAGGCACGCCGTCAACGTGGCCGTCGCGCTCGAGAGGCCCCTTCTCGTCAAGGGCGAGCCCGGCACCGGCAAGACCCTGCTGGCCCACGCCGTGGCCGAGGACCTCGGCATGGACCTGATCTCCTGGAACGTCAAGTCCACCTCCAAGGCGTCCGACGGGCTCTACGTCTACGACACGGTCAAGCGGCTCCAGGACAGCCGGTTCGGCGACCAGGACGTCTCCGACATCCGCCGCTACATCCGGCCGGGTCCGCTGGGCCGCGCCCTCACCGCCGCGGAGCAGGTCGTGCTGCTCATCGACGAGATCGACAAGGCGGACCTCGAGTTCCCCAACGACCTCCTCCACGAGCTCGACGCCATGGAGTACACGGTCGTCGAGACGGGGGACCGCCACGTCGCGAAACAGCGCCCCGTGGTGGTCATCACCTCCAACGCCGAGAAGGAGCTCCCCGACGCCTTCCTGCGCCGGTGCATCTTCCACTACATCCGCTTTCCCGACGAGAAGCTCATGAGCGAGATCGTCCGCGTCCACCATCCCGACATCGCGAAGAAACTGCTCCGGCAGTGCCTCCAGGCCTTCTACCGGCTCCGGGAGCTCGACGCGCTTCGCAAGCCCCCCTCCACCTCCGAGCTCATCGACTGGATCGGCGCCCTCCTGGCCTCCGGCCTCTCTCCCGAGACGGCGGCCGGCGAACTCCCCTTCCTCGGGACCCTCATCAAGAAACCCGAGGACCTCGAGGTCGTCGCCCGCGGGGGCAAGGCCGCCGGCCGCGGCCGCGGCCGCGGGCTGTGGGGGTAATGCTATGGGTGGGTCGATGGTCATTGGTCATTGTGGCAGGAGGGGGATCCATGGATCTCGATGAATTACAAGTGTACCGGCTCGCCATGGAGATGGGGGAGCGCATATGGGCGATGGATGTCGACTGGGATCTCTTTGCGAGAGACACGGTCGGGAAACCGTTTCAAGGAAAACCGGCAGTTCGGGTACGATTCTCGAGGATCGCTGTACGAGACCCAAACCTGGCTGGAAAAGGCACCTAACCGCAGACAGGTTTCCGATGATCATCAATGACCAACCCCCCAGCCGCTCCCTCTTCCTGGGCTTCTTCTACGCGCTGCGCTCGCACGGCCTGGGCGTGACGCCGACCCAGTGGCTCGCCGTGGTGAAGGGGCTGGTCCTGGGCCTTCACGGTTCCTCCCTGGTCGGGTTCTACGCGCTCGCGCGCTCGATCCTGGTCAAGGACGAGTCGGAGCTCGACGACTTCGACCTCGTCTTCGCCCGTCATTTCCGGGGGCTGGAGGCGGCGGCGGAGCGGATCGAGGAGGAGGTCTTCCGCTGGCTGGAACATCCGGCGCCTCCCTATCCGGTCGATCCCGCGTGGCGGGAGGCGCTGGACCGCGTGGACGTGGAGGCGCTGCGCAAGGATCTGGAACGCCGCCTGCGCGAGCAGACGGAACGTCACGACGGCGGCGACCGGTGGGTCGGCACGGGAGGGACGTCTGCCTTCGGGCATTCGGGATGGCATCCGGGGGGGATCCGGATCGGGGGGGAAGGGCGCCACGGGACGGCGGTGCAGGTGGCGGCGGAGCGGCGGTACCGGGAGCACCGGCGCGACCGGGTGCTGGACACGCGCCAGCTCGGGGTGGCGCTCAAGAAGATGCGGGCGTTGCGGCGGGAAGGCGTCGCCGAGGATCTGGACGTGGAGGCGACGATCGATCGCACGGCGAAGGAGGGGGGGGAGCTCTCGCTGGTCTTCCGGCCGCCCCGGCGGAACAACCTCGACCTCCTGCTGGCCATGGACGTGGGCGGCTCGATGGAGCCCTACCGGCACAGGGTGGACCTCCTGTTCTCCGCCGCCCACGGCGCCCGGCACTTCCGCCGCTTCGAGCACGTCTACTTCCACAACTGCGTCTACGACTGCGTCTACGCCGACGCCCTGTTCCTGGAGCCCATCCCGCTTCCCCGCCTGTTCAAGCGTTTCGACCGGGAGACGAGGCTGGTGCTCGTGGGCGACGCCTACATGTACCCGGGCGAGCTGGTCGAGAGGTGGGGCGCCATCCACGTCCAGGACCGCAACGAGGTGCCCGGGATCGAGCGGCTCGCGCAGCTCCGGGACCACTTCCGCCGCGCTGCCTGGCTCAACCCCATGCAGGAGCGCCTGTGGGTGTCGCCCTCCGTGCGGATGATCCGCGACCTCTTCCCCATGGTTCCGCTGACGCTCGAAGGGGTGGAGAGGCTGGCGCCGGACCTCGCGAGGGGCGGGTAGGCCGTGGATGGGGAAGGAAGAGAAGGGCATGAATGGCTGACAGCGAGAAACGCTCGGCAATTCCTTGCGTTTTGCGGCAGGGCGGTGTGTGATGGGTTGCAGGGGGCGGATCGTTTTTTTTCGTGACGCGCCCCGACCGCAAGGCATGCCGGACGTTTGCATGGAGGTGCACGTTGACGAGATTCCTGCTCATCGCCCTGTGCTTTTTCGCCGGGGGCGCCACGCTGTCCGCCGGGGAGATCACGCTGGAAAACGGGGACACGCTGACGGGAAAGGTGGCGAAGCTCGAGAAGGGGGAACTGGCATTCGAGACCCCGTTCGGGACGGTCGTCGTGCCGGTGGAAAAGATCGCCTCGCTTGAGATGGAGGAGGGCCTGCTGGTGAAGGTGGGGGACGCCGCGCCGAAGGCCGGGGCGATCGACACGGACGAGAAGGGCGTCTTCGCGTGGGGCGACGAGGAAGCGCGCCTCGGCGACATCGTCTCCATCCGTCCCGCCCCGAAGAAGATCACCGAGTTCATGCGGTGGTCGGGGAGCCTCGACGCCTCGGTCACCTGGACCGACGGCAACACGCACACGCTGGTCTATCATGCCGGGCTCTCCGTGACCCGCGACCAGACCGGCGCGCGAGAGCCCTTCCAGAACCGTTTTGGCCTCGCGCTGGCCTACGACTACGGAAAGAGCGACGGGGAACAGAACAAGCGGAGGGGCTCGGGTCTCGCCAAGGAGGCTCTCTTCTTCCACCCCCGGCTCGCGGCCTACCTGGAAGGCAGCTGGATCTACGATTTCGAGGCCGGGATCGAGCGCAAGAACACGCTGGGCGCGGGCCTGTCGTGGACCGCCGTCAAGGAGG
>CAZDSO010000122.1:0-16125 GCA_964508045.1 uncultured Planctomycetia bacterium | reverse complement strand
CCGGAAGACCCCTCGGAAGAGGAAGTCGAGGATGAGGAGAACATGCTCATGACCATTCGCCGCAGAAAAAGAATGGAGACGGGAAGTGACCGTACTCCTTCCGCTCCCGACTCTCCTATTGCTTATTCGGAATCCGTCCCGTTTCCCGGGCCCGACGTTGTCGAAGCCGAAGACGAGGAAAGCGGGCTCTTCATGCAACCGGAAGATACCGATTCCGAGCGGTCTCCCCCACCCCCGCCTCCACCGGCGCCTTTGCCACCCGGGCCGGACGAGTCGGCTTCCGCCCGGACCGGATACACGGCCACCGGCCGGGAGAACGACCCTGCAAATGCGTTGGAGATCCTCCTCGGCGCATTGCGTCACCCTTCCGAGGAGGTGAGGAAATGGGCGGCGGAATCCCTTCGAGGCTTCTCCTCCAACCAGGTCGTCGAGGCGCTCATCGAGGCCGTGCGGGATTCGAGCCGGAACGTGGCCCTGAGCGCCGCCGAATCCCTCGCGCACATCACGGGCCTGGACTTCCGCCTCGACTACGGGGCCTGGAAGGGATGGTTCGAGGAATGACGAAAGACGTGATCGATCCTTCGAGCCCTGGCGTCGAGAACCGCCAAGACGACGTGCTGCGCGGGAGACCCGCCGCCGCCAAGGGTTTCGGCGAGCTCGGTCGAGCCGCCATGGCTTGCAGGCGCCCGCGCCGCCTTCCGTGGCGCTCCGCGACCTCGCGCACCCGGGCAACGCCTAACCCTTGGGGAAGGGCGGCTGCAGAAGGCAGCACAGCATCTGTCCGAGGGGCGGGTTCAGATCGATGGGCCCGTTCGTCATGTACGTACGATTGCCGAAGGTCTCGGGCGTGTAGACGTGGTTCTCCAGGATCGGAAGGACCCAATCGTCTTCGTCCGACACCGCGTTCGTCCTGAGTAGGTGGATCCGGATGCCTCCGGACGGGGAAACGCCGAGATCTCCCGGCAACCCGTCCAGCAGCTGCTGCGCCAACGAGTACGTAACGTCCACCGGTTCCACATCCGGGGGGAATTCTCCCGTGACGATGAAGACGATTCTCTCGATGACCAGATCGCCTTTCTTGATGAATCCGTCCTCCGGACAGGCGGCGTCCGGCGGGAAGGGGAAGGACTGCGACTCGAGAATCTGCACGTCGCCCGGATCCGGGCTTCCCGGATCACGGCCCGGGATGAGACCGTACTCGGCGTAGTCCGAACCACACGTGGGGCAGAACACGGACTGGCGGTCGGCCGCCCCGGGTCCCGACGGGAATTCGGCAGGATCGATGACCCTGCATTCTGCGGGTGCGCTGGAGGATGCCTCGCGCCAGGCCATGGCGAAGTACGCCTCGCATCTCGTGCAGTAATAAGCTTCGGGGAACCCCTGCAAATCTTCCATCGGGTCGGCCACGGACCGCGCGAGAAGAACGAAGCCCCGGGACTCCGCACCGGGGCGCTGAGGGTTGGAAGAGGGCGACGAATCGCCTTGCGGCGTCTTGCCGCCGAACAGCTTCCTCAGGGCTCTCAGCACTTGATTCTCCTCGCCCGCACAAGCCATGCTGCTGCCTCGTACTGAGGGGAGCAACGGAGCCTGGGCAATAAATCAAGGCATTTGGGAATGAACGGAGTCCACATTCAATACCCGGGTCCACAATGATGGCAGGAAGATCAGTCCACCTCCGATGTCCCGATACCCGTTTCATACGCGGCCGACGCTTGATCCAGCGTGAATTTCGAGCCGTCCATATTCGTCAGGCCGCTGTCGGTTTGTACGGACCATCTCATCGACGTCGTGCCACCCTCGGGAGCCTGCCCGGAAAGCGTGGCCGGCAGGACGGGAAGGGTGAACGAGGGCGTGAAGCCCGAAGCGTCGAGAATATGTACCGACCAGTAGAAGTGGTCCGTAGGAGACGATCCCTTGGAGTAGCTGAAAGACATACTATACGTGGACACCGCGCTGTCGCTGCTGTTCCAGGAAAAGGTCGGCGTCGACGTCGCAGGCGTGTGGGGGGAAGAGGAAGGCGTGTTCCTCTCGAGAAAAGGCAGATCCGAAGCGTCGATGGTGACATGCGAAGGAAAGGGAAAGGAACGAAGGAGACCAAAGGAAAACGCTCCCTGGATGACGCCGTTGCTGATCAGGAAATTCCCGGAATCACCATGAAAAGACATCGAATACTCGGATCCGCCTTCCAGGTCGGGTACGGACACGTTCGTTGTCATCTTCACTCCGGTAAGCGTTGGGGACAATAAATCCTCGTTATAGAGAAACCCGAAATAATCTGGGTTGTCCCCGACATACCAGACGCACTTCCCTGTCGAACTCACCAGGTTCTGCGTTTCGGAGGGAAGCTGCACATTCATCTGCATTGTTTTCATGGAAACCGCGGTCGAATCCGTCGCCATGTCGATCGGGGGGAGGTTTCGGGTTTCTCCGGAGGCCAGAGGCGCCTGCTCGAGGATCTTGTACCGATAGATCGTGGAGTAGTACCCGCTTTCACTCTCCCGGATCACGACGCGAAAAGGCTCCCCTGACTTCGCAGACCTCGAATCGGCGAAATGGCCCTGGCCCTCGCTCATCCACCCGAAACCTCCCAGAGAGACTTCGACTTCGATCCAGTGATTCGGATCCGATGGCGTCACGTCCCAGGCAAGGGTGGCGTCATATGCTCCGGTAGAACCATGGCGGAACCAGTGCTGGGCGAACAGGGACGCGTTCAAACCCGTCGTGACGTCGATTTCAAAATCACGGCTCGATAAGTAGGCCCATGTCGGATCATCGTCCAGAACCGTGACCGTCTGAGGCCCCGTCAGGTTGGCGAACGTGGCGATGCCGTTCGAATCCGTCTCCGCGTAGTTCGTTCCGTCCGTGCCGACCATCACCGTCACGCCGGAAAGACGCGTCTTTGTTTCGTTGTCGAACACGCACACCGTGAGCGTGCTGTCGTCCAGGGGCGGGCCGCCCCATCCGCCCCCCGCGTCGATCAGACCCTGCACGGTGACGTCGCTCTCGACGTACATGCCCGCCTGGTACGTGGAAAAGGAATACGCCTGCAGCGAGACCGTGTGGTTCGTCGCATCCACCGTCAAGCTCGCGGCGGGCACGACCGTGACCCCGGACGAGTCGCTCGCCCGATGAAGCACGTCAAGGTCGGAGGCGGTCTTCCCGGCGGGAAGGGCGGAAGGATCGTAGGGCACCGTGATCGTGACGGGGCTCGAAAACGTCGTGCCCGCCGGTCCGAAATCGACCGCCGGCCCCATGGCCGAGTAGCCCGTCAGCCCGAGATCCGTACCCAGCGAAAGAGAGATGGTCTCGTCCTGCGCGAGCGCGTCCGCCGGGATCTCCGCCTTGGCGCCCTGGATCGCGCCCGAGGTCGATTCGACCGTGCCCCCGGTGGACGCCGTGATCTCCTCGCTCACGTTCCCGTCGGACGCGCCAGGCGAGGGCGATGGATCGTCGCCGTCCTTCGCGCACCCGGCGAGAAGGAGGACAGAGAGAGCGACCAGGGCCATCAAAACCTTTCCCGTTTCCGGCTTTTCTTGGAACATCTGCGCCTCCTTTTTGTCTTCTCTCCTGCAGGGCCGGATCTTCGCCGCGCCCGGCGTCCGGCCTCGGATCCGTTTCCTCCAAGGATAGGCGCCGCGAATCGAAAGGCAGCTAGGGAAGTTGGTAGAAACGCGGAAGGAAAATGGCAAAAACAGGCGCCCGGATCCCCCTTCGCCCCTTCGCTGGATGCCGGCCGTGGAAAGGCATCTGTCGGCCGCGGATCGCCGAACCTCCGGTTTCACCGGAGGATTCGCCTCCCACAAACGGCACGGCGGTCCACGTGCCGCTGCGATCGGACACCCAAGACCGGCCATCCACTCTTCACCCCGTCAGCGGGAACCGAAGCGTGAACGTCGTGCCCTCCCCCGGCGCGCTGTCCACCCGGATCGCGCCGCCGTGCCGCCGGGCCGCCTCGCGCACCGTGGCGAGCCCCAGCCCCGCCCCCTCCCCCTCCCGCGTCGTGAAGAACGGCTCGAAGATGCGATCGCGAAGCTCCGGCGCCATCCCCTCCCCCGTGTCGCTCACCCGAAGCTCGAGCTGCCGCGCCCCGTCGTCCCCCTCCACGTCCGCCGTGGCGAACGTCAGCCTCCCCCCCTCGGGCATAGCCTGGCCCGCGTTGATCGCGAGGTTCAACAGCGGCCGGTGCAGCTGCGTGCCGTCCCCCTCGATCACGCTCCCCTTTGCCGCCAGCGACGCCTCGATGCGGACGCTCTTCGCAAGCGCGTGCCGGGCCAGCGCGCAGACCTTGCGGACCGTCTCGTGAAGGTCCACCGGCGCCGTGCCGCCCCCGCCCTCCCGCGACACCGCCTTCAGGCGCCGCACCAGATCCCGCGCCTCCTCCCCCGCCTCACGGATCGTCTCCACGCGCTTCCGGCCCGCCTCGCCCAGCTCCGGCTCCGCCGAGAGCAGCCTCGCCAGCCCCACGATCCCCGTGAGCATGTTGCCGAAGTCGTGCACGATACCCGCCGCCAGCGAACCCGCCGCCGCCAGGCGCTCCGCGCGCAGCGCCTCCTCGCGCGCGCGTTCCCGCTCCGTCACGTCTTCGTGGAAGACGAAGTAGCAGAAGACCGTCCCGTCCGCCCTCTTGAGGGGAAAGATGAAACCCGTGATGCAGCTCGGGCGGGACTTCTCGAACCGGGGATCGTGCCGCTTGACGTCGTACCAGATCTCCGGGATGCGGACCGGATTCCCCTTCCGGACCTCCTCGAGAAGGGGCCCGTATCCGGCCGAGCGGATGATGGGGTCTTCCAGGAAGTCGAACTCCGGCGGCGGAGGGCCGTCTCCGAACGCCTCCATGAACGCGGCGTTGTGCCAGACATACCGGCCGTTCCCGTCGAACACGCACGTGGAGAAGGGCGCGTGCTCGAACGTCCGCTTGATGAGATCGAGGGCTTCCTCCAGGCGGTCCGGCGGCGGGTTCCGGTCTCCGGCGTCCTCGTCCACGTCTCTACCCCCTTTCCACGAGATCCCTCAGCGTCCCGACCAGCCGGCGGGCCTCCTTGCCCGCCGCGCGGATCCGCTCCACGCGTCGACGGCCCTCCTCCCCAAGCCCCGGATCCCCGGCCAGCACCTCCGCCTGACCCACGATCCCCAGGAGCACGTTCCCGAAATCGTGCACGATCCCCGCCGCAAACGAGCCCGCCGCCGCCGACCGCTCCGCACGGATCGCCTCCGCCCGCGACCGCTCCCTCTCCACCGCCCGGCCCAGCATGCCCGCCACGATCGACAGGAAGGCCCTTCCGCCGTCCGCGGACCCTCCGCCTGCCCCTGCTTCGCCCTCGGCGACGGTGCAGACCGCGACGCTCCCCACGACGTCCCCGCCGGCGCGGACGTCGACCCGCCTCCGCTCCCCGCCTTCCCGCATCTCCCCGGACCGGTGCACCGCTTCGCCGATCCGGATTTCCGCCCCCGCCGCCTCGCCGCTCGCGTACGCCCCCGGAAGGAGACGGGCCGTCCCGTCCAGCCTCCGCTCCACCTCCCCCGCCCCGGAAAGGGCCCGGGACACCTCGAGAAGACACCGGATCTCCCGGACGCGCCGCTTCAGGCCTTCCGTCTTCTCCCGCAGGCCCTTCTTCGCCCGCACCCGGTGCGTGATGTCCTCGTAGAAGCAAAGGAGGCTGTGCGGAAGCCCCGGCCCCGCCATCAGCGGAAAGATGAACGAGCTGACGAAGACGTCCTTCCCCTGGATGTGGGAGGCGTAGTCCCGGATGTTGTACCAGACCGCGTCGAAGCGGGCCGGCCGCCCCCGTTTCAGCCCCTCCATCCGGTCCCCCATGCCCGCGGCGGTGATGATCGGGTCCTCGTAGATGCAGTACTCCGGCGGCGGGGGCCGGTCCGCCCCGAAGACGACGTGGAAGGCCATGTTCGCACGACGGTACCGCCCTTCCCCGTCGAAGACCGCGAACGGGTAGGGCGTGTTCTCGAAGGCCCCGGCGACGCGCTCCACCAGGACGTCGAGCCTCGCGCGCCGGTCGGCTTCCCCTTCCGCGGCCAGCGCCGCTTCCAACGTTTCGATCCTCTCCTCGAGGCGCCGGATTTCGTCTTCGCCTGCAGGCATGGTCTTCGCCCCCTCCTCAGCGGACGCCCGCCTCCCCCTCGAGGGGAAGGAGGATCTCGAACCGCGTGCCGGCGCCGGGTTCGCTCTGCGCGCGGATCTCCCCCCCGTGGCGGCGGACCACTTCCCTCACGGTCGCGAGCCCGAGCCCCAGGCCCTCCGCGCCCCCTCGCGTCGTGAAGAAGGGGTCGAACGCCTTCTCGAGCACCGCGGGCGGCATGCCTTCGCCCGTGTCCGAGACGCGCACGGCCAGGCGGCCGCGGGGCGATCCCGCTTCCGGCGCCTCGTTCGCGGTCTCGAACGTCAGCGTCCCCCCTTCCGGCATGGCCTGCCCGGCGTTCACGGCGAGGTTCAAGAAGGCCCGCTCCAGCTGCAGGGGATCGGCCGGGAGCTCGTGCGTCTCCGCCGTCAGGCGCCACGCGATGCGCACGCCCCCGGGCAGGCTGTAGCGGAAGAGCTCCGACACCCTGCGCAGGAGATCGTGCACGTCAACCTTCGAGAGGACGGGGGGGCTCTCCGAAGCGAGCGTCTTGAGCCTGCGGATGAGCTCCCTGAGTTCCACGCCCGCCTCGCGGATGGTCCCGACGCGCCGGCGGCTCTCCTCGGAGAGCCGATCGTCCCCGGCCAGCACCTCCGCCTGCCCCACGATCCCCAGGAGCACGTTGCCGAAATCGTGCACGATGCCCCCCGAGAGCGCGGCGACCGCCTCGAGCCGTTCCGATTTCAGGACCGCCTCGCGGGCGCGCGTCCGCTCCAGAAGATGGCCCACCATGCCGGCGGTGATTTCCAAAAGGGAGCGCTCCTCCTCGCCGAAGTCTGCGGCGCCGGCCGGTGCGTTGCGGAACACCTCGATCGAGCCCGCGATCCCCCCCTCCGCCCGGACGGCCGCCTCGATCTTCACGGGGGATTCCTCGAAGGGAGACGACTCGAAGACCTTTCCGGCGATGGAGATCCGCGCCCGCACGGTCTCGGGCGAGGAGAAGGAGGCGGGAAGGAAACGCACGAGATCCCCGAGCGCTTTTTCGG
This sequence comes from uncultured Planctomycetia bacterium, assembly GCA_964508045.1. Lineage (GTDB taxonomy): Bacteria > Planctomycetota > JAKEIC01 > JAKEIC01 > CAZDSO01 > CAZDSO01. Next base: position 9,005 of record CAZDSO010000122.1, on the reverse strand, counting down.
GGGTTTCCGGATGGTCCCCGGCGATCCGCGAGATCTCCAAGAGCCCCTTGAGCTCGCGGACCCGCTTGCCCAGCTCCTCCGTCCGTTCCTCCAGCGAGATCCGGGTCAGCTTCTCCTCGGTGAAATCGTCGTGGATGAGCAGGTAGCAGAAGGGCTCGCCCGACGCGTCCCGGAGGGGAAAGGCGAAGGCGCCCACGAAGATGCGCTTTCCCGGGATGCCCGGATAGATCTCGCGGACGTCGTACCAGACGGGGGGCAAGCGCGTGGGCTCTCCGCGTCTCAGGGCCTCGAGCTTCTCGCCGAAGCCGTATTCCGCCAGTCTCGGGTCGCCGAACACCGAGTAGTCGGGCGGCGGCGTTCCGCCCCCGAAGAGATCGAGATGCGCGGGATTGCTCCGGACGAAGCGGCCTTCCCGGTCGTAGACGGAAAACGCGACGGGCGCCTCCTCGAAGGTCTCGAAGAGACTCTCCACGTAGAAGGCCGAGGCGTCCCCGCCAGAAGCCCGCTTCTTCTCCTCGAGCCGCTTCTCGAGCTCGTCCGCGCGTCTTCTCAGGGCGTCGTGATCCCCTGCGAACGAAGGCATGGCCCCTCCCCCCACGGTGAAGCGCGCGAAACACATCCACGAACATTCGAGGAACACACCTTAGGAAAACTCCGCGCCCGGGAAAAGGCCCAAAGAAGTTTCAAGAGGGAGCTGCAATCCCGGGCCCCCGGCGCCGCGGATCGCCGAACCTCCGGTTCCACCGGAGGATTCGCCTCCCACAAACGGAACGTCGGTCCACGTGCCGCTGCGATCGGACACCCAAGACCGGCCATCCACTCTTCACCCCGTCAGCGGGAACCGAAGCGTGAACGTCGTGCCCTCCCCCGGCGCGCTGTCCACCCGGATCGCGCCGCCGTGCCGCCGGGCCGCCTCGCGCACCGTGGCGAGCCCCAGCCCCGCCCCCTCCCCCTCCCGCGTCGTGAAGAACGGCTCGAAGATGCGATCGCGAAGCTCCGGCGCCATCCCCTCCCCCGTGTCGCTCACCCGAAGCTCGAGCTGCCGCGCCCCGTCGTCCCCCTCCACGTCCGCCGTGGCGAACGTCAGCCTCCCCCCCTCGGGCATAGCCTGGCCCGCGTTGATCGCGAGGTTCAACAGCGGCCGGTGCAGCTGCGTGCCGTCCCCCTCGATCACGCTCCCCTTTGCCGCCAGCGACGCCTCGATGCGGACGCTCTTCGCAAGCGCGTGCCGGGCCAGCGCGCAGACCTTGCGGACCGTCTCGTGAAGGTCCACCGGCGCCGTGCCGCCCCCGCCCTCCCGCGACACCGCCTTCAGGCGCCGCACCAGATCCCGCGCCTCCTCCCCCGCCTCACGGATCGTCTCCACGCGCTTCCGGCCCGCCTCGCCCAGCTCCGGCTCCGCCGAGAGCAGCCTCGCCAGCCCCACGATCCCCGTGAGCATGTTGCCGAAGTCGTGCACGATACCCGCCGCCAGCGAACCCGCCGCCGCCAGGCGCTCCGCGCGCAGCGCCTCCTCGCGGGCGCGCGCCGCTTCCGTGACGTCTTCCACCACGGCCAGCACCTCCTCCACCGATCCGTCCGCAACGACCGACGGCGCCAGCAGGTAGCGCAGCACCACCTTCTTTCCCCAGGCCGTGGCGTAGGGCCGCTCCGAGGAGACGGGTTCCGCCGTCTCGAAACACCGCCGGATCTCCTCGGCGACGCCCGCCTCCACCAGCCCCGGATGGGTCAGGGCGTTGAATCGGAGCGTCGCTTCCCGCGACGGCGAGCCCAGGATCTCGAGCAGCGCCGGGTTCGCCTCGATGACCGTCCCGTCGCGGCGGATCGCGACGATGCCCACGGGCGCCTTCTCCACGAGAAGCCGGAACCGCGCCTCGCTCTCGGCGAGGGCTTCCCGCGCCGTTTCCTGTTCGGTCGCGTCTTCGTGGAAGACGAAGTAGCAGAGGACCTCGCCCCGCTCGTCCTTGAAGGGGAAGACGTAGCTGCCGAGGAAGACGCGCCGCGTCTGGACGTATTCGGGATCGATCTTCGGGATGTCGTACCAGATGGGGGGAATGCGGACCGGCTGGCCCTCCTTCATCGCCTCGAGGAGGTGCTTGTAGCCGGCCGCGGTGATGAGGGGATCCTCGAGGAAGCTGAACTCCGGGGGCGGATGATCGGCCCCGAAGACCTCGTACTGGGCGGGGTTGGAGTCCAGATAGCGCCCCTCGGCGTCGAACACGCACACGGAGAAGTGGGCCTGCTCGAACGTCTTCTGGAAGAGTTCGAGGACTGCTTCCAGGCGGCCTGGAAGCGGGTTCGGATCTCCGGCGTCCCTGTCCAAGGCTCTCGGCCCCCTCCTCGAGGTTTTCGGGGTTCAACGGTCTGCGGCGTCTTGGGCGGGCCCATGGGCCCGCCCAAGACCGTGGCGGTGAACCCGACCTGTCTCCGTTCGATCTGGAGCGTACTCCCGGGACATGAGAGTCCATTCTATGCGTCAGGCCGACCTGCGCAACTTCCAGGCTGGCGAAGGGGGGATGGAATCGTAAACAAGTGGGGATTTCGGAAGGGGAAGTTTACCAAAAGCCCTATAGGTCGTTTTTCCTTGCCGGCGTAGACTTGAAAGAAGCGAAGTACAAGCGGATCGAAGGGAGATGGCGAGACGCCGCAGGTTTCTTGGGAGGGAAAGCGATGTCAGGATGGTTGAAACGGCAGGTTCTTCTTCCTCTTCTTGTCCTCGCCTTCGCGGCGGGCGGATGCACCAGCAAGGACGAGGAGGAAACGGGCAGCGTGTCGTGCAGATTCATCTCCGTCGACCGGGCCGGCGAATCCGGGTCGGGGGGAAGCTCGAAGATCCAGGTCAAGAACCTGCAGGAGAGCGGTTACTACTGCACTGAATATTACGGCATGGCCCTTCAGATGTATGATGAAGACACGCCCGGCGGGCTTAAGCAAAGCTCCCATGTCGGATCTGCCGTCGTCGACGGGATCAAGATCAAGCTGGAGACGGTCTATTTCTATCCCGTCGATCCGGGCGGAATCACAGGAATCGCGTTCGACTGGGGGGGATCCCCCAGGGAGTTCGAGTTCACCAACGAGTTCAGCGTGCCGGTCACGGAGACCTCAACAGTACTTGCGGAGACCTATGGGTTTTTGTGTATCATGCCAAGAGACGAATACTCGTTGAAGGCCTGGGCCTACCTCGACGCCGACGAGGACGGGATCGCGGACAAGACGATCTGGACAACCCCGGGAGGGATCCAGTCGGTCGATCAGAAATACAATTCGACGGCGCAAATGACCGACTACGGGTATTACCAATACCCTTTCTCAACGATCAGTAATGTCGGCACCCCATTTCAGCCCGCTCTTGTCGTACAGGAGTCCGGGTCCTATCAGGTCGAAATCTGTCTCGATACGTTCAAGACGGTCCAGGTCTGGGACGGCACGGGATCCGAGAGACCTCCCTGGGCTTACTGGGGTTCGAATACGCCGAATACGGGACCAAACACGGACTGGTTTCCCGACGGGGAAACTAATTTCTGCTGCGTCGGGATGAACCTCTTCGGTTTCGTGAATCAGGGCGTCACGTGCGAATCCTATTTCATGTCCGTGTCGGATCCTCCGGGATACAACGACTCGAATCTGATGACGGTCATCTACGATGATCAAGGTGTTCCGATTCTGGCGAGAATCAGATCGACTGGAGGATATCAGTATCCCGAACAGTCTTTTTGTGTTGGTTGCACAACGAACATTTTCCAGGAAACTTCTCCAGGGATCTACAAGATCGGGATTCCACATGGTTTTATTGAGAACTTGGCGACCGCTGAAGTGACGGACTGGATCAACGGATTCAAGAAGATGGAGGTGGGCGACGCTCCGATTCCTCTCACCATGGAATATTCGGTTCCCGATTCGGGTTACTTGAAAAGGATCAGGCGCAGGAGCATCGAGCTGTCCGACGACACGGCCCCCGGAGCGATCTCGGACCTGGCCGCCTCCACCGGAACCGCTCCGGACACCGTGGACCTGAGCTGGACGGCTCCGGGCGACGACGGGAGCACGGGACGCGTGATCCGCTACGTGATCGTGAGCTCGGACAGCCCCATCACGGACGCCAGTTTCGACGACGCCACGGCCTTCGTGCAGTTCATGGCTCCCCAGGAAAGCGGGAACGCGGAGAGCATCACGGTCACAGGTTTACCGGGTGGGCAGAACACCTACTTCGCCGTCAAGGGGATCGACGACAGCTTCAACGCCGGGCCGATATCCAATGTGGCTTCCGCGTCCGCCGGCGCGGACGCGACGCCGCCGGCCGCGATTTCCGATGTTAGCAATCGTTTACCCATGGTCCCGGCGTCTCTCGGTTCCATCTATCTGTTCTGGACGGCCCCGGGCGACAATGGAACGGAGGGCAGGGCTTCCGGGTATATCGTGAAGTACGCCCAGGGGTGCGGAACGATCGACGACACGAACTTCGACAGCGCAACGACTTTTTCCCAGTCCTGGGTGCCGAAACGGCCGGGCATGACGGAGTACCGGGAGATCACGGGGCTCACTCCCGGCGTGTCCTATTCCATCGCCATCAAGGCGGTGGACGAGGTGCCCAACACGGGGAGCATCTCGAACGTCGGATGCTTCTTTTCCTGTGACGACGTGACCCCGCCCGCGGCCGTCGACGATCTCGCGGCCGTTCCCGGATCCCAGACCGGTACGGTGGATCTGACCTGGACGAATCCGGGAGACGACGGGGACACAGGCACGGCGAACAGAGCCCAGGTCCGGTATGGGGACCAGCCCATCACCGACGAGAACCGCGGCCACTGGGGGCCGGAGGTCTTCCCCGTCGGCGCGGCCGGGACGACGGAACACGCGACCGTCACGAACCTCACGCCGGGATCGACCTACTATTTCATGGTGACGGTCAAGGACGATTGGTACAACGAGTCGCCCATCTCCAACGTCGTCACCGCCGTGGCCAAGGAGTAGCGGGAACGAGCAGGCCGCCGGCGCTTTCGTCTCACGCCAGGGGCTTCAGGTCGGCGAGGAGGCGGCGGAGAGGAAGCGCTCGCGTTTTCGGGGCCAGGGGATACGTCTCTTCGCCGGGGTAGACGACATCGAGCCTCGTGAGCTTCAGGTCTTTGCGGGCGCTTTTCATGGACGGCGTCGGGCGGGGGGAGGACGTTCGCTTGAACTCGAAGCCATAACGCTTCCTCCCGTGAACGACGAGAAGATCGAGCTCGGCCCCGGCATGGGTGGCCCAGAAATGGCAGTTCGAGGGCGAGGCGCGGAGACGGTTCACCACCTCCTGCAGGGCGAAACCTTCCCACGAGGCCCCCAGCTTGGGGTGGGCTTCGAGGTCCCGGCGCGTGCGGATGTCCAGAAGGGCGTGGAGAAGCCCCGAATCGGCCAGATAGACCTTCGGGGAGCGGACCTGGCGTTTCTTCAGGTTCTCGCGCCAGGGCAGAAGCTGCCGGATCACGAACGTGTCGCTCAAGAGGTCGAGGTAGCGCCGGACCGTGGTATCCGCCACGCCGAAGCTGCGACCGAACTCGGAAGCGTTCCAGACCTGGCCGTGGTAGTGGGCGACCATGGTCCAGAAACGGCGGAGGGTGGACGAGGAGATCGTCACGCCGAGGGAGGGCAGGTCCCTCTGCAGGAAGGTCTGGACGAAGTTGTTCCGCCACTCCAGACTTTCCGCGTCGGATTTTGCGAGATAGGAACGCGGGAAACGCCCCCGCAACCAGAGCCGATCGGCCTGCTTTACGCCGACTTCCGAGAGGGAGAAGCCGGAGAGCACGTGATAGGCGATGCGCCCGGCCAGGGACTCGGCGCTCTGCTTGAGCAATCCCGGGGAAGCGCTGCCCAGAATCAGGAAACGCGCCGGCTTTCGAGTGCGATCGGCGAGGACGCGCAGAACGGGAAACAGATCCGGCTTGTTCTGGATCTCGTCAAGGATCACGAGCCCCTTGAGCCCGCGTAGCGCGAGCATGGGGTCCGCCAGACGGGCCCGGTCGGCGGGATTCTCGAGGTCGAAACGCCGCGAGGGGCCCTTGCGTTCCCGGGCGATCCGGCGTGCGAGCGTGGTCTTTCCCACTTGCCTCGCCCCGACGATGGCCACGACGGGATTGCTTTTCAAAAGCCCCTCGACGCGCTTTCTTTGCACCGGCCGGTCGATCATGGGTTCAAGTATATCTTGATATTTCGGCGGTCACCACAGAATTTTCAAGGTATCTTCCACAGGAAGAGGCCGGAGACCTCCCGGGAAGATCATGAGAATAGAAATGACATGTCCTTGATACAAGGACGATGGAATTGCATGTTATCCTCGAGAAAAGGACACCAGGGGCGCCATGGAGGACCGGCCGGGCATACGTGCCGACCCCTTCCCTGCCAGGCTGCGGATCGCCGAACCTCCGGTTTCACCGGAGGATTCGCCTCCCCCAAGCGGAAATCCGCAATCCCGGGATCCCTCCTCTACAGTCGGCCGTTGTATGCTATGATCTGTCCTTCCGGCCCGTTTTTACCAGGAGTCCGCCATGACCGGAACTGTTCCTCCATCGAAGCCCGGGCGCCGCGCGCTCGGCCGCCTCTGGCTCGCCGCCCTGCTGGCCGTCCTCGTCGCCTCCGCCTGCGGGACGAACGCCCCTGCGGGGGGCGAGACCTCGTCCTCCCCGGCCCCCGCAGAGGAGACGGAAGCGGAACCGGGGGAGGCGGAACCGCCGGAAGCGAACAAGCCGCAGGCCGGGCTCCGGGTCGGCTTCGATCTGGACGACACGCTGCTCTTCAGCTCGCCCGCCTTCCAGAAAGGCTTCGACGCCGACGTCAGGCCCTACTCCTGGGCCTTCTGGCGCGTCGTCAACACCTCGGACGGGGAGGTGAGCGTGGTGAAGAAGAAGACGAGGGAGATCCTCCAGGCGCACCAGGCGAAGGGCGCCGAGATCTTCGTCGTCACCGCCCGGCATCCCCACGGGGGCGAGGAGGTCATGCGCTTCCTCTACAAGACCTTCGGCATCCCCCCCACCCACGTCTATTTCGAGACCGAGGGCAAGGCGGAACGGTTGCGGGCGCTTCGCCTCGACGTCTTCTACGGCGACGCCGACTCGGACGTCTCCGCCGCGCTCGAGGCCGGCGTGAAGCCCGTGCGCATCCTCCGCTCGCCGAAGTCCTCCTACAAGAAGAAGTACAACCCCGGGAAATACGACGAGGAGATCGTCGAGGGATCCGAGGAGTGAATGCCGTCGCGCGGGGGTGAGCCCTTCGCGCCGCGGCCTCTTGTGGTTTTCATGCGACAGGACGACCGCTGAAATCTCCAATCTGAAATCTGGAATCCCTGACCGGCACCGTCGACCTTGCCTCCTCGCTCGTGGAGACCGCGACCATGGCCATCGAGATCATGCTCAGGCACCTCGAGGGATCCTCGCTCTACGGCCATGACCACCGCTTCGCCCAGGAACGCGTCCGGCTCGGCACCGGGCCGGACAACGACGTCGTCTTCGACGCAGGGACGGACGCCGGCGTGGCCGTGGAACACGCCGAGCTGTACGTGGAGGGCGGCGCGGTCTGGATCCGGGACCTGGGGTCCGGGACGGGCACGTTCGTCGACGACCGGCCGATCGATCAGCCCTTGAAGCTGTCCGGAAACGAGCTGCTCTCGCTGGGGCGCGAGGGGCCGCGGGGCCGGGTGCTGATCGAGGAGAGCCTGGTCCCGGCCTCGAAGGCGCCGCCCGCCCCCGAGCGCGAGAGCGCCAAGCATTTCGTGGGGAAGAACACGCTGCGCCGCGAGATCCGAAAGGCCACGGCCCAGGAGGAGCGCCGGAACCGCCGGATCGTGCGGGAGCTGGTCACGCTCATCGCGGTGATCGTGCTGGGGGGGCTGGGGGCGTTCTACCTCTACAACCGCTCCCTTCGATCGCGGCTGGACGAGGTGAACCGGGAGAAGCAGGAGCTCGGGGAGGAGCTCGAGAAGGAGAAGGAGCGCGTCGGAAACCTGATGGGGCAGCTCCACAGGGTCGGCGGGACGCTGGAGACCATCCGCAACCGCCAGGACCTCTCCGAGGAGGACCGCCGGCGCCTGCTGGACGAGACCGAGGAGAAGCTGTCCGCGCTTCGCAAGGCGCTGTCCGAGAGCGAGCGCGAGCTTCAAAACCGCATCGGGATGGGGGGGACGCTGTGGGCCGACATCGCTGCACGCTACAAGGACGGCATCTTCCTCTGCCTGGGGTTCGACGAGGCGGAGCTCATCGTGGAGACGGGCACGGCGTTCTGCGTGCGGGAGGACGGCCTGCTGGCCACGAACGCGCACGTGGTGCGGATGCTGGAGAACCGTCCGAAACGGAAGATCGTCCAGAACGGCACGGGCCGGATCTTCGAGATCGAGCGGATGATCGGCCACCCGGACTTCAACGACGTCTTCTCCCCCGACGTGGGCCTGATCGAGATCAAGACGGAGGACGCGGAGATCCCGGCCTTGCCGCTGGCGGACGAGGCCGCGCTTTCGAGCCTTCGGATCGGGACGCAGCTGGTGACGCTGGGGTTTCCGGGCGAGCTGACGCCGGCCTACGTCAGCAAGGACGAGAACGCCATCGCCACGTTCAAGGACGGTTGGATCGGGCGCCTCACGAACTACGAGCTCGAGCCCCCGTGCCCGGGGGACCCCGTCATCATCCAGCACTCGGCGAGCCTCTCGGGGGGCACGTCGGGCTCACCCATGTTCACGGCGAAGGGGACGGTCGTGGCGCTGAACAACGGGGGGCACCAGGAGCGTTCCGCGGAGATCGGCTTCGCCATCCGGGCCGACGAGCTCAAGCGGTTCATGGAAAAGTGCGGGTGGTGAGGACGCCGATGGATACCCTCTCGGATCTCATCAGGCGCGAGGAGAGCGCGTGCAGGGTCAAGTCTCTCCGTCTTCCGGTTGCGAAAGCAGCGATTCCGCGTGATCCCGCCACGCCTTGGCCCCCGGCCCGAAAGCCTCTCCTAAAGAATGTGTGGGTGATTCCAAGGCAATTCGATATCGATGCATC
>CAZDSO010000121.1:0-16355 GCA_964508045.1 uncultured Planctomycetia bacterium | reverse complement strand
GGCTCGCCAGCCCGTACTACGCCGATCGGCTCTTGCAAGGGCTACGTAGGGTCCTTCGTAGCTCTCGCAACCACCTGCAAGCGAAGGAGGAGAGGCTCGCCCTCCAAATTTTCATGTTTCCGGGAGAGCCGAAGGCTCATGGCTGGCGGATGTTCGCCGGATGTTCGCGTTCCTGGAGGGGGAGGGTCCCCCTGGGACGGGAAAAGGGGAAGATTTCCGAAAAAAAATGAACCCTCCCTCCCCGGGGCCGTTTATCTCCCCCGGCGACGGAAAGGCGCGGGTTGACCCGCCTTCCCGCGCCCGGTATGATGCGAATGGGAAACGGTCTCGAGTCGGCCTCGAAAGGAGGAAACGATGCCTCGCGATGACGAGTACTATGACGACGAGTACTATCACCAGGCACCTCAGGGCGGGTTTCAGGAGTACCTGAACGAAGGCCTGAGGCAGGCGCCCTGGTGGTTGATCTCGGTCGCCGCGCACGGGTTGCTGGCGGTGGTCCTCACGCTGGCGCACTTCACGGATTACAAGCAGGACGAGCCGGTGGTGGTGGAGACGGAGCTGGAGCAGCAGGAGGATGAGGAGCTGGACGAGAAGCTCGAGCGCGAGGTCTTCGAGCAGGACAAGGAGATCAACACGGACGAGCCTCCGATCGAGGATCCGGTGCTGAAGGACGCGGAGATCTCCGACCACAACGAGACCGACAACAACGAGGACTACGAGTCCAGCAAGGGCGTGGAGGACGCGATCTCCGACAAGCCGTTCCAGGGGAAGTACTGGAACTCGGCGATCGGCATCGGCGGCGGCGCGGGCGGCACCTTCGGGGGCCGGTTCGGCGGCCGGCGGAACCTTCGCGCCTACGGCGGCGGGCGGCACACCGAGTCGGCCGTGCTGATGGGCCTGGTGTGGCTGAAGAACCACCAGAACCCGGACGGCATGTGGGCCTGCAAGAAGTTCATGATGAACTGCAAGCAGGGGACGTGCACGGGGCCGGGGGCCAGCGACGACTACGACATGGGCGTGACGGGCCTTTCCATGCTGGCGTTCCTGGGCGCGGGGCACACGCACAAGCACGGAAAGTTCAAGAACACGGTCAAGCGCGGCCTCAAGGCCATGAAGGACCGCCAGACCCCGGACGGGTGCTTCGGCCCGAAGACGGCCGACGGCCACTGGATCTACAACCACACCATCTCGACGATGGCCATTTCCGAGGCCTACGGGCTGTCCAACAAGAGCCCCCTTCTGCAGTCGCCGGCCCAGAAGGCCGTGGATTTCCTGATCGACTGCCAGAACAAGAGCCCGGATCTCGGGTGGCGGTACGGGCGGCAGACGGGCGAGAACGACTCCTCGGTGACGGGGTGGGCGGTGCTGGCGCTGAAGTCGGCCAAGATCAGCGATCTCCACGTCCCCAAGACGGCGTTCGACGGCGCGCTGAAGTGGTTCGACCTGGTCACGGACGAGGCCTACTACAAGACGGGCTACACGTCCAAGGGCGACACGGGCGCGCGGCTGGCCGAGGCCATGGGCAAGTTCCAGCCCACCGAGGCCATGACGGCCGCCGCCGTGATCAGCCGGATCTTCATCCTCGGCACGAAGGCGACCAACCGTCCCGAGATCCTGGGCGGCGGGAACCTGCTCAAGCAGAACCCGCCGAAGTGGGACGTGAAGGGCGGGACCATCGACATGTACTACTGGTACTACGGGACGCTGGCCATGTTCCAGCTCGGCCGCCAGTACTGGAAGGCGTGGAACGAGCCGATGAAGAACGCGCTGGTCCCCACGCAGAAACGCGAGGGGTGCGAGAACGGCTCCTGGGACCCGGTCGGCGCGTGGGGGACCGCGGGCGGCCGCGTCTACTCCACCGCCATCAACTGCCTGTCCCTCGAGATCTACTACCGCTACGGCCGCGTCCTCAACGTGAAATGACCGCGGCCTGAACCGCAACGAAGACCGGGCGCCGAAAGGCGCCCGGTTTTTTTTGCCTGCGCCGGAGACGGGAAAAGAAAATCCTTTTTTCCCGAACCGCCCTCCGCGCGTCCCGTTTGTCCACGTAGGCATGGGGGAAACGGGACGAGCACCCCGCGAGAAACAAGCCCAGACGATCCGCGAGACCGCGGAGAAAAGGAGGATGCCATGTACCGGGAATCCGTCTATGAAGAGGAATGGTACGGAACGGGAAGTGCCGGCGCGCAGGAAATCCTGAACGAGGCCCTGCGCCAGACCCCCTGGTGGCTCATCTCCATGGCCGCCCACGGCCTCATCGGCATCGTCCTCATGCTCGCCCACTTCACCGAGTACGAGAGCGACAAGCCCGTCGTCGTGGAGACCAGCCTCCAGGAAGACCAGCCCCAGGAGCCCGACCCCGAGCTGAAGCGGGAAATCTGGAAGGAAGACCAGGATTTCGAAACGGACGAGCCGTCCATCGAGGACCAGGTCCTCAAGGACGCGGAACTCGCCGACCATGTCGAGACCGACAACAACGAGGACTACGAATCCAGCAAGGGCATCGAGGACGCCCGGTCCGACAAGCCCTTCCAGGGGAAGTACTGGAACGGGTCCATCGGGATCGGCGGCGGGGCCGGCGGATGCTTCGGCGGGCGCTTCGGCGGCCGTCGCGACCTCACAACGGGAACCGGGGGACGCCACACCCGTGCGGCGGCCGGGCTCGGCCTGATATGGCTCGCGAACCACCAGAACCCCGACGGCATGTGGTCCTGCAGGAAGTTCATGATGAACTGCAAGCGGGGATCGTGCAGCGGGCCCGGCGAGCGGGAGGACTACGACATGGGCGTCACGGGCCTTTCCACGCTGGCCTTTCTGGGCGCGGGCTACACCCACCGGCACGGCAAGCACAAGGACACGGTGAAGAGGGCCCTTCGGGCCATGAAGGAGCGCCAGACCCCCGACGGCTGCTTCGGCCCCAAGTCCGCCGACGGCCACTGGATCTACAACCACGCCATCTGCACCATGGCCATGGCCGAGGCCTTCGGCATGTCGAACAGCAACCTCCTGCGCGCCTCCGCCCAGCGGGCCGTCGATTTCCTGATCGAGTGCCGCAATCCCTACCTCGGGTGGCGCTACGGCCAGAGGCCCGGCGACAACGACTCCTCCGTCACCGGCTGGGCCGTCCTGGCGCTGAAGTCCGCGAAGTTCTCCGGCCTCCACGTCCCCGACGAGGCTTTCGAGGGGGCGCTGAAGTGGTTCGACCAGGTCACCGACGAGGGGTATTACCAGACGGGCTACGTCTCCAAGGGCGACGCGGGGGGGCGGCCCGCGGGCATGGAGGGGAAGTTCCAGTGCCTCCACGCCATGACGGCGGCCGCGGTCATCAGCCGCATCTTCATCCTGGACAAGGCCGCCCGTAACCGCCCCGAGGTCCTCGGGGGCGCCAACCTCCTCCGGCAGCATCCTCCCAAGTGGGACGTGAACGGGGGGACCATCGACATGTACTACTGGTACTACGGCGCGCTGGCCATGTACCAGCTGGGCGGGAAGTACTGGAAGGCCTGGGAGAATGCGCTTCGCGACAGCCTGATTCCCACGCAGCGCAAGGAGGGGTGCGAGAGAGGCTCCTGGGACCCGGTCGGCGTGTGGGGCAAGGCCGGCGGGCGCGTCTACACCACCGCGATCTGCACCCTCACCCTCGAGGTCTACTACCGCTACGCGCGGATCCTGAGCGAGCGGAGGTGAAGGGGCGGAACCGGGATGGGATTTCAGATTGCAGCCTTCAGATTGCAGCCAGCTGCTCCGTAGGGGCGACCCCGTGTGGTCGCCCCTTCCTTTACCGCGCGCTCTACTCCACAACCCACAATTTCAGCCTCGACGGCCTGCTAGTCGGCCAGGATGATCTCGGCGAGCGCTTCCGCGACCGCCTCGTGGACGAAGCGGTTGTAGTGCGCGGCGTCCGCGCGGACCCACCAGGAGGGGTTTTTCTCCAGCCGCGCCGGCCCGAACCGCTCGAGCGCTTCCGCGCGCCACGCCGCGTCGCCCCGGCCGGCGACGAGCGCTTCCCGGGCCTGTTCGGCGTACGCGTCGGCGTCGACCAGCGGCACGTCGAGATCGCGGGCGAGCTCCGTCAGGGTGCGGTGGTACCGGCACAGCAGCGAGAGAAAGACGGGCCGGCCCCCGCATTTGCGGACGTCCTCGACCATCCGTGCAAGGTGCGCCCGGTATTTCTCGCGGGGAACGCGCCGGCCCATGCCCTCGATGTCCGCGCCGCCGGCCCCCCGGGCCGAGAGGATCGCATGCCGTAGAAGGCGGTACGTGCGTGTGAGCATCAGGGCGTGGCGCAGGAAGCCGGGCGCCCCGGCGCGGCGCGCGGCGGCGTCCTCGTCGGCGATCGGGGCCTTGAGCCCGTCGTTGAACCCGAAGGCGAGCACCACGTACGCCGGGGCGAGGTCGCGCCCCCCTTCCTCCCAGAGAACCCTTCCCTGGAAGGAGGAATATCCCGGCTGGCCGGCGTTCGCCACCGCGTACCGGTCCGGTTCCTCCCCGTCGAGCAGGCGCTGAAGGCGGGCGGGGAACGTCTCTTCTTCCTCCAGCCCCCAGCCGAAGGTGTGGCTGTCCCCCAGGCACAGGACCGTCTTCCGTTTCCCGGCGGCGGGGGGAAGCGGGCCGCGGAACCCCTGTTCGTTGGTCTTCACGGCGAAGGTCCGGATCCCTCGAAGGTCGTGCGGGACGAGGAAGTTCCCGATCTCGACATCGAGGTCCCCCTCAAGCCTCCAGAGCCGCGTCCGGTCGTCGACGTAGATGGAGAAGTTCGCCTGGAGAAGGTCCTCGTCGCTCCACATCTCGGAGCGTCCCACGTAGGCCTCGAGCTGGCGCCGGGCGAGGGGCGCCTCGACCTCCCACCCGAACTCCGCGCCGGAGAGGCGAAGGCCCGCTTCGAGCAGGAGAAGCGGCAGGAGGGTGAAGAGGAGGGCGAAGAGGATCTTCTTCTTCCTGGAGAGCGGCGGGGGCTTGCCGTGCCCGGTCTCGCGGGGGGAATCACTCATGGCTTCCCATTATAAACGGTCGGGCCGGCGTTTCGGGCCTCGGGCCTTGCCGGCGGCGACTTCGCTCGATCTCGTCACAAACGGGTTTTTCAGAAGATGGCAACCGTCAAAGTGAAGCATGAAGCCCTGAAGTAGACCGAACCATCGAACCACTTCGTTCCGTGGCTCACTACGAACGTCAGCCCGCGCCCACGAAAGACAGCCACAGCGGGAATGGCTCGACCAGTGAGCAGTGACCCATGACTCCCCTCATCCCCCGGCCTGGGCCGCGAGCAGGACCAGGCCTCCCGCGCCGACGGCGAGGCAGTAGAAGCCGAAGAGCCAGAGCGACTTCTTGCGGAGGACGCCCAGCAGGAGGGCGATGGCGAGAAGGCCGCTGAGGAACGCGGTGACGAAGGCCGCCGAGGCGGGGAGGAGATCGCGGGGGAGGGGCGCGGTGAGCGCTTCGATGACCGTCGCCCCCGCGATGGCGGGGACGGCCAGCAGGAAGGAGAACTCGGCCGCCTTCTCCTCCTTCACCTTCAGAAACAGCCCGGTCCCGATGGTCGCGCCGGACCGCGAGACGCCGGGAAGCAGCGCGATGGCCTGGGCGACGCCCACGAGCAGCGCGCGGAGCGGGGTCCACCGGGCCGTCGAGGTCGACGTCCAGCGCGTGGCCAGAAGGAAGGCCCCGGTGGCGCAGAGCATGGCGAGGACGAGCGCGGGTCGCCGGACGAGATCCTCGAAACGTTCCTCGAGAAGGACCTTGAGGAGGAGTCCGGCGAGGCCGGCGGGAAGGGAGGCGAGGAGGAGGTAGCCGGCGAGGGCGAGGTTTTCGCGGTCCTGGTCGGAGGCGTCGCCGGGGTGGCGGAGGGCGGGGAGGGAGGCGAGGAGGGCGCGGATTGGTTTCCGGAAGTAGGCGAGCACGGCGAGCATGGTGGCGGTGTGGGTCATGACGATGAGGAAGAGGGCGTCGTCGCCGGCGCGGGACCAGACGCCGAGGACGTCCCCGGCCAGCACGAGGTGTCCCGAGCTGGAGATGGGGAGGAACTCGGTGACGCCCTGCACGGCGCCGAGAAGGATGCCTTCGAGAAGGTTCATGAGCGTGGGTTACTCTATCAACGCCTCTGCGGCCCCTCAACGACTCCTTTGTCGCTTCCGTCCTCCCGCTTTCTCGGCCGCACGGCCGGTGCAATGTTCCGCTTCGTCGAGGAGGGCGCCGAGGGGTCTCTTGTCCTTGAGTGTGTAATAGACCTCGTTTCCCTTGCGCTGGTATCGTACGACCTCGAGGTCGCGCAGCGTTCTGAGGATCTTGGAGATCGTGGGTTGCGAGCGTTTGAGGGCGCGGGCCATCTGCTCGACGGTGAGGACGTCCTTCTCGAGCAGGAGCCTCGCGAGGGCGTAGGTTTTGGGGTTGCCCAGGGCTTTGAGCAGGCGGGAGGCGCGGTAGGGGATTTCCTCCATGTCGAACCAGTCGATATCCCGGGGGCTGTGGGCGGGCATGACGACCTCCAGCGGAAAATGGAAATAGCTATATGAGTATATACGAATATGGCCATATTCGTATATACTCATATAGTAATATCCGTTTTTCCACTCACTCCCATGGCGGTTTTCCATGAAAGAGGTTTTTCCCTCCTTGGGTCCAGGACAGGGCGCGGCAGGAGGTTGAAGATGAATCCACAGACAAGAAGCAGTATGGCGTGCGCATTTTTCCTTGCATTGCAGGGCCCTGTGGGGAAAATGATCGGTTTTCAGGTCCCCAGTGGTTCGTTTCCAGGCGTCGGAGAGGGCGCAACCAGCCCCGCGGGGCGAATCGCCCCTTTCCGGCCCGGCATCGCGGCGGGCGCGCACTTTTCATCGCGCGCTCCCGGTCAGGGAGGACGGCATGGCATTCGAGATGTTCGGACGGAAGATCGGGAAGATCGGCGTGGTGGGTTCCGGCCAGATCGGGCCGGACATCGCGCTTCATTTCGCCAAGGAAGGCGCCAAGGCGGGGTGCGAGGTCGTGGTGGTGGACGTCGCCGAGGAGGCGCTGGCGAAGGGCAAGAAGAAGCTGGAGAAGAAGGTGAACAAGGGCATGGAGTCCGGCGCCTTCAAGCCCGCGCAGGGGGAGGCGATCAAGGGCAACGTCACGTTCACGTCGGACAACGCGGCGCTGGCCGGGGCGGGTCTCGTCATCGAGGCCGCCACGGAGGATCTGGACATCAAGCGGAAGATCTTCGCCGGGCTCGAGAGCGTGTGCGGCGACGAGGCGATCCTCGCCTCCAATTCCTCGCACATGGAGCCCGAGGTCATCTTCGCCGAGATGGCGCACAAGGATCGGGCGATGGTGATCCACTACTTCTTCCCGGCGGAGCGCAACGTGCTCGTGGAGATCGTGCCGGGCGCGGACACGTCTGAGAAAGCGACCCGGTTCGCCCTGCGCTTCTACGAGCAGATCGGCAAGGTGCCCATCCGGGTGCGGAAGAGCCGGTTCGGCTTCGCCGTGGATCCGGTGTTCGAGGGGTTGTTCCTGACGGCGGGTCTGCTGGTGGAGGAGGGTCTCTGCACGGTGAAGGAAGCCGACGCGGTGGCCTCGAAGGCGCTGGGGCTCGGTGTGGGTCCCTTCACGGCGATGAACCTGACGGGCGGCACGCCGCTGGCGACGCACGGCATCAAGGGGTACGGGGAAAAGATCATGAGCTGGTTCAAGCCGCCGGCCGTGATCGAGAAGCAGCTGGCCTCGGGGGAGCCGTGGCCCACCGCGGCGCGGGGGGAGACGGTGGAGGTGGATCCCGAGAAGGAGAAGACGCTGTCCGACCTGTTCCAGGGGGCCTTCTTCGGCCTGTGCTGCGAGGTCGTGGACTCGGGGGTGAGCACCGTCGCGGATCTGGACATGGCCGTGGAGATCGGCCTGGTGGTCCGGGCGCCGTTCCGGTTCATGAACAAGGTGGGCCCCTCGAAGGCGCTGAAGCTGGTGGAGGCCTACGCGGCGAAGTACCCCGGCTTCAAGGTGCCGGAGCTCTTGCGCCGGCAGGCCGAGGCGGAAGTGCCCTTCGACATCCCGGTGGTGCTGCGCGAGGACCTCGACGGGGTGGCGGTGGTGACGATCCGCCGGCCCCGGGTTCTCAACGCCCTGAACGCGGAGGTCATGACGCAGCTGAGCGACACGTTCGACGAGATCGCCGAGGACCCGAACGTGGTCGGGGCGGTGATCACGGGCTTCGGCGTGAAGGCCTTCGTGTCCGGAGCGGACATCAAGGAGCTTGCGGCCCTGCCCGACCCGGCCTCGGCGGAGGCCTTCGCGGCCAAGGGGCAGAAGATCGTGAGGAACATCGAGACGCTGGACAAGCCGGTGGTCGCGGCGATGAACGGGCTGGCCTTCGGCGGAGGCAACGAGCTGGCCATGGCCTGCCATGCGAGGCTCGCTGCAGGGGGTCAGAAGGCGTTCGCCGGCCAGCCGGAGCCGAAGCTCGGCATCATTCCGGGCTACGGGGGTAGCCAGCGGCTCGTGCGCTGGATCGGTTTCGAGAAGGCGTGGCCCGTGCTTCGTACCGGGAACCCCATCTCCTCGGCGCAGGCCGCTTCCTTCGGTCTGGTCTCGGCGGAGGTGCCGGGCCCCGAACTGCTGGACCGGGCGGTGGCGCTCGTCCAGGAGGCCGCGTCGGGGAAGACGACCCTCGATCCGATTCCCGAAGGGCCGGTGAGCGTCCCCGACGAGCCCGCGGAGGTGGACATCGGCCACCTGTCCCGCCGGATCGACGCGATCCTCACGGACGCCGTCATCGGCGGCGCGAAGGCCACGCTCGACGAGGGTCTCGCGCTGGAGGCCGCCAAGTTCGGCGAATGCAAGACCACCAAGGACATGGCCATCGGCATGGAGAACTTCATCAAGAACGGGCCGAAGGTGCCCGCGGAATTCGTGCACGAGTAAGAGAGCCGGGGATGGGACCCCTGCGCCTCGAAGGGATGTTTTCGCGAGAACATTTCCGGTGCAGCGGTGTCTTCTCGAGCCTGATTCACATGACCTTTTTCTGATCAACATGATTCTTTCTTGAAAGGGTGGCCCCCCCGTCAAGATCATGTAGATCAGAATGGAAATCATGTCGATCAGGGTCGAAAGACTTGCCGTATTCGGCCGTTTGCCCGCCGTGGCTGTGGCTTGGCTGCTTTGGGAATGAGGACCCAGGACATGGAGAAAAAAGGCGTCATCTTCAGCGGGATCCAGCCCTCGGGCATGATCCACCTCGGCAACTACCTGGGCGCCATCAAGAACTGGGTGAAGCTCCTCGACGCGTACGACGCGATCTTCTGCGTCGTGGACTACCACGCCATCACCCAGCCCTACGAGACGAAGGAGATGCAGGCGCGCATCTTCGACGCCGCCCGCGTGAACATCGCCTCGGGACTCGACCCGGACCGGTGCACGCTCTTCGTCCAGTCCCGCGTCCCCGAACACACCGAACTCGCCTGGATTCTCAACTGCGTCACCGCCGTCGGCGATCTGGAGCGGATGACCCAGTACAAGGAGAAATCCAAGCAACACGCCGGCATGGTCAACGCGGGGCTTCTCAACTATCCCGTCCTCCAGGCGTCCGACATCCTCCTCTACAAGGCCGTCGGCGTCCCCGTCGGCGAGGACCAGGCCCAGCACCTGGAATTCTGCCGCGACCTCGCGCGCAAGTTCAACCGGCGCTTCGGCGACACCTTCCCCGTCCCCGACACCATGTTCGGGCAGACCCTGAAGGTCCTGGGCACCGACGGCAAGCACAAGATGTCCAAGTCCATGGACAACTTCCTCGGCGTCCTCGAGGACGAGGACGTCCTGTGGGAGAAACTCAGAACCTCCGTCACCGACGAGGCCCGCAAGCGGCGCTCGGACCCGGGCGACCCCGGCCGGTGCAACCTCTACACGATGCATCTCGGCATCTCTCCCGAGGAGGTCTGCCGGCAGGTGGATCACGATTGCCGAAACGCCAAGATCGGGTGCGTGGACTGCAAGAAGATCCTGTTCGAGCACCTCATGAAGGATCTCGAGCCCATCCGGGAAAAGGCGGACCAGCTCTCCCGGCAACCGGAGAAGGTGCAACAAGCCCTGGAAGACGGCGCGGCCCGCTGCAAGTCCCTCGCCGAGAAAACCTTGGAAGAAGTGCGGGCGAAGATCGGCCTGCGGTGACTCCTCCCGCCTCTTTCGCTTCCGCCTTCCCTGGAGCTTCCGGGGACCCTTGGTCCACTCGTGAGCGCATTTTTTTCCTCCAAAAATGAACTTTTCCGGAGCCTGGCGCGTCTAATCCTTATAATGATGAACAGCCGGAGCATCTCGTCGAGGAACAAGTTTTCATAGGGGGAATCACCATGGACCGGTGCCGCATCACCCTGGTCGTCGTCTTCGGATGGCTCGCGACCTTCGCCCTGCTCTTCGGGCCCCTCGCGGAAAAGGCCGACGCCGCCGGCGTCGCGCTGTCCCGGAAGTACTACGAGAACAAGCAGCATGGATTCAAGTTCTGCTGCCTTCGGGACTGGCCCGGTTATCCGCCCAAGCCCGGCGACGACACGACCATCGTCCACTTCCGCTCCGACAAGGCCTACAAGGGATACGGTTTCACGCCCAAATGCCGGGTGGCCCATCTGACGCCCGACGGCAACAAGACCTTGAAGGACTACCTCGACGACCGCCTGGCCGTGACGTTCAAGCTGGAACGGGGGAGGTTCCTTCCGTCGCACAAGCTCCCCCCCGGCTCGTCCCAGTACAAGCTCCAGCTCACCGGCCAGGGCGAGACGGCGCTGGGCTATGCCGTGGAGTACAAGCGCGAGGACGACGCCATCGGCATCGTGTACTACTGCGCTTCCCAGGAATTCGACAAGCACTACAGGAAGGTCTTCATCTACTCGCTGGCCTCCTTCAAGTTCACCAAGGAGGCGTCGGGCTCGGACGCGAGCGAAGGGGGCAGCCTCGATTCGCTCGAGAAGGGCAAGGAAACGGCCATCGAGCGCCGCGCCCGGGAGATCCGGGAAAAGGGATTTCCCCCCGGCTGGAACATCTTCCCGATTCCGAACTACATCATCTACTACAACTGCGACCTCAAGGATCTCTACGCCGTCGCGGACCGTCTCAAGCGGATCCGTCCCCAGTACTACAAGTACTTCCCCCCCCTGAACGAGGACACCGTGGAGAACGCGGCCCCGATCGTGCGCCTGTGCGCCACCCACCGCGACTTCGCCTCCTACAGCGGGGTGGGCAACCCCGGTGTGCTGGGCTACTGGAGCCCGGGCGTGGAGGAACTCGTCGTGTACCGGAAGAGCCAGTACTTCGGGACCATGAAGAAGCTCTTCTTCGACGTCCTCCAGCACGAGGGCTTCCACCAGTACATCTATTACGCCTGCGAGCACGTGAGCCCCTGCATCACCTTCAACGAGGGGCCCGCCGAGTTCTTCGCCTCCTTCCAGCCCAAGGGCGGCGCGATGGTGCCCACGCTGGAGAACCAGACGCGGGCGGGCACCATCAAGAGCTGCGTGAACACGGACGGCCACGTGCCCATCTCCGAGATCATCTGGTACGACCAGCCCACCTATTACGCGGACTCGAGCACCTGCTACGCCGAGGGGTGGGCGCTGACCACCTTCCTGCAGCTGGGCGACCGGGTCATGGGCGGCCAGTTCAAGCCCGAGTGGGGCGAGATCATGCCCAAGTACTTCCGCGTCCTCCAGGACGAGGTCCGCAAGGCCTCCGAGGAGACGGAGGTCGAGATCGAGATCGACGAGGAGAACGACCGGATGACCGTCGGCCTGCTCGGTTCCCAGGCCAGGCGCAAGAAGATCCTCAAGAAGGCCATGGAGGAGGCCATCAAGGGAATCGATCTCGACGCGCTCGAGGAAATCTGGAAGATCTTCGTGGTCAAGAAGCTCTGACGGGGCGGAGAGAGTGCTTTCCTCCCCGAAAAAATCCTCAGCGTCCTCAGTGATTCTTCAGCGTTCTCCGGGTCGAGAGAAGTTGGGCTCACCGAGCCCGCAGCACTGAAACAGGTGCCGATCGGAGCCATTCGCGCTGTGGCTGTTGACGGCCCCTCCGGATGCGATATACTAACCTGTCGATGCCCCGCCGCAGGCGGCGGCCTCGTGGGGACGTAGCTCAGCTGGGAGAGCGTCGCGTTCGCAATGCGAAGGTCGTGGGTTCGAATCCCATCGTCTCCACCAACCCCTGGCCTCTCCAGCATTCCCGCTTTCACTTCGCGAAGCCGGCACGCCTTCGATTTCGTCCATGCCGCCTTGGAGGGCGAGGCTCCTCCCGAGCCATTGTTGACGCCCCTTTGGGCCTCCCATAGAATCCCGGGTCGAGAGGAGATGCGAAGGATGCCTTCCAAGATCGTTTCATTCGTTCTGCTCGCCCTCGTTTCGACGGGCTGCATGGAGTTCCTCCGCGATACGCAGAGGGAGAAGTTCCTCCGCCTCCTGAAGGCCTACCAGGACGCCCGCGCGGAACGGGAGCCCCGCCAACCCACCAGCGAGGAAACGGCCAGGCTCGAGGCCCTGAATCAACTGAGGAAAAGCGATCCACGGCGTTTCGAGCTCGCCGCGAGAGCCGTGGAGGATCTCGTTTCCCCCCACGTGCTGGAGAGGACCCGCGCGCTTGTCGCACTCGGCCGTGCCGGGGAATGCGGACGGGCCGTTCTCGAGTTTCGCGCCGCCTTCTTCGATCCCGGCACCCTGTCCGACTTCGACGCCCGTCTTCTCCGGTTCGATGACCCCGCCGTCTTCCGCCTGCGCCGGCAGGCGCTCGTCGGGTCCGAGGAAGAGAAACGCGATGCCGCACATGCGCTCGACGTCTACCTCCCCGTCAAGACGGACGTCTTCCTCCAGGCGCTGCAACGCGCCGGATGGCCCCCGGACGCCTCCGGCCGGCTCGAGATCCTCGCGGCCGGCGATCGAGCCGTCGGGGTCCTCCAGACGTGGTTCTTGAAAACGGATCCCGAGGCCGCCCGTCAGGCACGGCTTCTCCTCGCGGACATCGGAACGCACAAGGCGGCCAGGGTGCTTGCCGACGCCGCCTCCCGGACCCGAGGCTTCCCTCGGGGACCCGAGCCCGCCCTCGAGGCCCTCGCCCGCATGGACCCTACGGCTTCCGTGCCGGCCCTGGCCGGCCTCCTGCTGTCCGGCAAACCCGCCCTTCCCCTCCCGACCGCATGGCTTCTGGCCCGCCGCGCCCTGCACGGCCACCTCCCGTATCTCGAAGCCCTCGCGGCCTCGGACGATCCGGCCCTGCGCCTCGCCGGCCTCGCGGGTTCCTTGCGGATCCAGAAGGAAAACGCCGACGGAATCCGGGACGACATCCGCACCCTGGTCGGAGGGAAACGTCCCTCCATCGATCCTGCCCCGTTTCTCGACTTCCTCGCGGATCATCCCCGGCTCGCCGGGCGCTTCCCGGCCGTTCTCGTCGCGCGTTCCCGCTCCCCCCGCACGGCCGTCCGGGCCGCCTCCGCCTCCCTGCTCGGCTTCGCCTCGGACGACGCGTCCCGGAAAGCCCTCGAGGAAGCCCTGATCGACGCGGAGAAAGAGGTCCGTCTTCGGGCCGTCGAAGGCGCCCGGCACCGTCTCCTCGCTTCCGGAAGCGAGACGCTGGCGGAGGCCCTTCGACGCCGCCTGGAGGAAGACGCCGATCCGGCCGTCCGGGCCGCCGCCGCCACGACGCTGGGCCTGATCCGCGACCGGAGCATCGTGGAACCTCTTCTCGCCATGCTCGCCTCGGAGGAGACGAGCGACGTGCATGCGTCGCTGAAGACGCTGGGCTTGTTCCGGGACCCCGACTTGCTGGCCCGGATCCCCCTCGATCTGTACTGGGGGCCGGACGTGGACGCGCGATGCGCGGTCGTCGAAGCGCTCCTCATGGCCTCCGATCCCGACGCCGAGGAAGCCCTCCGCGCTCTTCTCGCGCTGAAGGACGCCAAGGCGAGACGTTTCGGCCTGTCGCTGACCGACCCCGTCCTTTCGGCGCGCCTTCTTCCGGCCTTGCGCGATATTCTCACGGACCGGCATTCTTCGCTGGTGGCCGACGCCCTGGTCCTTTTGGCGCAGCACGAGCCGCATTCACCCTTGACGGCTCCGGAAACATACGTGTCGTCTCCGATCCCGGACGTCCGCGCGGCGTCCGTCCGGATCCTGGTCTACGGGGAAGATCCGGTGCCGGCGCTGTTGAAGTCCTGCGAGTCCCAGGATCCCGCCACGCGGCGGGCCGCCTTCGAGACGCTGGCTTCCGTGGCGGACGAGCGCGCGGCCCGGCGTCTGGAAGCGGGGATCTTCGAGGCCGATCCAACGATCCGCCGGTTCTGCATGCGCGCTCTCGGCGAGGTGGGGGACGAATCGTCCCTTCCCTATCTGGTCCGGGGGGTGTCGGATCCCCGTCGCGGGGTCCGGAAGGCAGCAACGCGATCGATCGCCTCGATCGGGGGGAAGGCCGCCCGGGAGATCCTGCAGGGCATGCTGGAGGATCCCGCCCTGCACGTGCGCGCGGAAGCGGCGGCCGGCCTTCAGGGTCTCGGGGAAGAAGGACCGGCGTCGGCGCTGAAGCAGGCCCTGACGGAGAAGGCGCTTTCCGTGCGTCCCCTGGACCGCGGCCGGATCCTGTCCCGTCTCGGCGATCCCGTGGAGGCGGAAAAGGCGTTCCAGGAATGGCTCCCTCTCGCCCCGTCGCCCGGGCGCGCGTGGGTGGAGACGGCCCGCGCGTGGGGGGCGGCCGGCGCGCGCGAGCAGGCGATGCAGGCGATGGCCCGCGCGAGGGATTTCGGTTTCGATGATTTTTCCTCGCTGCTTTCGGACCCCGCTTTTCGCGGCCTGGCCGATGCGGAGGGATTCGCCGCACGCGTCCGGGCTCTTTTCAGGCCTCGCCGGGAGGGAAAGGGATTCCTGGATCGTTTCCAGGGAACGGTCAGGCTCCACCTTCGCAACGGCGCCCATCTGGACGGCCGGCTGAAGGGTTTTCGCGGGGAGCGCTTTCTTCTCGAGGTCTCCTCGGGCGTGTCGGAAATTCCGAAAGGGCAGGTGCGCCGCCTGGAGAAGCGGGAGTGATCCCCGCGTGGCCGGGGTTGGACATCGATATTCGCGCCTGGTTCCCCTTGTTGGCGCGCCGACAGCCATGAGCTTGCTTCGGTACCTGAAACCGGGACTGATCCGGATGGCGCTCGAGACGCGTTTCGATCCGGAATCGCTGGCCGATCCGGATACGGGCGTCCGGTACGGGCGCGAGGTGAAGCGCCGCGTCCTCGAAGAGATCTGCGACCTCTTCGAGGCGGAGGGGGCGGTCGCGAACCGGAGCAAGCTGTTCACGGATCTCTGGAACCGGGAGAAGAAGGCCTCGACGGCGCTGGGCAAGGGCATGGCCCTTCCCCACGTGAGGACGAAACAAGCCCGGTCCTTTCAGGTGGGGCTCCTTCGCTCCAAGGAGGGGGTGTGGTTCGACGCGCCGGAGGGCCGACGGGTCCATCTCTTCATTCCGATGATCGCCCCGCCGTACGAGGACCAGCAGTACCTCAAGGTCTACCGGCAGATCGGGAAAGCCATGGAGGCCTATCCCGAGCTGGTGGAGGCCGTGCGTGAGTCGGACACGGAGGAGGCGCTTCGCCGCACCCTCAAGTTCTATTTCCCGTCCTGAACCGGACGGGCCACGGCAAGGAAAGGAGAGCGCATGAAACTCGAATGGCTTGGACACGCCTGTTTCCGTCTGACGTCGAAGGACGGCCCTTCGATCCTGACGGACCCCTACAAGTCGGGGTCCTTCGACAACGCCCTCCGGTACGCGCCGGCGGACGTGGAGGCCGACATCGTGACGGTCAGTCACGAGCACGAGGACCACTTCGACCTCTCGGCCGTGCGAGGGAGCCCGTACGTCGTCCAGGAAGCCGGGGTCACGGAGCACCGCGGCGTCCGCATCGAGGGATTCGAGACGTTCCACGATCCCTCCCGGGGAGCGGAGCGGGGCGCCAACCGGGTCTTCAAGATCGGGCTCGAGGGGCTCGAGGTGGTCCATCTCGGCGATCTCGGGCACGTTCTCGCGGAGGACATGGCCCGGGAGATCGGGCGCGCGGACGTGCTGCTTGCGCCGGTGGGCGGCTTTTTCACGATCGACAAGGACCAGGCCCTGGAGGTGGCGGGGCAGCTCGAGGCGCGCATCCTGGTTCCCATGCATTTCAAGACGGCCAAGGTGGACTTCCCCATCGAGGGCGTCGAGGGCTTTCTCGAGAAAGCGCCGGGCGTGAAGCGCCTCGGAGACTCCGTCGCGGAGATTCTCGAGGACGCGCTTCCGGCCCGGCGGGAGACCTGGGTGCTCGAGCCGGCGCGCTAGCCGGCCGCCGCTGTGGGTGGGAGGCGTGTGTTCCGGGCCACGCGGACACCCGGCCCGGGACCACGGCGATT
>CAZDSO010000120.1:0-16421 GCA_964508045.1 uncultured Planctomycetia bacterium | reverse complement strand
GTTTCTGGGAGAGCCGAAGGCTCATGGCTGACTCCATTCGAAATTCCATCCTTCCCCTATTCCACAGCCCAATCCTCCATCGCCCATCCCCCCTCCCTGCTGTACTTCGTGCCTTGGTGCCTTCATGGCGGTGTCTGTAACCTGTAACCCGTCACCTGGGTGGCCGTGCTTTGCCAAGAGTTGTAGCAACCCACAGCATCAAACAGGTTACGGGTTACCGGAACCAAACGACCCAGATCCAACAAACCGGCTCGCTCATTTGCTCGCCTGTACAACAGACGCTGACGACTGAAATCTGAAATCCCTTTCCGGGGAAGAGAAAGGGGCGACCCCGCGGGGTCGCCCCTATCAGTGACCCATGACCCGTGACTGATACCCCTTCCCCCTCTTCTGCTCCGCTGCTAGGCCAGCGCCTCGAGGTACTTGCCGAGAAGCTTGTGCATCTCCTCGACGTGGGGAATGTAGCATTCCTCCGCCGGGGAGTGGACGTTCCGCATGGTGGGTCCCACGGAGATCATGTCGACGCCCTTGAGGGTCTCGGAGAAGATGCCGCACTCGAGGCCGGCGTGGATGGCCTTCACCTCGGGATCCTTCCCGAACAGGGACTTGTAGACTTCCTTGCCCTTCTTGAGGAGCTCGGAGTCCATGTCCGGCTTCCAGCCGGGATACCCGCGCGGTTCCTCCACCTCCGCGCCGGCGAAGCCGGCGATGGCGCGGATGCGCTCCTTCATCATCTCGAGGGAGGAGGTGACGGCGGACCGGGTGAGGTTGACGGACCGGATGCCCTCGTCGCTGGTCTCGATCGTGCCGACGTTGGTGGAGGTCTCCACGAGTCCGGGCACCTCGGGGCTCATGGCGAGGACGCCGTGGGGCAGGGCCACGAGCAGCTTGACGGCGGTTTTCGAGATCCCGGCGGTCATGGGATCGGGTCCTTCGGGATCGGTCTTGGAGACGCTCACCGCGAGGCCCGGATCGTCCTTTTCCAGCTCGGCCTTGATCTCCGCTGCGCGTTCATCGATCGCTTTCTGTACGGCGTCAACCGAACCGGCGTCGACGTCGAGGACGGCGGAGGCCTTTTCGGCGATGGAGTTCCGCTTGCTTCCGCCTTCCACGGAGCGAAGACGCAGGGGCGCGGCATCGAGAGCGCGGTCGAGGAGACGGGCCAGGATCTTGGTGGCGCTTCCCCGGCCGAGGTTGATGTCCGTTCCGGAGTGGCCGCCCTTGAGCCCGCCCACCTTCACCGCGAGGGTGGATGCGCTTTTGTCCGCGGGCGCGCGGGGTGTTGCCAGCTTGACGATGGAATCGTTGCCGCCCGCGCAGGAGATGTAGAATTCCCCGAACTCCTCGGTGTCGAGGTTGATCAGGCGGCGCCCCTTCAGGAACTCCGCCTTCAGGCCGTGGGCGCCGTCCATGCCCGCTTCCTCGTTGATGGTGAAGAGGTGCTCGAGCTCGGGATGGACGACGTCGCCATCGTCCATGACGGCGAGCATCATGGCCACGCCCACGCCGTTGTCCGCGCCCAGCGTCGTGTCCTGGGCCCGCACGTAGTCGTCTTCGATCTTGGGCCGGATGGGATCGGTGAGGAAGTCGTGTCCGGATCCCTCGACGCAGACACCGACCATGTCCATGTGCCCCTGCAGCACGACGGTGGGGGCCTTTTCGTGTCCGGGGGTCGCCGGTTGCGTCACCTTGACGTTGCCCACCTCGTCGCGTTCCACGGGGTAGCCCAGCCTCTTGGCCTGCTCCTGGATGTACTTCGCCACGCCTTCCTCGTGCCCGGAGGGATGGGGGATGTTGCAGAGCCCCTCGAAGTGCTTCCAGACCAGCGCCGGTTTCAGATGTTCGAGAACCGCCATGTGTCTTGCTCCTTTCGAATCAGGATGTGCCGAAAAACGAACCCGGCACTCTACCACAGACGGTGGACGGAGGGAACCTTGGAAATCCGGCAGCGTATCGCGCTATCAGCAAGTCCTTCCCCACTCTTCCATTCCGCAGCCCGCCTTCGACACGCCCGTCCCGCCACGCCGCTACGTTTTTCCCAGGACCTCCTCGAAGGTGTGGTCGGCCGCGTCGCCGGCCCGCGACGTCTCGAGGAGGACCCGCGCGGCCCGGGTCCATTCCTTCTCCGGCGGCGGATCGTCGAGAAAGGCCGAGAAAAAGGTCTCCGCGCGCTCGAAATCGCCCTGCCGGCGGTTGAGCTCGGCGAGAAGGTAGAGGATCTCGCGCTTCCGGTCGTCGTCGCCTTCCTTCGTCCGGAGGGCGCACTCGAATTCGCGGATCGCTTCCCGCCGGTACCGCGAGGCGGCCACGTCGTCGTTGGGCCGCCCCCCCTCCAGCCTGAGGCACCAGGACGCCTTCAGGAGCAGATCGCCCAGCTCCTGCGCCGGGGCGCCGAAATACCGCCGGGTGAGACAGGCCAGGTAGTACTCGTGGTCGGGCTCGAGAGTCTCCAGACGCGCCTCCAGGGGAATCAGGCCCTCCGGGATCTTCGCGTCGAGGAAGGCCAGCTTCTCCGCAGGGGTGAAGGAGCGGCCCTCGAAATCGAAGGCGTAGCCGGCGTACCCGCAGTTGCGGCAGGCCTGGATGACCAGGGGCACGGCGTGAAAGCCCATGGTGATCGGGCAGAAGTCCGTGTACTGGCCCACCTGGTTCGTGCTCTGCAGGTCGGCCCCCGGCACCTCCTCCTCGCAGATCGGGCAGGTATACGTCTTTTCCTGGAACAGGGTCATGAGCGCAATCCTTGTTTGGCGAAACGGATCCACCCTACAGGAATTCCGGCGGATGCGAAACCTTGGGTGGTGTATGAGATTCGCTGAAAACGCGAGGGAAGGACTGACCCCATTCCTGTTGACGTGAGCGAATCTCAGACACCACCAAACCTTGCAGGCCGCATCCCCTTGCCCCCGGGTTCCCCCCTCCCCGTCCGCAAATCCGCCTCACCGCCCCTCGCGCGGGGACAATGTCGGAAGCGTGCGGTCCGGCCTCCCGGAGAAATCCGGGGAGGCCGGCGGGTTCTCCTCCAGCATCGCTTCCGCCGTCCCGATCGCCTTCGCAAGCTGCGGATCCCGCCCGGCGACGTAGTCCTGCGGCGTGATCTCCACCACGACGTCCGGCTCGGCGCCGTGGTTTTCCAGCCCGTACCCGACGTCCAGAAACCAGTTGAAGTGCTCGGGCTGGGTGGTCACCGTTCCGTCCACCAGAGGATGGGTGGGACTGAGACCCACGATGCCGCCCCACGTCCGCTTGCCGATCAGGGGGCCCAGGTTCATCTGCTTGAAGTTGTGGCTGAAGACGTCCCCGTCCGATCCGGAAAACTCGTCCGTGAGCCCCACGATGGGACCCGCGAAGGATTCGGGAGGCCGGGGCCGGGGATCGGTCCAGCGCGAGACGCCGTAGCCGTTGGGCTTGCGGCACAGCCGCTCGAGAATCAGCGGGGAAACATGGCCGCCCGCGT
Source organism: uncultured Planctomycetia bacterium (assembly GCA_964508045.1). Taxonomy (GTDB): domain Bacteria; phylum Planctomycetota; class JAKEIC01; order JAKEIC01; family CAZDSO01; genus CAZDSO01. The sequence goes on along the minus strand of CAZDSO010000120.1, from coordinate 12,967 downwards.
TGAAACGGACGTCCACGATCAGCGCGTCCCGCTCCACCTCCGTCAGAAAGGCCCTGTGGAACTCCGAGAAGCCCTGCGGCCCCATGTCCGAGATGTGGATGTAGCCCACGCGCCCGTCCGTCTCCGCGTGGACGCGCGCCCGGTTGTTCCGCACCCACGCGCGGTGGCGGGCCGGCATCTCCCCGGACAACGCCTTCACCGTGACGGTCCGCTCCTCCTCCCCGCGTCGTACCCGCAGGGCCACCTTCTGGCCGCCCTGGTTGACCAGGAGATCCTCGGGAGGCCTGTCCGCCCCCAGCAAGACCCCGTTCACCGCCAGGACCTCGTCCCCCGCCTTCACGCCGACGCCGGGCGCGTTCAGCGGCGAATCGTATCCCGGCTCGCCGGGCTCTCCCTCCACGATCCGCGCGATCCGCCACGCTTGACCGGTCCACGCCAGATCCGCCCCGAGAAACCCCTGCGGGTAGCGGGGCTCGGGTGGATAGTCCCCGCCCAGCTCGTAGGCGTGCGACGTCCCGAGCTCACCGCCCATTTCCCAGAAAAGGTCGGAGAGCTCCCGCCGCGTGGAAACCCGGTCGACCAGGGGCGCGTAACGCCTGTAGACGGCTTCCCAGTCCACGCCGCCCATGTCCTCGATGTAGTAGTGGTCCCGGAGGAGCCTCCACGCTTCAGCGAACATCTGCTTCCATTCCTCGAGGAAATCGACGGAAATCCTCGGACGGCCCATATCGATCCAGCCGGTCTTCCGTGACGGAGGCCCCGGCGCCTCGTCGTCGGGCTTCTTGCCGGCGGGCAAGACGCGCAGGCGCCGGCCCGCCCGGTAGACCATCGTCTTGCTGCCGGCGCCCAGCTGGAAGTCGGTGATGCCGGACACCAGGCACTCCTCCTTGCCCGTCTCGAAATCGAAGGCCATCAGGCGCGCCTTGGCTTCCGGCTCGGCGGGCAACCAGCTCCTGCCGAGCAGACCCTGCACGGGCAACGAGGCGTAGAGAACCTTGTCCGGCAGGGCCGCGATCTGCGTGTAGTGGCCCGGCTCCACGGGATAGGGAACGACCCGCCGCTCGATGCCTTCCCAGTCGATCTCGACGGGGGGCGGTCCCTCCTCCCCCTCCGCTTTCCCCTCTTCCGCCTCGGCCTTCTTCTTGTCCTGCGCGCCTTTGGCGCCGGGGGCCTTCGGCTCCATCTCGAAAGGGGACGGGAGATCCTTCTTCAGCGTCACGAGCTTCGGAAGGACGCCCCGCGGAAACCCGTAGGCGAAATCGAGGATGTCCCGCACGGGATCGAAGCCCGCGTAGGAGAGGAAATGGAGGTACTTGCCCCCGGGGTCGAAACAGGGAGACACGTCCCTGAGGACGGGTTCGCAGGCGCGATGCGTACGGCCCGTTTCCAGCGCGTGCACGAGGATGGCGGACCGCTTCCGGCTCTCCGGGAAGCCGAAGGCGACGTAGCGTCCGTCGGGGGAAAAATCGTGGCCGGCGATCCGGCCGAACCGGCTCTGCGCCAGCACCGTTGCCTCGCCCGTCTCCAGGTCGACGTGGATCAGCTCACCCCGGTGGTTCGACAGGACGACCTCGTCCTTCACGGGAGAGGCCTGGAGGGTCACGGGGCGTCCGAGATCCGGCCCTTGGAGCCTCTTGATCCTGCCTCCGTCCACGTCATGGATCTCCAGCGCCTCCTCGCCCCCCTCGTCGGAGACGGCGACGAGGCGCCCGCCGTCGTGGAGCCAGCGGGCGAGACGATAGCGCACGCGGTTCCCGGGGGTTCCGTGCTGCCGGACCGCCCCTTCCCAGTGCGCCAGGGTCAGCGGCCGCCCCCGGGCCGTCAGCGCCAGGGAATGCCCTTGCGGGTGGAGGTCATAGCCCTGAAGGAATCTCTCGGCCGAGACGAAACGGCGCGCCCTCTTGGGTCGCTGGCTCGGGAAGTCCACCTCGATCTTCCGGGACGCGTCGTTCTTCGGATCCCAGAGATGGAGCTCCCCGCCTGCGGTGTAGACGATCCTCTCGCCGTCGGCGCGTGGAGAGCGGAGGTAGAAATCCGCGTGGTCGGTATGGCGCCTGAGGTCCGATCCTTCCGGCGTGCAGGAGTAGAGGTTTCCCACGCCCTCGTGATCGGCGTGGAAGAAGATCCGGTCCTTCATCCAGATCGGGTAGGCGAGGTTCCCGCCGGTCTCGATGAGTTTCTCGAACGCCCCCTTTCCCGTGCGGTCGATCCAGATCTCGCCGATCCGCCCGCCCCGGTAGCGCTTCCACCACGACGGATCCAGGCCGGACCCGCGCCCGATGACGACGCCCCCCCCCGGGCCGAAGGCGAGGGCCACCGCCGGGCCCACGGGAAACGCCTCGGACGGGCCGCCGCCGGCCGGAACCGTATGGACGAAAAAGAGCCGCCGGTTCGGCCGTCCGGCGATGGTGCTGTACACGACGCGCTCCGCGTCCGGGGTCCAGCCCAGAAGGAGGGTCGCGGCGGCCAGTCGGGTGAGCCGGAGGCTCTCCCCGCCCGTGGCCGGCATGACGTACACCTCGGGATACCCCTCCTCCACGCCGAGGTAGGCGATGTTCGATCCGTCCGGCGAGAAGGCCGGGCGCGTGGCGCTCCCCCGGGCTCGCGTCAGGCGCGTCGCCGTTCCGCCCGCCGCGGGGACGGACCACAGGTCGTCGTCGCTCGCGAAAACCACGGACTCGCCATGGATGGCGGGATGCATGTAGTACCCTCGGCTCGACATGGGAACCTCCGGAAAAAGAACACGTCTCGAAGCGCGGGAGAAGCGCGCATTGTACCGGCGGGAAGCTGCGCTGCACAAGCGGGGGGCAGGAGTCGAGGCTTTCGAGGTGTAAGCAAGTTGTGGTCTTCTCTTTCGTTCCGTAGCCCGGTTCCATGGGAATCCCCCGGCGTACCCGTTTCCCCCCCGGCACCGGTTTCGGTGTTGCGGGCTGAAAGCCCGCGATCCGCGCTGCGACGGCCGAAGTGAAGCACGAAGCCATGAACCGAGGCGGGTCCCCTCTGGTGCAGGGGGCGCAAGGGCCCCTGTAGTTGAGTGGTTGCGTGGGTGCGAGGTTGCCGGCGCTGAAATCTGAAATCCGTATCCGGTGACTGCGCGAATGGCCCCGTCAGTACCCCCTTTCCAGGTCGACGCGGTTGGGCATCTCCTCTCCCCGGGATGCGGCGTCGAGGAGGCGGGCGAGGTGCTTCGCGCGAAGCGCCATGTCCTCCTTCACGTGTCCGGCGCGGTGCGGGCTCATCACGACGTTGTCGAGTTCATGGAAGGGATGGCCGGCCACGGGCGTCCGGTGGATCTCTTCCTTGGAGGCCGGGTACCGGTACCAGACGTCGAGTCCGGCCGCGGAGAGGCGTTTCTCCTCGAGGGCGCGGAAGAGGGCTTTCTCCTCCACGATCGGTCCCCGGCCCACGTTCACGAGAATCGCTCCCGGCGGCAGGAGGGCGATCTCCTCCTCGCCGAGGAAGCCGTCGGTCTCCGCGGTGGCGGGGAGGGAGACCACCACGGCGTGAGCGCCGGGAAGCAGCGCGTGCAGGTCCTCCTTCGGGTGGACCGTGACGCCGTCCGTCTCCACAACGGGTCCCGAGCGCCGCAGGGCCTTCACGTGCATGCCGAGGCCTTGGGCCGCGCGTGCGACGCGTTTTCCCACGGCCCCGTAGCCGAGGACCAGGGCGGTCTTTTCTTCCAGGAGCATGGCGGACCACGCTTCGTACCGGGGACCCCAGTCGTGTTCGCGCAACGACCGGTCGAAGCGTAGGGTCTGCTTGGCGGCGGCGAGCAGGAGGGCGACGGCGGTCTCCGCGGTGGCCTGGGCGTTGTGATGGAGGTTGTGGACGGCGACCCGGGGGAACGCTTTCATCCGGTCCCGGGTGACGCCGGGAAGCCCGGCAAAGGGGATGATCAGGGCCTCGAGGGAAGGAGCATCGGCGACGTCCTCCCGCTTGGGGCGGCCGGCGACGAGAATCCGGTAGTCGGGCGGATCGGGGCGCCGGGGCCCCTCGATCAGATCCACGTCCGGCTGGAGGTTTTCGCGCAGCGCATCCATGAAATCGTCGCCGAGAGGGTTCGGCATGTAGACGGCAAGCGTCACGGGGTCCTCCACGATTCAATCGAGGCGTCGCGCCCGGATCGGTTTCCGGGAAGCCCCGATTGTCCCGGTTCCGCGATTTACTTGCAATCTTCTGGACGCCGGGTGAGGATGGCGAATCGATCGGTACACGAGCCCGGCCGGTAAGGCGGGAACGTACCGGGGCCATGCTTGGAGGAAAAGCCCGTGGCGGACGTGATCGACTACCGGATCATCGGCGACGACATGCAGGCCGTGATCGTCACGCTGGACCCCGAGGAGGCCGTGACGGCCGAGGCGGGAACCATGCTCTTCAAGACGGCGCTCTTCGGCGGCGAAGGCCTCTTCTTCGCCCATCTCACGGGACCCGGCACGGTGTACCTCCAGACCCTGCCGTTTTCGAGAATGGCCGACCGGATCACGGCCTCCGCCCCCCGGTCGGGCGGCCACCAGAAGGGGGAGGGCTCCGTGCTGGGCGGCCTCTTCCAGGGGGACTGATCGGGCGCGGTTCTCGAAACGTTCCGTTTCCCTGCATGTGGGTCCTTCGGGGATGCGCTATAATCCCTGGAGAGGAAAAAGAGTACGTCAAGAGCAGGTTTCCACCCCCGCATGGCCGATCGCGAATCCAACAAGGAGCTGCCCACCGAGGTCATCCTCGACAGCATTTCCGACGGCGTCTTCACCGTGGACGAGAACTGGCGCGTCACCTCCTTCAACCACGCCGCCGAGGAGATCACGGGCATTCCACGGGAAGAAGCCCTGGGCCGTCGATGCTGGGAAGTCTTCCGGGCCAACATCTGCGAGGAAGCCTGCCCGCTGAAGGAAACCGTGAACTCCGGCAAGCCCTCGGTCAGCCGGCCCGTCTACATCATCCGCGCGGACGGAAGCCGCATCCCCATCAGCGTCTCCACCTCCGTTCTCCGGGACGAGGCCGGAAACGTCGCGGGCGGCGTGGAAACCTTCCGGGACCTCTCGCTGGTCGAAGCCCTGCGCAAGGAAGTCACGAAAAAATACGCCTTCCGGGACATCATCAGCCGGAACCACCGGATGCGCGCCATCTTCGACATCCTGCCCCGCATCGCGGAAAGCGGCTCCACCGTGCTGATCGAAGGGGAATCCGGCACCGGCAAGGAACTGCTCGCACGGGCCCTCCACGACCTGAGCCCCCGCAAGGACAAGCCCCTCGTCACCCTCAATTGCGGAGCCTTGCCGGACACCCTGCTCGAGTCCGAGCTCTTCGGTCACAAGGCCGGCGCGTTCACCGACGCGAGGAAGGACAAGCCCGGACGCTTCGAGATCGCCGAGGGCGGGACGCTCTTTCTGGACGAGATCGGCGACATCTCCCCCGCCCTCCAGGTCCGGCTTCTCCGCGTGCTCCAGGAAAAGACGTACGAACCTCTCGGCGGCACGGAGGTCCGCCGCGCCGACGTCAGGATCGTGACCGCCACCCATCAGGACCTCGAAGCGATGGTCGAAAAGGGATCCTTTCGCACCGACCTCTTCTATCGCATCAACGTCGTCCGGCTCCAGCTCCCCCCCCTTCGGGAGAGGATGGAGGACCTTCCGCTTCTGGTGGAATCGTTCGTCGAGAAATTCTCCCGGCTGCAGGGCAAGGACGTCACGGGCGTCTCCCCCGAGGCCATGCAGATCCTCATGTCCCACGACTGGCCGGGCAACGTCCGGGAGCTGGAAAACGCCATCGAACACGCTTTCGTCCTGTGCGCGGGAGGGCAGATCGAGGCGCAGCATCTGCCGGACTCCCTTCGGGGCCGGGAGAGGGACCTGGCCCCGACCTCGACCCAGAGCACCTTGAAGGAGGTCGAGGCCCGCCTGATCCACAACGCCCTCGAGCAGGCGGGGGGAAACCGCCAGGAAGCCGCCCGTGCGCTCGGCATTCACAAGAGTACGCTGTTCAGGAAGATCAAGGCTCTCGGCATCCTGCCGCCCGAGAAGGACGGACGGACGAGAAGCTAGGCTTGGAGCATGGGTCGCAGGGGCGTGGAGGCAACTTAAGGATTGCATGATTGCGACTCCCCGCTTCCGGCGGTGCTCATATCGCGATGGTGGAAAAGGCAACATCGCGAGGGATCAGGGGCGCAGTGGCTTTTCCGGCCGCGAGACCGGTCGCAAACAGATGATCAAAATGGGCCCTACGCGATGGCACGATCGTTGCTTGGATTTCTGATCGTCCAGATGAATGGATTGCCGGGTCCGAAAGGGCGCCGATGAAAATCGGACTGACAGTATGGGATGACTGGATCGCACCGGTCTGCGACGCCTCCCGGCGCATGCTGGTGGCCGATGTGTTCGAGGGGCAGGAAACGGGACGTCGGATCGTTCCGATCGAGGCAATGGATCCCTACCGGCGTGTGGAAGCGATCACGTCGCTCGGCATCGATGTGCTCATTTGCGGGGCGATCTCGAGGCCGCTGGGTCTGATGATCACGGGGCGGGGGATCACGCTCCTGCCCTTCATCACCGGGGAAATCGAGTCGGTCCTCTCGGCCTATCTCGCAGGACGCCTGCCTTCGCCGGATTTCCTGATGCCGGGATGCCGCGGGCGTCACCGCCGTTTCCAGGGACCTCCGGGAGGCCGGGGGGGCGCCGGGCCGCCCGGCGGGGGCCGCGGCCGGGGCCGAGGGGGCCGGGGACGCGGGCGAGGCGGAGGGGGGGGGGGATTGTAGTCATTGGTCACTGGTCAACATGGATCATCAGGTTGATCAGTCTTCCCGCGGCGCGGGGATCAGGGAGATCAGGCGTTGGAGGATCGGGAACATGAAGGTCGTCGTGACGAGTCAAGGGAAAGACATGGACGCGCCCGTGGATCTTCGTTTCGGGCGGGCGCCGTGGTTCATCGTGGTGGACACGGAAACGGGGGAGTACGAGGCCGTGAGCAACGAGCAGAACCTGAACGCGCCCCAGGGCGCCGGCATCCAGGCCGCGGACAACGTGGCCCGCACGGGTGCCCGGGCCTTGGTGACGGGGAACTGCGGTCCGAACGCTTTTCGGACGCTGTCGGAAGCGGAGATCAAGGTCTACATGGGGAGTTCGGGTACGGTGGCCGAGGCCGTGGAGGCCTTCAAGCGTGGCGATCTCGGAGCCGCCGATGAAGCCAACGTGGAGGGACACTGGTGAGAATCGCCATTGCAAGCGGGAAGGGCGGCACGGGCAAGACGACGGTGGCGGTCAACCTGGCGCTCGTCGCCTCGAAGGAGGGGCGCAGTGTCCAGCTTCTGGATTGCGACGTGGAGGAGCCCAACAGCCATCTCTTCCTGCATCCGGAGCTGGAGACGTCGCGCCGCGTGTTTCTTCCGGTTCCGACGGTGGACAAGTCGCTGTGCACGGCTTGCGGGGAGTGCGGCAAGATTTGCGCGTACAGCGCGATCGTGGTGGTGAAGGACAAGGTACTGACGTTTCCCGAACTCTGCCACGGATGCGGGGGGTGCAAGCGGGTCTGTCCGGAGGAGGCGATCCGTGAAACGGGCCGGGAAATGGGCGTGGTGGAATGCGGCCGTGCCGACGGGATCGCCTTCGCGCACGGCAAGCTCCGCGTGAGCGAGGTCATGCCGGTGCCCTTGATCCGCGCGGTCAAGGGATCCGCCGACGATGTCGACCTCCATCTTTTCGACGCGCCTCCGGGCACGAGTTGTCCGGTGATCGAGACGATCCGCGGATCGTCCTACGTGCTTCTGGTGACCGAACCCACGCCGTTCGGTCTGTGGGATCTGGGCCTGGCGCTGGACATGGCGAAGAAGCTCGGCGTTCCCCACGGGATCGTGGTGAACCGGCACATGGACGGCAACGAATCCGCCCGGCGTCTCGCTTCCGAGCGCGGCGTGGAGATCCTGGCGGAGATTCCGGACGACCGTCGGGTGGCGGAGGCGTATTCCCGCGGGGAGGCTGCGGTGGACGCCGTTCCCGGAACCCGGGACGTTTTTACCCGTCTCCTGCAGCGCCTTCTGGAGCTGGGCCGCGCCGGAGAACAGACCGAGAAGGGGGCTGCGAAACCGTGACGAAAGAACTGGTCATCATCAGCGGAAAGGGCGGCACCGGCAAGACGAGCATCCTGGCTTCCTTCGCTTCCCTGGCGGACGCCATGGTCCTGGCGGACGCCGACGTGGACGCGGCGGATCTGCATCTCGTGCTGTCCCCCGAGGTGAAGCGTCGCGAATCCTTCTCGGGAGGCAGCAAGGCGAGCATCGACGAATCTCTTTGCACCGGGTGCGGGACCTGTTTCGAGGTCTGTCGCTTCCAGGCGGTTCTTCCCGTCCGCGGGGGGCAGGCCTATGCCGTCGACGAGGTCGCCTGCGAGGGTTGCGGCGTCTGCGCGTACTTCTGCCCCGAGAAGGCGGTGGATTTCTCTCCGGTCGTGAACGGGGAATGGTTCGTCTCCGAGACGCGCCGTGGCCCGATGGTGCACGCGAGGCTGGGCATCGCGGAGGAGAACTCGGGGAAGCTCGTGACGCTGGTCCGGAAGGAGGCCCGCAAGATCGCCGAGGAGAAGGGGATTCCCCTGCTTCTCGTGGACGGCTCCCCCGGCATCGGGTGCCCGGTCATCGCTTCCATCTCGGGGGCCGATCTCGTCCTGATCGTGACGGAACCCACGGTGGCCGGCGAACACGACCTGGATCGCGTATCCGACCTCACGCGGCATTTCGGCATTCCGTCCATGGTGTGCATCAACAAGGCCGATCTCAACCCCGAGGTCGCGGACCGCATCGAGGAGAAAACCAGGAAAACCGGTCTTGGTTTCGCGGGGCGTCTTTCGTATGATCCGGCCTTCACCGAAGCGCAGATCGAGAAGAAATCCGTGGTCGAAAAAGGCGACGGCCGGGCGGCCGGCGAGCTCCGGGAGGTCTGGCGGGAGGTCCGCGAGGCGCTGGACGGCAGGGGGCGAGGAGCCTGAAGGGGAAACGGGAATCGGAAAACCGGAAAGGGGAACAGGCCATAGACTGATGGAGGACCGATGACGGAGCAAGAAGACGGCACCGCCGCGACGCGCAAGCCGGGGGAAACGGACGAGCAGTTCCAGGACAGGCTCACCTTGCAGTCGAACATCAGCGGCATCAAGCGAAAGATCATGGTGCTCTCCGGCAAGGGGGGCGTGGGAAAGAGCACGATCGCCGTGAACCTCGCCATGAGCCTGAGTCTCCAGGGGCGCGACGTGGGGCTGATGGACGTGGACTTCCACGGCCCCTCCGTCCCCACGCTTCTCGGGATCACGGAGCTGCCCCCCATGCAGCAGGAGGGGCGCATCCCGCCGGCCGGGTACGAGAACCTGAAGGTGATCTCCATCGGGTTTCTCCTTCCCCGGAAGGAGGATGCGGTCATCTGGCGGGGGCCGATGAAGATGGGCGCCGTCCGGCAGTTCCTCCGTGACGTCGAGTGGGGGCCGCTGGACTACCTCGTGGTCGATTCGCCCCCGGGGACGGGGGACGAGCCCCTCTCGGTCGCCCAGGTGCTCGAGAAGGTGGACGGGGCGGTCATCGTCACCACGCCCCAGGAACTGAGCGTCTCCGATGTCAGGAAATCCATCACGTTCTGCCATCGCCTGGCCGTTCCCGTTCTCGGGGTCGTCGAGAACATGAGCGGGTTCGCCTGTCCGAAGTGCGGCGAGGTCTCGCATATCTTCGGCGAAGGCGGCGGGAAGAAGATGGCCGGTGAGATGGGCGTCCCCTTCCTGGGCACCATCCCCATGGACCCGGTCATGGTGAAGGCGGGGGACGAGGGAAAACCCTTCGTGTATCACTACGCGAACTCGCCCGCAGCCAAGGCCATGGAGGAGATCGCGGACCGGGTCCGCGGAACCCTGGAAGGCGAGGAGACCGTGACCCGCAAGGAGGAGCCGGCGAAGGCCGATCCGAAAGGGGAGACCATGAAGATCGCCATGCCCACGGCCGAGGGAAACCTGTGCCTCCATTTCGGACACTGCCAGAAATTCGCCGTTGTCGAAGTCGACACCGGGGCCAGGAAGGTTCTCGGCACCGCGTGGCTGGATCCGCCCTCCCACGAACCGGGCGCGCTTCCGAAATTGCTCTCCAGCCAAGGCGTCCACCTCGTGATCGCCGGCGGCATGGGCATGCGCGCCCAGGAGTTCTTCAAGGAATTCGGCGTGGACGTCGTGGTCGGCGCCACCCCCGGGCCCCCGGAAGAGATCGCCATGGACTACCTGGAAGGGAAACTCCAGACCGGCAACAACATCTGCGACCACTAGCATCCCGTTGAAAAGGAAAAGGCACAGATTTCAGCCGTCAGATTTCAGCGGCAGAACGGGGCGCGGGCGTCCCGCCCGCAGCCGCGGCATGACAAGTCAGCATGAAACAGGTGAATCAGCCAATCACGAATTCTTCGATCGACCGGACCTGCATGAAAACCTATCTCGATTGCGTATCCTGTCTCGTCCGCCAGGCCGTCGATGCGGTCAAGGTGGCCGCACCGGACGAAGAGACCCGGATGAAGACCCTGCGGGCGGTGCTGGAGGAGGCCACGAAGGTCGACTACGCCTCCTCCCCGCCGGCCATGGGCGGCCGCATCCACCGCGTGATCCGCGAAGCGACCGGGAACCCGGACCCCTACCTGGAGATGAAGAAGCACTGCAACCGGCTCGCCCTCGACGGGCTTGAGGATCTGCGCGCGCGCGTGGACGCATCCTCCGACCCGCTGGACACGGCGGTCCGTATCGCCATCGCCGGCAACGTGATGGACTTCAGCGTTCTGGAAGCCGGGGAGGACGTGAGGATCGAGGAGGCGATCGACGCGGCCCTGCAAGAGCCTTTCGGGATCGACCATCTCGATGCGTTCCGCGAGGCGGTGGACGAGGCGGACAGCATCCTCTACCTGGCGGACAACGCCGGAGAGATCGTTCTCGACAACCTGCTTCTGGACCGGCTTCCCGCCGGGCACACGGTCGTTTCCGTCAAGGGGTCGCCGATCATCAACGACGCGCTGATGGAGGACGCCGAGGAGGCCGGCATCACGCGCCGTTTCGAGGTGATCACCACGGGATCTTCGTTCCCCGGCGTCCTTCCGGAGACCTGCTCCCGGTCGTTTCTGGACCGTCTGGAGAGGGCGGACCTCGTGATCGCCAAGGGGCAGGCGAACTACGAGTCGCTGGAAGGCACGCGGCGGGGCATCTTCCACCTCTTCCGCGCGAAGTGCTCCATCGTCTCCCGGGACGTCGGCGTGCCGCAAGGCAGCTGGGTGGTCATGAAGGGGTGAGGATCATCATGCAGGACTGGAAGCAATTGTACGACGACAAGCCCGCGGCCCGGGGGGGATACTCGGCCGCGGCGATGGACCACTTCATGAACCCGCGCAACGTCGGCGTCCTCGAGGACCCGGACGGCGTGGGCTCCTTCGGCGATCCCTCCTGCGGCGATTTCCTGGAACTGACGCTTCGCCTGGAAGGGGAGACGATCGCCGACATCAAGTTCCGCGTTCACGGCTGCCCCGGCGCGATCTCCACCTCCAGCGCGTTGACCTGCATGGTCAAGGGCAAGACCTTGCCGTACGCCTTGAACATGACCGACGACGACGTGGTCGGCCACCTCGGCGGCATTCCCGAGAACAAGAAGCACTGTTCGCTTCTGGGCGTGCAGGCGCTTCGGGCCGCCGTCGCCGACGCGATCCTCATGCGAACGCTCGTCGATCACGGGGTGGTGAAGAGCAAGGCGGACTACCGCGCCATGCAACAATCGCAAGCGTCCTGCTCCACCCTGGAGCATTCCTGCGACGGCTCCTGCGGGTTCCCCGCGCCGGAAACGGGCGGCAATCAAGAACAGGCGTAGGGGGGAAAGGCCTTGTCCAAGTGGGTGGAGCTGGACTTCGCGCGTTGCCGCCCCCGCGAATGCGATCCGGACGCGGGCGCGTGCGTCGCCGCTGAAGCCTGTACGAGGCACGTGCTGTTGCAGGAGACGCCCGGCGAGCCCCCCCTCCTCCTCTCCCGCGAGGTGTGCCGCGGGTGCCGGGACTGCGTGAGAGCCTGCCCGCTGGAGGCGATCCGGTAGGCTAGAAGTTCAGGCCCGCGCCGAGGTTGAACGCGAAATCGTTCACGCCGATGGTCATGGACAGCTCGCCGAAGACATGCTTCGTCCAGCGACCGCGAACGCCGAGGACGAGGTCGAGCCAGATGTCCCCGAAGGTTTCTCCCGACCCTCCGCTCAGCTCCAGATCCGCGTACATGTAGTGGATGCCGATGCCCACGAAGGGCTCCAGGTACTCGAGCGGGGTGGGCGGGCCCGCGATCCTCCGCGCGAGCACGGTCAGGGAGGGGCGGAAGAACAGGCCCGTCACGCCGCCCCAGTGGGTCTCCGTCGATCCTTCGTGACGAAATCGAACGTCCTCGAACTCCAGGGAGAGGAACGCGCCTCGGATGCGCGTCTCCACCTCGTAGAACCCGTAGTCGGACACGCGGATCCGGCTCGCCACGAACGACAGATCGAAGGCCCCGGCCGGCAAGGGCTTCTCGGCATCGGCCTCGTCGTCGAGGAGGACGTCGGTGTCGATCCTGTCCGTTTTCAATACGAACGAGGGGTAGGCCAGCTCGATGCCGAGATCGAGATGGAACTTCTCGGTGTTGGCCCCTTTGGGTAGCCACGTCAGCCGGGCTCCGAACAGGAAGCCCGAGATGCGGTAGTCCGACGGATGCCCGAAGCGGAGGCTGGAGAACCCCAGGCCGAGCCGGGTCTCGTCGTGTCCCGTACGACGCGGGTAGGCGATCTCTTTCGGCGCGAAGCCCTCCGACGGCGTCGAATCGCCCCCCGTCAGGGGCATCCCCTTGAGGCCGCCGGGCTTTTCCAGACTCTCGCCGATCTCACCGATCTTGCCGAAATCGAACTTGTCCTGGCCCGAGGCGACGCTGGAGATGCACCAGGTCCCTTCCTGGAGGCGAAGGGAGAATACGGAAG
>CAZDSO010000119.1:3879-16552 GCA_964508045.1 uncultured Planctomycetia bacterium | reverse complement strand
CGAGGCTACGTAGGGTCCTCCGTAGCTCTCGCAGATGCCGGCAAGCGAAGGAGGACAGGTTCGCCCTCCAGAATCGAAATCTACAATCCCCGCCCGGCTGCAACCCCAAACCGGCCACACCGCGAAGGGCCCGAAAAGGATTCCCAAATGTTCCGCATCCGGTAGAGTGGTGTGCGGTCTCCTTCGGAGAAGACACCATGCGAAAAGAGATGCTTTCGGTTGCGCTTCTGGTGACGGCGGCGTGGCCCGCCTTCGCGACCGAGTACGAGGTGGGCCCGGGGCGGGCCCATACCGAGCTCGACACCGTGCCCTTTCACCAGCTGCATCCCGGCGACACGGTGCGCATCCACCGGCGCCCCACGCCCTATCGCACCAAGTTCGTGCTGTGCAGTCAGGGCACCGAATCCCAGCCCATCACCGTCGCCGGCGTCCCGGACGCCTCCGGGGCCCGTCCGGTGATCAGCGGAGAGAACGCCGTGACGCCGGCCCCCCTCGACTTCTGGGGCGAGGAGCGGGCCGTCATCAAGATCGGCGGCGCGAACACGCCCGCCGACAGGATGCCGCAGTGGATCGTCGTGGAAAACCTCGAGATCCGTTCCGCCCGCCCCGCCTATTCCTACACGGGCGACGACGCCGGGACCCACGCCTACGCCTCCAACGCCGCCGCGATCACCATCGAGAAGGGCGAGCACGTCACGATCCTGATCTGCGTCCTCCACGACTGCGGGAACGGCCTCTTCTGCGCGCACCAGGGCGCGGACGTGACGGTGGAGCGATGCCACCTCTACGACAACGGCATCGATTCCTCCATCTACGAGCATAATTCCTATACCGAGGCGGACGGCATCACGTTCCAGTTCAACCGCTACGGACCGCTTCGCGCCGACTGTCTCGGCAACAACCTCAAGGACCGCTCCGCCGGCACGGTGATCCGGTACAACTGGATCGAGGGCGGCAACCGCCAGCTCGACCTCGTCGATTCGGGCCACCTGAACGCGGAGCCGGCCTACGGGACCACCTTCGTCTACGGCAACGTGCTGATCGAGCCCGACGGCGCGGGCAACAGCCAGATCCTCCACTACGGCGGCGACAGCCCGACGACTGCGCAGTACCGCAAGGGCACGCTCCACTTCTTCAACAACACGGTGATCTCGACACGCACCGGCAACACCACCCTCTTCCGCCTCTCCACCAACGACGAGTCCTGCGACTGCCGCAACAACGTCGTCTACGTGACGGCGGACGGAAGCCGGCTCGCCTGGCTCAACGCCGCCGGCGTCCTCGACCTCCGAAACGCATGGTTCAAGACGGACGCCGTAGCCAGCCATGCGGGACTGACCGGCACGATCAACGACGCGGGAGGCCACGTCCACGGGACGGAACCCGGCTTCGCGGACTTCGCCGGGCAGGACTTCCGGCTCCTCGCAACGTCCGACTGCGTCGAGGCGGGCGCCGCGCTGCACGCCGGCGCGTCCGCGCATCCCCTCTCCCGCCAGTACGTCCGCCACCAACGCGGCGAGATCCGCCCGGCCGAAGGCGCGCTCGACCTCGGCGCGTTCGAGTACGCGCCCCCCGGCTCGCCCCCGCCCGCCGGCTCCGGCCGCGAAGGCGGCTCCTGCGGACTGATCGGCCTCGAGGCGCTGCTCGCGCTCTTTTTCCGGCGGCGCTCCGCCCGGCGGTGAAGTCGCGTTCCGGTCTGGACGAGAGGGCTCGACGCGCTTCAGGCTCCGACAAGTCGAATTTTCCTTTCCGGGCCATCCGTCTCATCCGTGGCTCCATCCGTCGCTTGCCCCAGCCGCCTCTGTGCAGGAGAATGGCGGCGTGAAGCACCGCGAATCCATGACCTGGTCGGTGGCGCCCGGCGACCCCGCGTCGGAGCGCCGCCTTTCCGCGTCTCTCGGCCTTTGCCCGCTCACCGCGCGGCTCCTCAGAAACCGCCGCCTGCAGGGGCCGGAGGAATCCGCCCGGTTCCTCCACCCCCGCCTCGAGGACCTGCACGATCCCTTTCTTCTCACGGACATGGACGCGGCCGTGGCCCGCGTCCACGAGGCCCTCCGCGAGGGAGAGAAGATCGTCGTGCTCGGGGATTTCGACGCCGACGGGGTCACGGCGACGTCGCTGCTGGTCCGGCTGTTCCGGATCTTCCACGCCGACGTCTCCTACTTCATTCCCGACCGCCTGGAGGAGGGGTACGGCCTCCACGAGGACGCGGTGGAGCGCCTCGCGGCCGGGGGCGCGAAGCTCCTCATCACGGTGGATTGCGGGATCACGGCGCTTCGGCCCGTGGCCCGGGCCCGGGCGCTCGGCCTGGACGTGATCGTCACCGACCACCACGAACCGGCGCCAGCGATGCCCGCCTGCACTGCGGTGCTGAACCCCAAGCGGGAGGGCGAGACCTATCCCTTCCGGGACCTGGCGGGGGTGGGCGTGGCGTTCAAGCTGGCCTGGGCCCTGGCCCGGGACGTCTCGCCCTCGCGCGAGGTGACGGAGGATTTGAAGGTCTTTCTCTGGGAATCGATGGGCCTGGTGGCCCTGGGCACGGTGGCGGACGTCGTGCCGCTGAGGGGCGAGAACCGCATCCTGGTCAAGCACGGCCTCCGGGCCCTCGGCGCCACCCGGCACCCGGGGGAGCGGGCCCTGATGGAGGTCTCGGTGAAGGGGAAGCCCGACGTGACGGACCTGGCGTTCAGGATGGGCCCCCGGATCAACGCCGCCGGCCGGCTCGGGGATTCCCGCAAGGGGGTCGAGCTCTTCACGTGCGAATCCTTCGAGGACGCCCTGGAGACGGCTTCGGAGCTGGACCGCATGAACCGCCGCCGCCAGACGATCGAGAAACGGATCTTCGAGCAGGCCCGCGACTGCGTTCTCGCCGACGGCCTCGACGAGGCGCCCGCCATCGTCCTGGCCTCGCCGGCGTGGCACGCCGGGGTGATCGGCATCGTGGCTTCCCGCCTGGTCGAGAGCTTCCGCCGGCCCGTGGTGATGTTCCGGATGGAGGGCGAGATCGGACGGGGATCGGCCCGCTCCATTCCCGCCCTCCATCTCCACCGGTCCCTCGGCCTGTGCGCCGATACGCTCGAGGCCTTCGGCGGCCACGCCCAGGCCGCCGGTCTGACGATCCGCAGCGACCAGTTCGAGACCTTTCGCGCGGCCTTTCTCGACGTCGTCGAGGACGCCCTCGAGCCCGACGATCTGACCGAACGGCTGGAGGTGGAGGCGGAGGTCTCGCTGTCCGCCATCGACAACGCGTTGCTCGCGGAGCTCGCCCTTCTCGAGCCCTTCGGCGCCGGCAATCCCGAACCCGTCCTGGCCGTGAAGGACGGCTTCATCGCCGGCAAGCCGCGGCGGATGGGCTCGAAAGGCGAGCATCTCTCCTTCTTCTTCCGGGAGGGCGACGCGGCGTTCCGCGCCGTCGCCTTCGGGCTCGGCGAGCGGGCTCGGGACCTCGAGAAGGCCCGGGCGGACCTCGCCTTCACGCCCGTGGTCAACCGGTTCCGCGGCCGCGAGAAGGTGGAGTTGAGGGTGAAGGATATCCGGGTGACGGGAACGCGCTGAGCGCTTGCGCAAAGGCGAACGGCCCCAAGTCGGAAGTTGAAAGCCACGGGTCGGAAGTCCGAAGGTCGAAGGACTAGCGCGCGATCCCGAACTCTGGACCTTGGACTTCAGACCTTGGACTTCAGACCTTGGACTTCAGACCTTGGACCCCGATGCCTCGAAAGGTTGCTTTCGCGTGCAGCCATGAAGACGATCGCCGTCATCCCCGCCTTCAACGAGGAGGAACGGATCGCCGACGTGGTCGGACGGACGTTGCGCGTCTGCGAGACCGTCGTCGTCGACGACGGCTCTGCGGATCGAACGGCTTCCCGCGCGGAAGAAGCGGGGGCGCGGATCGTCCGCCATCCGGAGAACCTCGGGAAGACCGCGGCGCTGGAGGCGGGGTTTCGCCTCGCCCTCGAGGAGGGCTTCGAGGCGGCCGTGACGCTGGACGGCGACGGCCAGCACCGCCCGGAGGAGATCCCGAGGCTGGTGCGGTCTGCGGAGGCGGGAGCGGACGTGGTCGTGGGCTCCCGCATGGACGACGTGGCGGACATGCCGACGGTGCGGCTCTGGACGAACCGGACCACGTCCAGGATCGTCTCCTTCCTGGCCCGCACGCGCCTGTACGACACCCAGTCGGGGTTCCGTCTCTTCCGCGCGGAGGTGCTCCGGAAGGTCTCGCTCTCCGCGGACCGGTTCGCGGGGGAATCCGAGGTGCTGATCCGCGCCGCCCGCATGGGATTCCGGATCCGCGAGGTCCCCGTGTCCACGATCTACTTCGACACCGAGGGGAGCAAGATTGCCCCCTTCCGCGATACGCTCCGGTTCTTCCGGCTGGTGGCGGCCTACTTGTGAATCCACCCGGATCAGAAGTGGCGGCTCTCCCCCGCGGGGCAGGTTTCGCAAGAAGAGGACGGATAGGACCGATCTCGTAGAGAGGGCATTCCGCTTCGCCCTTTCGCTTCCGCTTGCGGCTGGCCAGGAGCCAGCGCTCCGGGTAAGCTGGATTCCATGAGGCTTTTTCCCAGGCGGAACGGATCGAAGGAGCCGGAAGAGGAAGCGGAGGGCGCGGCGGCGCGGCTCCGCCGCGAGATGGTGGACCGCCAGCTCCGCCCCCGGGGCATCCGGGATCCGAGGGTGCTCGAGGCCTTCCTCGAGGTGCCCCGGCACCGTTTCGTGCCGGCCTCCATGGCGCCCTACGCGTACGAGGACCATCCCCTCTCCATCGGCCAGGGCCAGACCATCTCGCAGCCCTACATCGTGGCGCTGATGACCCGGGAGCTGCAGGTCCGGGGGGGCGAGAAGGTCCTGGAGGTGGGCACGGGCTCGGGCTACCAGGCCGCCATCCTGGCCCACATGGGCGCCGAGGTCTTCGGCGTGGAGCGCCTCCCCGCGCTGGCCGAGCGCGCCCGGACCCTCTTGCGCGAGCTGGGTTACGACGGGGTCCGTCTGGACGTGGGCGACGGGACCCTCGGCCTGCCCCGGGAAGCCCCGTTCGACCGCATCATCGTCACGGCCGCCGCCCCCGAGATCCCGCCTTCCCTCAAGGACCAGCTCGCGGACGGCGGCCTCCTCGTCATCCCCGTGGGCGAGTCCTTCAGCCAGGTCCTCCTGGTCATCCGCCGCGAGGGCGACCGTTTCCACACGCGCAACGCCGGGGGGGTGGTCTTCGTGAAGCTCAAGGGCAAGGAGGGCTGGCCGGCGTGAGGGCGAAGGGCCCGCACCTCCCGTTCCCCTTTCCACCCCCCGGATCCACAAATCCGCGAATCGCCCCTTCTACCCCTCTCCCCCTCGGGCTATACTGACGGGATTTTCCTCCTGTGACGTTGGAGACGGACATGAGCCAGAAAGACTACTTCTTCGAGGGCCCCCTGGCGGACGCGGACCCGGCGGTGCACGGCCTGACGGCCGTGGAGGCGGAGAGGCAGATGCGCAAGCTCATCCTCATCGCTTCGGAATCGCTCTGCCCCGCGCCGGTGCGGGAAACCCTGGCCAGCGAGTTCGTGAACATCTACGCCGAGGGCTACCCCTCCACGCGAATGTCCCTCTGGGAGCGGGACCGCCTGTCCGACCACGCCCGGCAGCTCGCCTTCTTCCGGCGCTACGGCGACCGCCGGTACTACAAGGGGACCGAGTACTGCGACCTCGTCGAGTCCCTGGCCCAGGCCCGTTGCGCGGAGCTCTTCGCCACGGACCGGGTCCCGGCCTCGCGGATCCGCGCCAACGTCCAGCCGCTGTCCGGCGCGGCCGCCAACAACGCCGTCTACGAGGCCTTCGCCGAGCCCGGGGACGTCGTCATGGGCATGGCCTTGCCCCACGGCGGCCACCTCACCCACGGCTCCGAGTTCAACCGGTCCGGCAAGACCTACCGGATCGTCCCCTACGCGGTGAACCCCCGGACCGGGCGGCTGGACTACGACCAGATCATGGACCTCGCCCGCCGCTGGCGCCCCCGCATGATCATCGCCGGCTTCAGCGCCTATCCCTGGGCCATCGACTGGGCGACCCTGCGCGAGATCGCGGACGCGAGCGGATCGATCCTCTTCGCCGACATCGCGCACCCGGCCGGCCTCGTGGCCGGCGGCGTCTACCCCACGCCCGTCGGGTACGCCGACGTCGTCACCTTCACCACCCACAAGACGCTCTGCGGGCCCCGCGGCGCCGTCATCCTCACCACCGAGGCCGACAACGCCCGCCTCGTCGACAACGCCGTCTTTCCCGGCGAGCAGGGCGGACCCCACCTCAACACCATCGCGGCCAAGGCCGTGGCCTTCCAGATCGCCCTCACCCCCGCCTTCAAGGAACTCCAGCGCGGCGTCGTGGAGAACGCCCAGGCCCTCGCCAAGGGGTTCCTGGACCGCGGCATCCCGCTCGCCTACGGCGGCACCGACACGCACCTTCTGCTGGTCGACTGCAAGAAGGTGAAGACGAAAGGCCGGGAGCCGCTGTTCGCCGACGTGGCCTCCCGGATCCTCGACGTGGCCGGCATCACCCTGAACAAGAACACCATCGCCGGCGACGAGAAGGCCGCGCAGCCCTCGGGACTCAGGTTCGGAACCACCATTCTCACCCAGCGCGGCTTCGGGACCGGGGAGATGGACCGCCTCGCCGCGATCGTGACGGAGCTGCTGACGTCGCTCGAGACCTACGACGTCCAGGGACAGGGCGGGCGCCTCGGGCGGGCCAAGTGCGCCCCGGACGTCCTGCAGAAGGCCCGCGAGGCCGTCCGCGATCTCGACCGGAAGGGCGCGGCCATGGCCGTCCAGCGGATCGGACGCTACCCCTACTTCGTGGCCGTCCCCGGCGAGGCCGAGCGGCCGGCCCCCCCGCTCCTTTCCGCCCACGAGAAGGCGGGCGCGAAGAAGACGGACGTCGAGGGCCGTCCCGCCGTCCTCCATTTCGGGGACCCCGACAAGGAGAAAGCCGCGGCCCGCGACGGCGCCGCGCTCATCGACGGAGGCGAGCTGGGCCACCGCCTCGTCCGGGGGGAACGGGCTCCGGCCTTCCTCCACGCCGTCCTCGGCGCGGACGTGATCGGGCTCGTCCCCTTCTCCGGCGCGAGGACCTTCCTGCTCGACGGCGCGGGGCGCGTGCTCGATCGCGTGCTGGTTCTGAGGCTCGAGGACGGCCCGGGCGGCGAGCCGCGCTTCCTTCTCCGGATGAGCGCCGAACGCGCCGTGGAAGCGACCGCGTGGCTCCGCGATCTCTCCGACGGCTACGTGACGTTCGGCGCCGGAGACATCCAGGCCAAGGTGGAGGGGCCCGTGGTGGTGGCGGAGGCCCCGTTCACGAGCTTCACGCTCGCCGGCCCCGCCGCGAAGGGGCTCCTGGACAAGGCGGGGGCGAAACCCGCGGGATCCGGAAGCCGGCTCGCCTTTGCTTCCGGCGAGGCCTTCGCGCTGGATCCGGGCGACGGGCTGATCGAGGTGTCGGCGCCTTCCGGGACCGCGGCCGAGGCGTGGAACGCGCTCGTCGAGGCGGGGGCCGCGCCGGCCGGCCGCCAGACCCGCGAGGCCGTCCGCGAGGAGAAGGGCTACGCGCCCTTGGCGGGGGAACGACCCTCGCTCGCCGCGGCCGCCGGGGCCGCGCCTCCGCGCGCGGTGGAGCCGTCCAAGACCTTCTTCGTCGGGATGGGCGAGGGGGAGATGCCCGGGGGCGAGGCCCTCCCCCCCTTCCGCTACGAGGAGGCCGAGCTGCCCCTCCGGCGCACGCCCCTGTTCGAGGAGCACCTGCAACTGACCAAGAAGCGGAACGTGGCCCCCTTCGCGGGGTGGGAGATGCCCATCATCTACACGAGCATCTCCGACGAGCACGCGGCGGTGCGCGAGCGCGCCGGGCTGTTCGACGTGGGCCACATGGGCGTGTTCGAGGCCTCGGGCCCGAACGCTGCGCGGTTCCTCGACCTCGTCACGACGAACTACGTGCCGAAGATCCGGACGGGAGAGTCCGCCTACGCCTACCTGTTGGAGCCGGGGGGGGCGTGCATCGACGATTTGATGATCTACCGGGTGGAACCCGAGCGGTTCCTGGTGGTGGTGAACGCGGTGAACGCGGAGAAGGACTGGGCGTGGCTCGAGGCGTACAACGCCGGGGCGTACCTGATCGATCCCGCGCGTCCCTGGGCGCGGATCGAGGCGCCGGCGGTGCTGAGGGATCTCAAGGATCCGGCCGCGGGGAAGGACCGCCTCATCGACATGGCGCTGCAGGGGCCGGCGTCGATGGACACGCTTCTGGCCATGCCGGGAGGGGCGAAGGCGGCGGAGAGGCTGTCGCGGATGGAGCGGAACACGAACGCGAAGGTGACGCTGGCGGGGATGGACCTGATCGTGTCGCGGACGGGCTACACGGGCGAGGAGGTGGGTTTCGAGATCTACGTCCACCCGGACGAGGCGGTGCGGCTGTGGCGGGGGATCCTGGAGGCGGGCAAGCGGTTCGGCGTGCAGCCGGCGGGCCTGGGGGCGCGGGACTCGACGCGCACCGAGGCCGGCCTCCCGCTCTACGGGCACGAGCTGGCGGGCCCCTTCGACATCGATCCCGTGGAGGCGGGGTACGAGTCGTTCGTGAAGTGGCACAAGCCCTTCTTCGCGGGCCGCGGGGCGCTTCTCGAGCGGGCCATGAAGCGGGACCGCGAGGTGGTCCGATTCCGCGCGCAGGGCAAGGGGGCGCGCATGGCGCACACGGGGAACCCGGTGGTGAGCCGCAACGGCAAGGCGATCGGTTTCGTGACGAGCAGCGCGCTCTCGGGCGAGGACCAGATCGGGATGGCGGTGGTGAAGAAGGCCTCGGCGAAGGAGGGGGCGCCGATCCACGTCTTCTGCGTTCCGTCGTCGGGCAAGGCGCCGGCGGAGGGGGCGAAGAGCGAGCTGCAGCCCGGCGACCGCGTCCTGCTGCCCCTGGAAGCGGAGATCATCTCGCGGTTCCCGGCGCCGGCGGCGCCGGTTGCGGGAGGGGAGGCGGAGTAGGCGGGGCGTTGTGTATTCGCGGCTTCGTGTACGTGGAAGTGGGAAATCGGACCTGGGCCATTCCTGAGAGGTAAATAATCGGGAAACCCATCTCCCGGGTACTTCTTTCGACACTGAAAACACTGAGATTCTACTGATCTACGCTGAGATGTTTTTCATTGTAAGGTTCCCCCTACCCCCCGGAAAACCTCAGCGTTTTCAGTTCCCCGTCAGCGTTCTCAGTGTCGAGAGAGCCTGGGTTCACCGAATAGGTAACCCTACGTAGCCCTTGCAAGAGCCGATCGGCGTAGTACGGGCCGGCGAGCCAGAAACTCGTGGCTCGGGAGGACCCTCGCCCTCCAAAACAGCTCCATTGAACCGATAAGTTCAGGTGTGGCCATGTACTAGTCCAGCTCCGTCATCTTGAGGATGCGGATTTCGGGCTTCTCCACCGGCTCCTCGGGCTCCTCCCCCCCCTCTCCTTCCCCTGCCTCTTCGCCTTCCCCTTCGGTTTCGCCTTCGCCCTCTTCCCCCTCGCCCTCGCCTTCCCCTTCCCCTTCCCCTTCCCCCTCCGTTGCCTCCTCCTCCTCGTCTCCGGCGAAGGCCTCCTCGCCCGCCGCCGACAGGATCGCCTCGTAGCGCTGCGTGCGCTGCTCGTTCTCCACGATGATCCGCGCCCGGAAGACCGAGCTCTTCACCTTCAAGAGCCCCTTCAGGTCCTTGTGAATGTCCATCGGCGGCGTCTTCGATGCGTCCACGAACCCCTCGATCCGCTTGATCTCCGAGACCTTCCGGATCCCCGGCAAGGGCTCCTCCTCTTCTTCGGACGGGGGAGGCGCCATCCCCTCCTCCCCTTCCTCCTGCGGGATCTCGAGACGATTCTCGTCCAGGGCGTCGGCCAGTTCCTCGGTCATCCCCGGATGCAGGGCGCGGAGCACGATCCGCGGCGCCGTGTTGAGGTTGATCCGCCCGTCGCCCCACACCGTCAGCACCTCGCAAAGGGGCACCGGTCCGGTCTCCTCCTCTTCCTCCTCCATCGCATCCATCATGTTCATCAGGTCGCCGACACTCGAAGCCGCCTCCAGGTCCTCCATCCGTTCCTCGGCCTGCTTCTCCAAAGATTCCTTCTCCTCCTCCGCCGTCTTCTTTTCCCCGTAGAGGATCCGGCGGTCGAAGCCCTTCAGGAAGAGCAGCTCCTCGAGGGAGAGGAAACGCCTCCGCTTCGCTTCCGCCCCCGTGCCCCCCCCGCCGGGTTCGAGGTCGCTTCCCGTCTCCCCCCGCTCGGCCCAGTTCACCAGCGCCTCCAGCATGGCCCGCGGCGTGGCCTCGTCCACGTCGCCGGACGGCTCCCGCGCCAGCGCGAGGAGCCGGCCCAGCGTCTCCCGCGCCCAGGCCCGCCGCGTCTCGTTCTCCGCCAGGATGAGCCGCAGGTTGAACTTGGCCTCCTCGTCCGCCAGGGAGAACGAGATCGTCGCCTCCCCGGCCTCGATGCCCGTCCGCTCCGCCCGCCAGTCCGCCTCCGGCGAGTCGAAGGCCTCCCAGGAGGACAGCACCACGCCCCGTGCGAGATCCGCGCCGGAGCGCGCGGCGTACGCGTTCTCCAGCCCGTCGCGGAAGTTGCGCGCCAGGCCCACCTCCACGCGCGTCGTGTAGACCAGCTGGAGCACCACCACCGAAAGGACCATGAGCACCAGGAAGCTCAGCACCAGGGCGATGCCGCGGTCATGCCGGCCATTCCCGATCATCGTGGCTTCATCCCAAATCCCTTTGTCCGCAATCCAGGATCTCTCATTTCCCCTCCTCGCCGGCCCGCGAGAGGTGGAGCACAACGGCGTCGCGCTTCTCCGACCAGTCCCGGTAGTGGAGCAGGAGATCCGAGACGCCGTCCCCGTTCAAATCGAAGGTTTCCGGGAACAGGTAGCGGTAGGATTCCGCATTCTTGATGGTGACGGTTCGCCACGGCTCCCTGAGGAAGACCCCCTCCTCGTCGCCGAGGAAGAGGTCCAGCATCACGTTCCCCCGCTTCACCACCAGATCCCGGCGACCGTCGCCGTTGAAGTCGCCGTCGAAGTTCACGGCCAGCGTCGTGCCCAGGCGGAACCCCTTGGCCGTGGTGGCGAACTTCAGCGGAACGGCCAGGTCCCACGTCCGGTCCGGTTTCCGGTCGAACCTCCCCTCGCCCCGGTTCAGGAAGAAGAAGGCGTGAACGACGACCTCCTTGGTCAGGAAGATCTTCAAGAGGCTCCAGATGCCGATCCTGTCCACGCCCCCGATGACCAGATCCGGCCCCTTCGCGCCGTCCAGATCCCGGATCATGGCGCCCAGCGGCCAGCCGTCCATGCGGAAGACGAAGGAGGGCTCTCCGGCCTCGCGCCCCCGCGTGCGGTTGAAGACGAGCGCCTCCCCCTTCAACGGAAGGCAGGCCACGATGTCCAGCGCTCCGTCCTCCCCGAAGTCGCCCAAGAACAGCGGCACCTCGAAGGCGATCTGGAGCCGGCCGCCGAGCTGCTTCTCCTGCGCGGGAAGCCCCGTTCGCAGCGTGAAATCGGGCGCCTCGGGGAATCCCCCCTCCTGGCGGCCCAGAAAGACGTCGAGGACGTCCTTGCGGCGCACGACCACGTCCTTGTGCCCGTCGCCGTCGAAATCCTCGATGAAGGGAACGGGGTGGCGGTGGATCACCCCCAGCGATCCCAGACGGCCGTCCCGGGGAATTTGCACCTTCACCTGCGGCGCCACCCGAAGCTCCGCGAAGCGCGAGAAACGCCCATCCTTCTCCTGGCGAAGGAGAACGTAGCCGCCCAGCGCGGGGATGAGCAGGTCGTCCCGCCCGTCGCCGTCGAAGTCCGAAAAGAAATCCCGCACCGCCGGCGTGCCGCTCCCCCGGCGCAGCGCCGTTTCCCCCTCCACCCACGCCACCGGCTCGCTCTTCCATCGTCCCTTCTCCCGCTCGTAGGCGTACACGCCCCCGGCGCCGACGAAGACGATCTCCCGGCCCGGGCGTCCCGCCCGGTCGCCCGCGTCCACCATCATGGCCCGCCCGTCCAGCCGCAGCACCTGGGCGGGCCAGCGCCCGAAACCGTCCTCGCCCTGGCGGTGGAACACGACGCGCCGGCCCTCCAGGATCAAGAGGTCGCACCGCCCGTCTCCGTCCATGTCCCCCACGATCCGCCCGTCCACGCGCCCCCCGACCGGCAACACGCACTCCCGGAAGAAGGGATCCGCCCCGGCCCGGGACGACGGAACGAGGGCCAGCACGACGAAACAAAGCGCCGCCGCGCCCCGGAATCCCCCGCTCGAAGATCGAAGGTCGAACATCGAACCTCCGCCGGCGATGACGCCGGCCCCGAATCGTCTCATGGCCTGGAAAGCACCACCGTGACCTTGTCCGCGTGAAAGAAGAGAAGGTCCGAGAGCCCGTCCCCGTCGAGATCCTCGACCCGGAAATCGTTGGAAACCTCCGCCTTCACCTGCCGGAAGGGCTCCTCCGAGAACCGGAAGCGCGTGCCGGGGATCCCGCGGTGGATGCGGAGCTCCCCCTTCTCGAAGACGAGGCGGTCCCGCCGTCCGTCGCCGTCGAAATCGCCCCCGAAGGCCGCCACCGGAACGGCCGCCCCTTTCTCGAGGCCGGCCACCGGCACCTCGACGCTCTCGCTGAATCCCGGCCTCGCCGCCGACACGGCTGCGACGGCCCTCAC
>CAZDSO010000119.1:0-3869 GCA_964508045.1 uncultured Planctomycetia bacterium | reverse complement strand
GCGGCCACGCCCTGACGCACCAGCCCCGTCGGCCTCTCCCAGAGGCCGCCGGACCCGCAGGGGAAGATCGTGTAGGTGACGGTGACTTCCTTGACGGCCGCCGTCTTGATGCCGGAGAGGATGTCGGTGCGCACGGCGGGCACGACCAGGTCCGCCAGGCCGTCGCCGTCCAGATCCGGGAAGCGGAGCCGGGTCGCCACGCCGGGAACGGTGAGGAGGCGGTCCGGGAAGTCGGGGTAGAAGGCGTCCTTGCGGCCCAGGAAGAGCTCGACCCGCGTGCGGATGGACGAGAAGAGGCCGACCTTCCCCTGGGTCCTCACCGCCACGAGGTCCACCCGCCCGTCGCCGTTGACCTCCTCGAGGAAGACGCGCTTGCCCTCGAAGAGGTCCTCCTCGGGCTCGTCCACGTCCGATTCCAGGAAGGGCAGGGGCATGCGGAAGCTGGGCTTCAGGTCGAACCCCTCCTTCCCCTTGCCCAGGAAGGCGACGAAGTCCCGGCCCGCCAGCCCCAGAAGGTCGAGGCGCCCGTCGCCGTCGAAGTCGGCCGCGCGAAGCGCCGGCATCGAGAACCGCTGGGCCGCGAAGTGCAGCTGGAAAACCTCGTGCGTCAGGCGGATCATCCGGTTGCGCGCCGCGACGTCCAGCGAGAAGAGCCGCCCGAAACCGTCCCCGTCCCGGAAGGCCGCAAGGTAGCCCTGGTGGCGGGGCACCAGGAGGTCCGCCTTGCCGTCGCCGGAGAGATCGAGGCTGAAGGCGTGCCGGAACAGCGCGTCGGGCTCGGGATGGTCGAAGAAGGTCCGGGCCGAGAGAAGGGTCTTCGCCTCCTCCCCGAACCAGGCCTCCCCGCGCCCCAGCGCGGACACGCCGTCCGGCTCCAGGAAGACGATCTCCTCGCCCGGCCCCGGAAG
The DNA here is from genome assembly GCA_964508045.1 of uncultured Planctomycetia bacterium. Taxonomy (GTDB): domain Bacteria; phylum Planctomycetota; class JAKEIC01; order JAKEIC01; family CAZDSO01; genus CAZDSO01. The sequence continues at coordinate 2,961 of CAZDSO010000119.1, read as the reverse complement.
CACGTCGGCCACGTCGAAGAGGACGGCGTCGCGGGGCACGGCGATCCGGGGGCCGGGGGAGAGGCCGGGCAGGGCGTACTGGAGGATCACGCGGCGGGGGCGGTCCCGCCGGTCCTCCACGGCGAAGCAGAGGAGGACCGGCACCTCGTCTTGGGTTCCCCTCGCCACGGCGACCTCGAGCAGTTCCGCGTCCAGCGCCAGGGTCCGCGGATCGAGAGACGCCGCGAGCGTGCACCGGGTGGGCGCAAGCAACGCCGTCACGGCCAGGACGAGAGAGGCCAGGCCCGCCGTGGCCGGGTTTCCCGCCAATCGGCCGTTTTCGAGAACCATGTCGCCCCTCATTCCTTGACGTCCTTGAACACGAATAGAAGTAACGATCCAAAGAGCAAAAGGATGGCCGTTGCCCCACAGGAGAGGAGGGAAAGGCGGATATCCTCGCCCCGGAGCTCGACCGTGTTCAGGCCCCGGGCGAACCCGCCCAGCACGTCCGTGAACCGCCCCGTGTAGCGGGTGAAGAGGAAGGGGGCGAGGCTTTGGGACAGGAAGGCGGGCAGGACCTCGAGCGGGAGGTAGATCGTCACCGCCGCGACCAGCGCCGTCGCGGGCCGGACGGCGAAGAAGGAACAGGCCAGGCCCAGAAAGGCGGTCGCGGCCAGGGGGGGAAAAGTGAGGGGCACGACGCGCCAGAGGAGAGACGCCATCTCCCCCCCCTCGTAATGGACCATGACACGGATGCGCCCGGCGTAGGAGAGGGCTTCCGTCACGTCGCCGAACCCGAAGAAGGCCTGTCCCAGAAGCAGGGCCGGCGCCCAGGCCGCAACGAACACCGCCGCCGCCCAGACCAGGGCCCAGACCGCCTTGGCGAGGAAGACTTCCCGCCGCCGCGCCGGCATGAGGAGCGCCGTGCGCAGCGCCCCGGTTCCCGATTCCGCCGAGACGATCTGCGAGGCCAACAGCAGCAGGAAGAAGGCGCCCGCCGTCAGCCCGGCGGAGGCCGCAGACGCGGCCAGGCCCCAGGCGTTGTACAAGGCCAGGGGATCCTCGACGGGGCCGTGGAACCGGTAGCCCAGGCCGGAGACCACGGCCACGCCGGCCGTTCCCGCCAGGACGAGCAGGGGGCCCGGCCGTCCCCGGAGGCGCGTCATCTCGGCGCGCAAGAGGCCGAGGAACCGCATCGGGCCCGAAGGCGGCGCGTTGTCCGTATCCGGATTCATGCGGCGGTTCCCTCTCCTTTTTCCGCTTTCCATCAAGTCATCGGGGGCCCTTCCCCCCCTCTCTTGTCCATTCCATGTAGGCCTCTTCCAGCCGGGACCGGGCGGGACGGACCTCCGAGACCTCGACGGAGGCCTCGAGCAGGGCCCGGACGAGGACGGGAACGGCGTCCGGGTTCGCTTCCACGGCCATCTCCGACGGCCCGGCGCGGATCACCGAAACGCCCTCGAGAGACGACGCGCAAGCGGCCGCGCGTTCGCCGTCGCTCACGCGAAGGCGGTGGACCGCGGGCCCTTTGGGCCGGAGCGCGTCGGGGTTTCCCGCGGCGAGAACGCGGCCGAAGGCGATGATGGCGACCGTGGAGCAGAGGGTCTCCATTTCGGCGAGGTGGTGGGATGACAGGAGGAAGGTGGTTCCGCGGGACCGGCGGAGGTCGCGGATGGTTTCGCGGAGGCGGACCACGGAGGCGGGGTCGAGCCCGGACGTGGGCTCGTCCAGGACGATCAGATCGGGGGATCCCATGAAGGCGAGGGCGAGGGCGGTTTTTTGCCGCATGCCCGAGGAGTATCCCTTCACGGGTCTCCCGGCGCCGTCGCCGAGGTCGGCGAAGTCGAGCGCTTTCGCGACCTCGTTTTTCCGGGCGGACTTGCCGAGGCCTTTCAGCCGTCCGAAGAGATCGAGGTTCCGCCGGGCGGAGAGGTTGGGATGCAGTCCGGGCCCCTCGATCATCATGCCGACCCGGGAAGCGATGCGGGCGTGGCTTGTCCCGGGGTCGAGACCCAGGACGCGGACGGAGCCCTTTCCCGGGCGGAGGAGGCCGGCGAGGATGCGAAGCGTGGTGGTCTTTCCGGCGCCGTTGGGCCCGAGCAACCCGAAGATGTCCCCCTCCGGGACCTCCAGATCCAGGCCGTCCACGGCCCGGACCCGTCCGAAGCGTTTCGAGAGCCCCCGAATATCGACGACGGACTCGATCATATCCAACAACGTAGCAGGCCCCGGCGGCTCTTTCGAGTTCGAACTCGCAAAGCAGCCAGGCCGCAACCACGGCGATGCCGCGGCGATACTTCACGGCCGGCGTTCGCTGCATGGCGGTGTCTGGTACCAGTCACCCGTAACCCGTGTGGCCGTGCTTTGCTACTACGTGTCGTGTCCCAGCCAAAATGAGACGGTTGTCCCACCCATTTTGAGACTGGTGTAACGTGTCTCGTTTTCTTTCCATGCCAAAGCAATCCTCCCTGGCGTATTTGCGCTGTAAACGATTTTCGTGTTCGCTTTTCGCGTTTCGGGTTTCTTTGGCCGCCGCCTGCAGGGGTCGCGCCGCGCCCTCCGCCCGGTATTCTCCTGCGAGAGGCTCCAGGCGCGTCACGCCCCCTGCTGGCGCTCGATTCTCCTACCGTTCCACGTCAAGCGAGGCGAAAGCCCGATTCTTTGGGGGGCTTTCGCTGGGCGGTCTCAGCCGGCTTTGCTTGCTTTGCCAAAGCGGATCTCGCCCCATCGTCCCCGGTTCACCACGCGCAGAACGATGCGCAGGCCTTCCCCCCTTCCTGCCCCGCCGCACCTGCCGGTACCTCGGCTCCTTGGAAAGAGCCCGGTGGAGGGAACTTCGCGTGATCGGCGGATTTGAAGGGGTCCGCCGATCACGCGAAGTTCCCCCCCCCCCGGACCCCCCGATGGATTTGATGGAGCATCGTACTGGTTCTGGAATCAATCGAGATCGATTCCGCTGCAACACAGATGAATCATCCCGAT
>CAZDSO010000118.1:0-16586 GCA_964508045.1 uncultured Planctomycetia bacterium | reverse complement strand
TGGGGTGAAATTTCCCGAAAAAACCCGTGCACCCCCCTGAGGACTTGAAATTCGAGGGTCACCCCGGGGTATTTCCAGGAAGGGGAGCTACGAAAAGGAAGGGAGGGACATGACCTACGTACACCGCGAAACGCTCGGATCCTGGCTTCTTTACAGGGGGGGCCGGGCGGGTAGAATGGGTTTTCCGTCAGGCGCCGGAGAGGACCGGCCACCCGCGACCCGCGACCTTCAGGAGGCCTCGTGCCCCGCCGAAAAGCCATCCTTCTCGCCGGCGGCGCCGGCACGCGCATGTATCCCATCACGCACGTGGTGAGCAAGCAGCTCTTGCCGGTGTACGACAAGCCCATGGTCTACTATCCGCTCACGACGCTGATGCTGGCGGGGATCCGGGACGTGCTGGTCATCTCGACGCCGGCCGACCTTCCGCGTTTCGAGGACCTCCTGGGCTCGGGGAAGCAATGGGGCCTTCGCCTCGCGTACGCCGAGCAGCCGGAGCCGGGGGGGCTCGCCCAGGCGTTCCTGATCGGCCGCGACTTCGTTCAGGGCGGCCCGAGCGCCCTGATTCTCGGCGACAACGTGTTCTTCGGGCACGACGTCCCGCGTCTGTTGCGCGCGGCCAACGCGCGGGCGACGGGCGCCACGGTCTTCGCCTACCACGTCACGGAACCCAGCGCGTACGGGGTGGTGGAGTTCGACGGGGCGGGCCGGGCGGTGTCGCTGGAGGAGAAGCCCGCGAAGCCCAAGTCCAGCTACGCGGTGACGGGTCTCTACTTCTACGACGAGGGGGTGGTGGAGATCGCGTCCTCGATCACGCCGTCGGCCCGCGGCGAGCTGGAGATCACGGACGTGAACAAGGCGTACCTCGCGCGCGGGGATCTGCACGTGGAGATCCTCGGCCGGGGGACGGCGTGGCTGGACACGGGCACGCACGCCTCGCTGCTCCAGGCGGGCGCGTTCATCGAGACGCTGGAATCCCGGCAGGGCCTGAAGGTGGGCTGTCCGGAAGAGGTGGCCTATCGCATGGGCTTCATCGGCGAGGCGGAGGTACGCGCCCTCGCCGAGGCCTACCGGAACAACGAATACGGCCGCTATTTGCTGCGCATGCTGGAGGACCCTTTCGTCGCCTGAACCACGGAAGGGGACGCGGGGGATCCGGCGCGCGCCATCGGGGGCGATACCTCCCATGTCCAAGAACATCCTGATCATCGGCGGGGCGGGGTTCGCCGGCGCCGGGCTGACGAGTCGCCTTCTGGACGCGGGCCACCGCGTGACGGTGCTCGACATGGCCGCGAAGCCGTACACGCCGCTCGCGGACACGGGCGTCGCGTACCTCTGGAAGAGCGCGCAGGATCTGCATCCGCGCGACGTGGAGGGGCGTGACGCCGTGCTGTACTTCGCGGCGCAGGCGGACGCGCCGATGGGATTCACGTCCCCCCGGTGGACGGTGGCGAACAACATCGGCTGTCTCGTCTCGGTGCTGGAGGCGGTGAAGGACGCGGGATGCGGGACGTTCGTGCTGGCGGGCTCGGGCAACGCGGTGGGGCGTCCCCTGTACCTGCCCATCGACGAGGCGCACCCGCTGACGCCGCACAACCCCTACGCCTTCACCAAGGCCGCGCAGGAGATGGCGTGCTGGACGTACCACCGGGCGTACGGGGTGCCGGCGGTGGTGATGAGCAACGGGATGGTGGTGGGGCCGGGCATGCGGCGCGAGATCGTGATCTTCAAGTGGCTGTACCGCGCGCTCCGGGGCGAGCCGGTCTACCTGGAGGGGGGAGAGCAGACGCGGGACATCACGTACGTGGACGACGTGCTGGACGCGTGGGCGTTGTGCGTGGAGGCGGAGCCGTCCCGGACGGCGGGGGAGAAGTTCCAGGTGAGCTACGGGCGCGAGCTCTCGATGCTGGAGATCCTGGAGATCTGCAGGGAGGCATCGGGGGTGGAATGGACGGTGGAGCGCCGGCCCTACCGGCCCGGCGAGGAGGGCCAGCGGGAGCGTTTCGACACCTCGAAGGCGCGCAAGGTCCTCGGGTACGAGCCCCAGGTGCCGCCGGCGGAGGCGATCCGCCGCACCTGGGCGTGGATCCGGGACACGTTCCCCCCCCGATGAGGGGGACAGCGTTTCACGGGACGAGGCGGAACGTGTCGTACAGGGCGGGGCCCTCCGCCTCGCCCTTCTCTTCCACGACGACCACGAAGTAGTGGATGCCCCCCACGGAGGTCATGCGGAGCACGATGTCGAGTTTCGATCCCTCCTTGCCGGCGGTGTAGAAGTACTGCCGCGCCGGGCGGCCGAGCCACGGGACGGGCAGCTCGGACGTCGGTTTGAAATCGAGGTCCTTGAACTTCTCCGAATTCTCCAGGAAGTTGCGGATGAGATCCTCCGCCTCCACGTCGGCGTAGACGCCCCCGCCCGTAGCCATCCGGTTGACGCCGGGGCGCGCCAGCTGGACCACGGCCCCCAGCCCCTGCGTCGAAGCGGGCGTGACGTCGAGCACGACCCAGCGCTCGTTCGGCGCGTCCACGCGAAAGCCCATCAGGTGGTTCACGTAGGACCCGTCCTCCAGGAACTCGAAGGGGGGGGCGGGCGTGCCGGAGAAGCGGATGCTGTTCACGACGGCCGTCTCCATCGCCAGGGTCTTCTCCAGGTTCTTGGCGAGGCCGTGCAGGAGCAGCTGCAGGTGCTTGCCGGACGCCGAGGCGCTGACCACGTGGTAGATGAAATCGTGGCCCGCCTGGGTGCTCGTAAAGCGCGTGGAGCGAACGTCGAGGCCTCCGGGATCGAGCGTCTCCGTCTTCGTCCCCTCCGGGGGGGCGAGGCGGCTCAGCAACAGGCCGTGATACTGTTCCGCGGTGATCTGCGGCGCCTGTTCGAGGATCACCACGCCGTTCAGGTCGTGCTCGAGGTTGGTGAACAGCAGCGAGGCGTCCCCGTTCTGCTCGCGGGCCTGGGTCCCCAGCGCGTGGCTCCAGAACCCCGGCGGGAGGCTGATCCGGAGGCCGAAGGAAAAATTCCGGTAGGTCCGGTTCCGGTAGCACTCCCCGCGCCCCACCGACCGGAGCTCGTCGGCCCGGGTCCGGAGGGTTTCCAGGACCTTCTCCCTCGTCTCCCCGTCGAGCCAGGAGAACCCTCCGGGAATCTTGCGGGCGTCCTCCGCGGCCGTCTCCCACTGGCCGTGCTGGCACCAGCTCATGATCTGGCATCCCACGCCCTTGGCCACCGTGACCGCGATGAGGAAATCCATCTTCATGCGGCCGAACGCGACCCCGCCGTAGTGACGGGCCCCCATCTCCCCCTCCGGCCCGCCGACCGTCAGCGTCTCCTTCCCGTCGAAGCGGTTGTTTCCCTCGAAGATCTCGAAGATGAGTTTCTCGTACGCCTCGAAGCCCATGTCGCCGATGTTCTCCGCGACCACGACGGTGTAGAGGCCGGCCGCGGCGTTCTGGAGGCCCATGCAGGCGTCGGCGTTCACGCCCCGGAGCTCCGACGGCCCCATGTACCGCCACGCCTTCCCCGGAAGCGCGTACCGGAAGCCGTAGACGGCGTTCTCGTAGACGTCCCCCCGGACCCTCCATCCCAGCCCCTCCATCGTCTCCCGCCTCGCCGCCGATTTCGCCACGGGTTTCACGCCCTCGAGGAACGAGAACGAGGCGTGGATCGTTTCGATCTCCGCCTCTCTCACCCCCGGATGGGCCGTCGACCACCAGGTGACGAGCTGGAAGTAGAAGTCGTCCCGGTGGAAGAGCGTGACCAGAAACAGGAAGGGGATCCCGTTGAACGTCCCCCGGACCTTGTACTGGTAACCCTCCAAATCCCCGTAGACGACCCCCTTGCGGTAGACCACCGTCTTGTCGTCGATGGACATGTTCGAGATCAGGAGGTCCGCGTACGCCTCCGCCTCGACGCCCGGAAAGCGTTCGGGGATGACGACGGCGTAGGCCTTGTTCTTCGGGCTGAACAGGCCGGCCACGGCGTCGGCGTTGAGTTTGCCGACTTCCTTCTCCTTCATGAACATCCACGCGTCCGAGGGCTTGACGAGGCTGAACCCGTACTGGAAATCCTTGAACGTCTTCCCCAGGACCACCTGGCCACCGCCTTCCGCGGCGAAGAGGGGGGCCGGAGCGGCGAGAAGAACCCAGAGCAGCGCGAGTCTGCGCATCACGAACGTCTCCAAAAGGCCCGGCACGGGATTCGTCATCCTACCCGACCCCCGCAGGGACATGCCAGGGGCTCCTTCCGCCTTCATTTCCGGGCCTTGAGGGCGTCGAAACTGGAAGCGACGTTGCGGATCGTCCAGCCGCCGAGGATCGTCCCGAGCAGAAAGGCCGCGACGGGGATGACGATCGCAAGCCCCGGCTTCGTCGTGTAGAGGGCCCCCACGGTGAGGGCCGCGCCGCCCCCGGCCAGAAGGCCGAAGAGCCACACGAGACCCAGCCTGAGGCGCATGATCGAAAGTTTCATGAGATCTCCTCGCTTGCAGGACGGGACATCAGTCGGATTGATTCTCGAAGACGGCCAGCTTCCCGTAGTGGTCGAGGTTCGCGTCGTCGGACCCGTTGGCCACCACCAGATCGGGCAACGGCGCGCCCGGCGTGCCCCGGACGTGCCCCCCGAAATCGATCACGCCGACGGCCGTGGGAAACCAGTCGCGATGGAAGGCGTCGTATCGCGTGGCGTAGGCGTCCGACGACGCGAACCCGAAAAAGGTCCCGTCCCCGAGCCCCCGCCACACGCAGAGCCCCGCATTCTCGTCGAACTTCGACGCGCCCCCCAGCCCGAGGTCCGGCCGCACGTTCCGGGCCGTCGCCGCGACGTCGTCCGTGCCGTCGTTGTCCAGATCGCGGGCGACGACGTCCCAGAAGAAACGCGGATCGGAAGAGGAAGGGCCGTATTCCACGGCCGCATCGAAGCCCAGGCTTCCCGCCGTGCCCTGGTTGATCAGCACGGACACCCCCGTCCCCGGAGACATCGCCCCGTTGTTCGCCACGACGATGTCGGGGTATAGATCCGCCGCTCCGTTGAAGAAACCGGCGTCCATGCCCACGGGCTTTCGAACTGCGCCCGTGCCCCCGCTGCTCCAGACAGGAAAGGCGGCTTGATTCGCCTCATCCCAGGAGGCCAGCTCTGTGATTACTGCGGGAAAAACGACCACCCTGTCGTAGGCGTAATCGGTCACCGCGATGTCCACCAGGCCGATTCCGCTGGTCGTGTTGCCGGTTCGACCGGTCGCGCCCGTCGTGTCGTTGTCGAAGTTCGCCACGGCCACGTCCATGACCATGGGCGACACCGTGTCCGCTCCCACCGGGTCGTCCAGCGTCAAGGTGCCAATATGCTCGAATCCGCCCGGCGGATTCCCCGCGCCCCCCCCTCTCGACCGGTACACCAGGACGCGGCCGTTCATGCCGTCGCACACGACGAGATCGTCGCCCAGGGACCGGTCGAAGTCGTAGGCCTTCACGGAGGTGGGCATCGCGCCGAAGGGCAGGTTCAGGATCGTCCATGGGAAGTTGACGGTGCCGGGAAACCCTCCCGTCCCGTCCCCGAACAGGACGACGGCGTTTCCGGAGACGTATCCCGTCACGGCGAGGTCCCGGTTCCCGTCGTCGTTGAAATCGGCCGAGCAGACGCCCCACGCGCCCGCCACGTTCGAGGGCAACGTGTAGGTCGTGGACGAGGACTGGAAACCGCCCGTCCCGCCGTCCAGCAGAAGGGCCACCTGGTTTCCGCGCAGGTCCGAGTAGACCGCGTCGGTCGAGGAGGAAAAGGGCAGGGCCGCATCCGGAGTCCCGTTGCCGTCGAAATCGTCCACCGCCATCTGCAAGGGAACGAACTGTCCGACCGGTCCCGAAGAGGGGAAGAAGCTCGAAACGAGATGCAGGCTCCGGCCGGACACGGCCGCGCAGACGACGAGAGGGATGTCGATCTGTCCCCCCGCCGTGCCGTCCGTCAGCCGGAGGATGTCCGATCCCTCCGAGGTTCCGGCCGTGTAGTTGAAACTCGCGCCCGACCCCGACGCGGGCGAGCCGCCGGAATCGTTCTGCACGAGGGTCCACGTGTAGCTCCCCGATCCCCCGAACGCTTGAAAACTCACCCCTCCGGATGGAGCGAGGCGGTGCTCCCGCGGAAACACGTCGAGGCCGGGCACGACGGCCTTCACCTGGTCGATCTGGGGCGGAATCCCGGCTTGCGGGGGGGACGGAAAGGAATCCTCGACCTGGATGATGTCCGTACCCCCGTACACGCCGTTGGTATTCGGGCCCGGCGTGTACCTTGCCGATGTCGCTGAGAGCGGAAACATGGTTCCCCCCGATCCATTCTGGATGATCCCCCATGTCAGGGTTCCGATCCCCGAGGTCGTGGACGTGTAATCCTTGGTCGTCGAAGACGGAACGACCCCGTCCCTGGGCGTGGCGCGCAGGGACGTCGTGCTCGCGTAGACCTTCAGCACCGCGACGTTGGGCGGGTCCGAGGCATCGAACACCTGGAGGATGTCCACCACGGACCCGTCGTCGGCTCCGGTCCCGCCGGTGAACCAGGTCCCCGTTCTCGTCGCCTCCACGAACGCGCCGGGATGTCCGTCGGACTGGATCAGCGAGTGGAAGGCGTCGGGAGGCGTGCCGTTTTCGACCTGGAAACGGACCTCCCTGTCCGTGCTCACGCTCACGACGCTGGCAGGAGAAAAATAATCGGTGCAGACGATGCGGTAGAGATCGGGTTCCGAGGAGGGATCGAAGACCGTGACGTCCGCGTCGGAAACGTTGCTGTCCGCATCCGTCACGCGGACCTGGTCGGACCCCGCCGCCGTCCCCGCCGTATAGGCCCCGGCAGACGTGATGGAGCCGACGGGGGAAGCGCCGACCAGGGAAAACGTGTAGGGGGGCTCCCCGCCCGACGCCGTGAAGTAGACCGTCTCGTCGAAGGGGACGCGCACGGCACCGGGCTGGATCGCGAGATCCGAGGCTTCCGCCTGCGGGGAATTCGAGACGCCCGAGACGTTCGGCACCTCGTCCTCGGCGCGAAGCGCGAAGTGATGGGTCGACCCGGGAGAAAGGCCGGTGACCGTCAACCGCTCCCGGGTTCCCCCGGCGGAAGGGACGAGCGCGTGGGACACGGTCGTGGCCGCGTCCCAGTTCGCGTCCGTGATCGCGCTCGTATGCCTCTTCACGACGTAGGCGGCGCAGGCGCCTTCCGTGCCGTCGTCGCCCGGCGCGGTCCAGGCGAGCTCGATGGATCCCCGGCCCGTGCCTCCGGTCGCGGCGGCCAGGTCCGAGACCGTCGCGGGCGGCGTCGTGTCCGGCGCCTCGGAAGGCGGAACCGCGCTGGCGGAATTGGAGAGGGGGGACAGGTGTCCCGCCTCGTCCATCGCCTTGAGGGCGAAGTGACAGGTGACCGCCGGCGTGAGGCCGGTCACCGTGTAGGATTCCGCTTCCCCCGCCTGGCGGGGGACCAGAAACTGGGGGATCGTGACGGCGGCGTCCCAGTTCGCCTCGTCGATGGCGACGAGGTGGGTCTTGAGGACGTACGCCCACGCCGCGCCCGCGTTCCCGTCGTCGCCCACCGCCGTCCAGGTCAGGTCCACCGCCCCCGACGCGCTTCCCGGCGTTGCCACGAGGTCCGTCACCGCTTCCGGAGCCCGGCCGTCGGGAACGTACTGCCACACCTCGTGGTCTTCGCTCCCCGAGCAGCCGGCGAGAAACGCGGCGCCCAGCAGGCAGGCGAAGAGGAGGGCCGGGCGCGTGACGTCCGGCGCTCCCGGTCCCGGCCCCGTCCGGGGTTCTCTCATGGTTTCCTCCCTCCTTGTCGATCCGGCCGAAGCGGCGAAGGCGGATCTCGCCCTCATCCGCGAGGCGTCGTCAATCCCGGAACGGGAACGTGAGCCCCGTGACGTACGGTCCCGGCGGAAAGGTGTTCAACAGGTTCCCGAACACGACGCGGAACCGCAGGAAACGGTACCGGTCCACGTCGTCGATGTTCCCGGTATATCCCGCGCCCGTCGAATCGTAGACCAGCGTCCAGGCGGGCGCCGTGTTCTGCGCGTTGTTCGGCCAGAAGGTCTGCTCGTCCGGCCGGCCGGCGCTGTCGCCGTCCGCGCCCTGGACGTAGATCTGCACGTCGCCGTTGTTGAGGACGACGTTGGCCGTGAATCCCCCGGACGCGTTCGTCTTGTAGTCCGGGTCCTCCACCATCGCGTCGAAGAAGAGGGACTGCCCCTGGGTCGTGTCGACGCCGAGCGTCCCCTTCGAGTAGCAGCTCGGGTTCGATGCCGGGGAGGGCTCCAGCGTGACGCCCGCTTCGCCGAGGATGATTCCGCTTTGCGACTCGAGCCGGATGTAGCCGCCGCCGCCCGTCCCGCCGCAGGAGACGTATTGCGGCGCGCCCGCGCTTCCGCCGAGGTACCCCCCCGTGCCGCCCGAGCCGCCGGAAACGCGAAGCCTTCCGCCGTCCACGTCCACGCTCTGCCCCTGGACGAGGATGCAGCCGCCGGCGCCCCCGCCGCCCCCCACACCGCTTCCGGGATACCCGAGGTCGCTCCCGTAGTTGTCCCCGCCGTCCCCGCCGCAGGCCGATACGATGCCTTCGATGGCGATCAGACCGGCGGACGTGAGGTTGAGCACGCCGCCCCCGCCCCCGCCGCCCGCGCCCCCGTTGTCGGGGGGATAGGCGAGCACCCCGTCGCCCGGAAGACCCGTCGGGCTCCTGTCCACGCCTCCGCCGCCCCCGCCCCCGGACCCGCCCCCGTCGTCCAGCTGGAAGGACGGCTGCGAGGGATCGGCGGCCGTGTTGATGCCCCCGCCGGCCCCGTCGCCCGCGACGCTCGAGCCGGATCCCGCTCCTCCCCCCATCGATCCGCCGCCGCCCCCGCCGGACCCCGGAATGTCGCTACCGGCAGACAGCGCGGGAAAGGGCCAGGTTCCCGCCGTCCACGTCTGATCCGTCCACATCCCGCCCGCGCCCCCGCAGGGCCCGGGCCCCCCCTTCGAGGTCCACGTCGCGAGAAGCAGGTCGGCCGGTTCCGCGTAGGCCCCGTCGTGACCGCCAGGCCCCCCTTCGCCGCCATAGGCGCTCGGGTAGCCCAGCTCATGGATGCTCCGGCCCTTTTTTCCGTCGGCGGCCAGGATGCCCTCGATGAGCATGTCCCCCTGGGAACGGAGGATGGCCGGATGAGAGCCGGTGATCGTCACCGTCACGCCCGGGGGGATGTGCACGCTGGTGAACTGGAAGCCGAAGGGCCGGTCGGTCGTGTCCAGGACCGTATCGGCCGTCGGCTGGAACGCGCCGTCGCCTCCCGCGCCGGCGAGGCAGGAAGAACCGTATCCCCCTTCCAGCCTCTGCGCCGAGGCTTCCGCGTTCCAGGTGGCGTCGGTGTAGAGCGTGTCGCAACGGACGCCACTGGAAAAATCCTCGCTGCACGGCGAGGGGGCCGAGGGGTCGTTCCACTGGCCGCGGGTTCGGAAGTTGCACTGGATGAGAGGGGAGAGGTCGTTGGGGCCCGGATTCATGGAGTCGTCCTGGACGCTGGTGGTGATCATGAGCGTGTAGTTCGAGCCCAGGGAGAGGGGATTCGATGGATGAAAGACGACGCGCCTGTCGTCGTTGAAGAAGCGGAAGGTGCCGGCCAGCGGCGTCGTGGGATTCGTCGGGTCGAGAAGGCTGATCGAGTTCACGGTGACGGAGGTGCGGGAGATCCCCTCGTCGAAATCGATGATGACGGAGGTGGCGGGCGAGACGTCCGGCGTGACCGTCGATCCGGACAAGGGCAGAGAAAGCGGCGTGACTGATCCGTCGCTCACGTAGACGGCCGTCACCGAGGGCGGGTCGCTGTCCGGAATATAGAGGGATCCCGTGCGGAAGGAGATGGCATGGCGGCTCGCCAGGCCGCCCCCCAGCGTGCTCAGGACGCAGTCCGGGGCGAAGGCCGTATGGGGAACCGCGAGGGTGTAGTCCGTGAGCACGTCGAGGGCCGAGGACGGGGCGAATCGCACCTCCGTCCCGTTCACCGTGTAGGTTCCCGCCAGCTGGCCCGTGGGCCCGCTGATCTGGACGGTCCTGGCGTTCACGGTCGTCGCGTCGACCGCCTGGTCGAACTGGACCACGATCTCCTGGTCGGGATAGGCTGAAATCGAGTCCGCCGGGGGGTCGGTGCTCGTCACGTTCAAGGCCGGGGCGGGCACGTAGGTGTAGGCGTCGGACAGCGCATCCGACTGCCCGTCGGGGTTCTGCACCGCGATCCCGACCGTGCCGAGGTCGCCCGCCGGCGCTTCGCACAGGATCTGCGTCGGAATGGATGCGTAGTCATAGTTTGAACAGGCGTTGCCGTCCACGGTGACGGTCGCCCCGAACCGGAACCCGGATCCGGAAAGCGTGAGCGAGGTGCCGCCGGAGGACCGTCCGGAATCCGGCGTGACCGACACGAGATCGGGGGGCGGGACGTACTCGAACCCGCCGGCGAGGGTCGCGGACGGTCCGTCCGGATGGGTCACGACGACGTCGGCGGCGCCGGCGGCGCCGGCCGGTGTGTCGCAGGTGATCGTCCGTCCCGACACGACGGTCACGTTCGTGGCCGGGGTGTCCCCGACCTTCACGGTCGCTCCGGCGTGGAACCGGTTTCCGTAGACCGTCACGGCCGTGCCGCCCGCCGAGGGCCCCGCGCTCGGAACGACGGCCGCGATTTCCGGTCCGGTCGGTGCGTCCTCCTCCTCCTCGATCGTGGTCGAGGCCGCCACGCTGATCCCGGCGACGGCGCCGAGGGGGATCAGCCCGAGGCCGGCGCATCCGGGCAGGAGCGCGGCCACGACGACGGCCGGGGCGACCCGTCGCCACCAGGCTTTCCGTCCGGCGGTCCTGGATGGGAAACGCATTCGAGTCCTCCCTTCACCGGGATTCGCTTGTTTCGACCTTGCGGAACAGGACGCCGTCCCCCGCCAGGAAGGGGCGGGACCGCCCGCCCAGGAAACGGATTTCCCTCTGCACGTACCACGAAAGGCTCTTGAAGGCCTCCCGGCAGGAGACGTCCCCGTCGTCGTCGAGGTCGGCGTCGCCGTTCCACGTCTTCAACAGGAAATGGGTGAAGATCCCCTGCTGGAACTCCTTGGATTCGAAGGTCGTCTCCTGGGGGCGGCAGGCGGAGAGCAGGGCGATCGATTCGAGCTCGTCCGGGAAATCCAGGAGGATCCTGTCGGAGGAGGCAACGGGGGAGGGGACGGCCCGTCCTTTCTTCCCGGCAAAGCCCGCGTCCAGAATGACGGCGCGGGAGGATGCGGGGATCGCCTTCACGAGCGACAGGATCTCGGAGACGGGCACGAAGGCCACGTCCTCCCCGCCGAAGGCCAGGGCGGCCTCTCCCTTCCCCTTTCCCGCCTCGACGAGCGTGCCGCACCCGGAAACGTACACGAGGAGGTCCCGGAACCGGACGTCGCGTCGTCCGGCCAGCCCGGCCAGGGTGTCCCGGAGGTTGGTTGCCGAAGCCTCTTCTCCGGTGAGGAGGAGGGTCTGGACGCGGCCGGCGCTCTGTTCCGCTTTCGCGACCACGGCCCGGGCGTCCTCGTCGGAAAACGCGCTCGTTCCCCCCTGGACGCCGCTTCCCCCCACGGCCAGGACGACGTCGACCACGGGCGGCGGCACTTCGCGGCTCAATCTCGTGGCGAGTTCGATCTCCAGCTTCCGCCTGAGATGCGGGAGCAGGATGTCGGAAAGCCGGCCGGGATCGACCCCCGCCCAGACGGGCCCCGGGAGGGTGAGGTCCCACACGGAGATGCCTCGTTGCCAGTGGTCGAGGCCGGCAGAAAAAGCGATCTTCAGCGTGTCCCCCCACAGGCGCTTCTCTCCGCGTTTCTCCACGAGCGCCACGTCCACGTCCAGCTGTCCCTCGTACTGCTCGTCCGCGATGAAGGACGCGGCCACCGGCGTGAGGAAGAGCCAGGTCAGGAACCACAGGGTCCGGTGTTCGTTCCCGCCCAGGTAGCGCACGCGGGCTTCCGTGACCTTCAGCGCGAGGGCGAGATCGGCCTCTCCCCGCCCCGCTTCCGACACTTCCGCGAAGGTTCCCGCTTCCCGCAGCGCGTCGAGCAGCCCGCGTTGCACGCGCCGGGCGTCGACCTCGAGGTCCCATGCGTCGTCCCCGGACGCCTCCTGGGGAAGCACCTCGACGGCCGCCAGTTCCACGCGCCAGGCCTTCGGGCTCGCGTTCTCGGCCTTGAGGGCCTGCAGATCCTTCTCCTCGGAAAGGAGCATCGGCTCCGACAGGCCGCACCCGCCCAGGACGATCGCGGCGAGCACGGAGAGCCCTGCGGACAGGCCCCGGCGGGCCGGCTTCCCCGATGGCTGTGCGCATCCGGACATCGATCAGAAACCCCTACTTCTTCTTCCCCCCGGCGGGCGGTTCCATGACCACGCGGAAACCGACCGAGGGGAACCTCTCGTTTTCGAGCACGATCTGGCGAAAGGAGACGCGGGCGGCCTGCTCCCGCCCGCGGTCGTCGCAGCTGCCGCCGCGGATCACGTGGGTCGCGTCCTCCCGGCACGAGAGGCAGAACTCGGCGGCGTTGCCCGCCATGTCGAAAAGGCCCGAGGGACTCCGGTCCTCGAGGTGCGAGCCCACGGGCGCGGTCCTTCCCCCCGACAGGTTGGCGAAGCCCGGATGGAACGCGTTCCCCCAGGGATAGCGCGCGAGCTCCGTCCCGTCGAAGCCGGCGGCGATCTCCCATTCCCGCTCGGTGGGCAGGCGCACGGTCATGCCGAGTTTCTTTCCGAGCCATGCGGTGTAGGCCCGGACGTCTTCGAGGGTCACCCAGGTGACGGGATGGTTCTCCAGGCCCGCCGGAGCCGCGCGGCCCTTCCACGCGGGAGGAGGAGGGTGTCCGGTCTCGGACACGAACGTCTCGTACTCCCTGCAGGTCACCTCGTGGATGCCGATGGTGAACGCCGGCTGATCCGTCGTTTCCACGGGATTGTTGTCGTCCGGATCCCCGCTCCCCAGCGAACCCGAGAAGGCGGGGACCACGGCGCAGCCGCGGTTCTCGACGGAAGCCCTGATCTCGTCGCCCTTCTTCTCGAGGCGGGCGAGAACGTCGGACGCCTTCTTTTGGATGTAGGAGAACGCCGATGCGCGGAAGGGGTCGATCGCTCGCCCGGCCTCCTCCAGACCCGACACCGTGCCGGAGGCCAGGGCCCGTTGCGCCCGCGCTTCCGCCCGCGCGAGCTGCTTCTTCTCCGCTCCCAGGGCCGCCGCCCGCTTCCGGCCGGCCCGGGCCTGTTCCTCCACCCGCCGGCTGGGGCTTTCCAGGAAAGCCCCGTAGAGGGCCAGCGCCCCGTCGACGTCGCCTTCCGCGAGAAGGGCCCGCGCCTTCCCGTCCGCCTGCCGGAAGGACGCCTCGGCCGATTCGCGGGCCCGCGCGTCCCGGCGCGCGAGCAGCCGGTTCCTCAGCGACGCCGCCGGCGCGGAGACGGCCTTCGAGGGCACGTCCATGAGTTCCGCGAGCCGGTCGAGGACGTCCTCTTCCGCGGAGGCGTCCAGGGCTTCGAGCCGCCCGTCCAGCGCGTCCAGCCAGGCGCGCTGTTCGAGCCGCTTCCGGATCGTCCCGGAGGATCGCGCCACGTCCTTCTCCATCCTGGAAACGCTCTCCGGGCACGCGCCGCGCCATCCCTCCCGCACGCCTTCCAGGGCCGCCCCGATCGCGTCGGCCTCCTTCCGGGCCTCCTCGAAGCGGTCCTCCCGGAGGGACTTCTCCATCTGATGGATGCGCATCCGGAAATCCGGCAAGGCGAGGTTCAGCACGCGTCGCTTCTCGGCCGGGATCCTGCCCCCGGCGGACGTTCCCTCGAACCGGGAGGGAAACGCGTCCAGCCGGGCGAGGGCCTCGGCGAACCGGTCGTTCAGCACCAGTCCGTTGACCGCGGCCAGCAAGGCCTGCAGGGAGCGTTCGGCTTCCGCCTCCAGGTCCGCTTCCGGCGGGCCCCGTCCCGGTTCGTCCTCCGGCGTCCCGGCGGGACCGGCGTCCAGGGGTGCGCCGGCGTTCGCGCCGTCTCCGCCGTCCCCCCCGCTTCCGCCGCTTCCGGAGAACACCCCCGCGAGAGCGAGGACGACGACGAGAACCAAAGCGGCTCCCAGGACGGCCCCGCCCGCGAGAAGGAGGGGAAACGGTTTCCCGTCCTCGTGCCGCGGGATGTTCGTGGCGGGCGTCTTCAAATCGATGTCCCGCGACAGCTTCTCGAACGACGGCATGGAGGCGAGGGAAGCCGGGGCGTCGGTCTCGATGCCGCGGAGGATGCGCGAGAGGCTCTCGTACACCTCTTCCATGGTCTGGAAGCGGTCCGCAGGGTCCTTTTCCATCATCTTCCGGATGGACGCCCACAGGACCTCGGGGACGTCGGGATTCCGGTCCCGGATGTCCGGGACGGCTTCCTGCTGGTGCTTGCTGATGATGGCCCAGGGGGAGGTCCCGGTGAAGGGGGGCGTTCCGGCGATCATGGCGTAGAGGGTGGCGCCGAACGAGTAGACGTCGGCGCGCACGTCGGCCGTCTTGGCATCCTCGGCCTGCTCGGGGCTCATGTAGTGGGGGGTGCCCATCGCCTGCTGGGAAAGCGTCATGGCCGACTCGTCGCCGAGGTCCTTCGCGAGGCCGAAATCCGCCACCTTCACCTCGCCGTTGTTGTCGATCATGATGTTGTCCGGCTTGATGTCCCGGTGGATGATGTGGATGCGGTGCGCGGCGGCGATGCCCCGCCCGGCGTGGATGCAGATGTTCAGCGCCTCCCCGAGGGGGAGGGCGCCGTCCCGCTTCAACCGCTCCGAGACACTCTCGCCCTCCACGAACTGCATGACGATGTAGTGCTTGCCCCCGTCCACGCCCGTGTCATGGACGGCGACGATGTTCCCGTGCTCGAGCCGGGCGGCCGCCCGGGCTTCCTTGAGGAAGCGCCGTTGCGCCGTCTCGTTCGACATGGTCTCGGAGAGGAACTTGATGGCCACGGGCTTGTTCAGCGCGATGTGTCGCGCCTTGTACACGTAGCCCATGCCCCCCGCCCCGAGCTTCTTCTCGAGCCTGCACCCTCCGATGATCTGGCCGGCCAGGGGATCGGCGGGATCCGTCGAGGCCGGGGAGGCCGAATCGTCCGGATTCTCCCGCTCCATGCGCCCCGAACAATCCGGACACGCGGACCGCTCGGACGCCGCGCCCGTCGGGACGATCTCGCTGCGCCCGCAATCGGGGCAGACGATCCGCGTTCGATCCGTCTCCGCCAGGATGTCCATCGCCGTGGACGGCTTCAAGTCGGCCGATTCGCCGAGATACGCGTCCAGGCTCCTTTCCCGTCCCGACGCGCGCTCCTGGTCCTGGGCGATCAAGGCGTGCCAGAGCTGGAGCGCGTCCGCCCGCCCCCGTTCCACGACGGCCATGCCGAAACGGACGTTCTCGGCCTGGACCACGCTTCCCGCCTCGTCGAGTTCCCCCGCCCACGCCCCGGCCGCCTCGAACAGGCCGGGCCCGTCCACCAGATCCCCCGTCAGCGCCTTCTCGGCGATCTCGGAAGGGGGAACGTCCCGAAGAGCCGACTCCACGCTCTTGGGATCGGCACCCGCCCTCGCACGAAGAAATCGCTTCAGGAACTCGATCCCCTCGGACACGTCTCGTCCTCGGAAACAACCGCACGTCGGGGTTCAGTACTGGTAACGAACAATGACCTGATCGACCTGCGCCGTGGTCGTGCCGCTGGACGTCTCCAGCGTCAGCGTGAAACGGAGGAAACGGAAACCGTCCAGCGGAGAAACGCCCGTCGGAGACACGCCCCCCGCCCCCGCGCCCCCGTTGATCTCGCCCGTCTTCAAGTCGATCGTGGCCGGGTTCGTGCCCACGCCGGAGGGGGAGGGGAGGCGCTCCGCCCCGCTCGGGCCCGCTCCGTTCGTATAGAGGGGTGTGAGGTTCACGGTGGGCTGGCCGAGGAGGTCCGGGTCCGCGCCCTCGATGTTCAGGTACACCGCCGTCACCCCCGGCGTGTCGGAGAACCAGACCTCCGCCCCCGTGTACTTCGGGTACGAGCACTGGAAATCGATGAACGTCGTTTGCCCCTTGCTTTGATGCGACGAATGCCCCGGCGGCAGGTGCGATCCGCACACAAGGGTGCGCCCCGTCTGGATCGTCGTCAGCCCGGAGGAGACGTCCGGAGCGAAGGTGCAGTTGGACGCGTTGGTCACGGAGGCGTCGATCCGGATGATGCCGTCGGCCGTCGGCTGATCGTGGGGATCGCCGGGAAAAGGCCCCCCGTGGCCGCCCGACGTATCGGCCTTCCCCCCGATGCCCCCCTGCGCGTTCAAAACGGCGCCGGGGCCCGTGAACGCGAGCTGGTTGGCCTGGAGGACGATCATGCCGCCGCTCCCCCCGCCCCCCGCGCCACCCCGCCCGAGGACGGCCGCGTCCGCTCCCTTTCCGCCCCGCGCGTAGATGCGCGCGTGGGGACCGATGGTGATGTTGCGGTCCGTGATGATCTGAAGGTATCCGCCGCCTCCGCCTCCACCCGCGCCGCCCGCGCCCGCCACGTCGACCCCGCCGCCTCCGCCGCCCCCGCCGCTTCCCCCGCTCATCCGGCGGAA
>CAZDSO010000117.1:0-16615 GCA_964508045.1 uncultured Planctomycetia bacterium | reverse complement strand
GAGAAGAGAGAGAGGGGCTTCTGGGGTTTGGGATCCTGTTCGCTTTCCGCTCTCAGAACGAGATGCTTTCCAGCGGGACGGGGCAATCGCGCTTCCGGCGGCAGGTTTCGCAGGCCCGGCCCGTCCAGACATGGTCGAAAAGGGCCATGGAGGCGTCGAGCGCATCCTCCCGGTTCGTCCAAAGCCCCATCTCGAAATTCCGCGTGTCGGGGCTCCGTGCGCCGAGGCCCGCCCCGGTGAAGTTGGCCGTACCCATGTACAGCCACCGGTAGTCCACGACGGCGATCTTCAGATGGACGCGGGGGCAGTACTTCATCTCGAGGCTTCCCGCCGGAAAGGCGGGCCCGGTCCTCAGGTCGTGAAGAAAGGGCTCGGAAGGCACGCCTCCGTGGAGGATCTCGATCCTCACGCCCTGCTTCGCCAGTCGCCGAAGAAGGGCGACGAAGCTCATCCGGACGGCGCCCCGGGGCACGCGGAAGTTCTTCAGGTTGGCCGTGGCGAGCCGGACCTTTTCCTTCGCCTTCAGCAAGCCCTCGAGCACGACCCGGTCATGCAGCGCTTCGCCCGAGAGCAACGTCGAATCGGAATCTTCCTTTCCCATTCCCCATTCCCCAAAACAGCCAGGCCGCAACCCAAGCCGGCAAGTCTTCGACACAGAGGACGCAGAGACCACAGAGAGCACAGAGGCTTTTTGGGGTTCGTCCCTTCAAGCATCTCTGAGAGGCTGTGAAAAATGCCTGGTTCCCTGCGCGAGCGGATTTTTCCACATCCTCGTTCGAGTTGCCCCAGGACAAGTCCCCCGAGGGCGAGACGAGCGGTTCATTCCGTCACCCACGACCCTCACATCCCTCATCTAGGCGAGGCGTCCTCCTCCCCTTTCCAGGCCGTCCCGCGGATCCCGTCCACGATCCTGCGGATCTCCCGGACGCCCCCGACCAGGGAGGGGCCGGGTCGGTTGGTCCGCTCGCCGTCCACGAGAAACACGCGTCCCCGGGCGCGGGGCGGCAAAAGGTCGGAGGAGAGCCAGCGGATCCGATCGGCCTCCTGATAGGGATAGGGTTCGGTGGTGAGGATCACGGCGGAGGCTTCGCAGGTCTTCAGGAACGTCTCGGGGGTGGCGGGCCATCCGTCGCCGAGCGCCTCGCACACGGAGACCGCGCCGGAGCGCCTGAGCAGGTCGGCCACGAAGGTGCCTTTCCCGGGCGCGATGAGCGGGTCCTCCCAGACGGGATAGAAGACGGGCAGGGGCGGATCGGGGGGCGGCCCCATCGCTTCGAGGGACGCCCGGGCTTCCGCCGCGAGACGCTCCCCGGTTTCGGCCGCGCCTGCGAGCCTGGCGACGCCCGCGATGGAATCCAGGGCGCCTTCCACGGTGACGGGATGGACGGCGTAGACCGTATGCCCGCGTTTCTCGATCTCCTGGGCGACGGCGCGTGGATTCTCGGACACCGAGACCAGCACGATCTCGGGCTCGAGTTCGTCGATCGCATCCATCCGGGGGTCCGAGACGCCCCCCACCCTGGGTTTCCGGGAGGCTTCCTCGGGGCGGTTGCACCAGTCGGAAACGCCGACGACGCGATCTCCCGCGCCGACGGCGAAGAGCGTTTCGGTGACGCTGGGCACGAGGGACAGAATTCTTCGAGGGACGCCGGCGAGCGAGACCGTTCGTCCCGCCTCGTCGCGGATCACGGCGCTCATGGTGAATCCTCCATCGCCCGGGGCTTCCCGGGCCCGACCTCGACAAACCCCGGCACGCATTGTACCCTTTCCCGAAAGGCCGATGCCCCGTATCGTCGCCTTCGCGGGAGGTGTCCGGGGGGCCGGTCGACGAGATCCGAACGACGGGAGGGATCGATGAAGCGCCGTCTTCTACGCTGCAAGAAGAGCCGGGGATGGCTTCCGAACCAGTACCTCACGGAAATCGTCGGTTTCTGCGACAAGGGCTTCTTCAAGATCACGAAGGAATTCACGTTCCCCTGCTCGTACACACCCCAGGGCAAGCTCTTCATCGACGCGATCGAAAACATGGAAATCGACGAGGACAGCTACGATCTGGACATGCTCCGTTGCGGCAACTGCGGGGGGGCGGTGGAATTCGTCGAGGTGGATGCCGATGAGATCCTGGACCGCATCCGATCCAAGGAAGTCGACATGAACGTCGCGCTTCACAAGAAGACGGGGGAGGGGAACGGGGACGACCCCGAGGACGAGGGCTGATCCCTCAACCCTTGCGCTTCGATCGCCGGCTTCCCTCCTTGCCCTTCGCGCCTTTCTTCTTCTTCAACCCGCGGATCTTCGGGCGTCCGCCTTCCTTGGCCGGCCGTTCCTTTTTGCTCTTGTCCTTTTTCTCCTTCTTGTCCTTCTTGTCCT
Organism: uncultured Planctomycetia bacterium; assembly: GCA_964508045.1. GTDB lineage: Bacteria > Planctomycetota > JAKEIC01 > JAKEIC01 > CAZDSO01 > CAZDSO01. Next base: position 14,245 of record CAZDSO010000117.1, on the reverse strand, counting down.
CTTTTTCCTTTCGGCCCTTTTTCTTGAGGCGAATCTTCTTTTCCTTCTTGGGGGGAGGCTTCTCCTCCGGCGCTTCGGCCTCTTCCGGTTCCGCCTCCGAAACGGGCTCGGCTTCCAGGACTTCCTCTTCGGGGGCCGGCGTCCCTTCCGGAGGCGTTTCCTCCATGGCGGGGGCGGCCTCCGCCGGCGGTTCCTCCCCTTCCCCCTCGAGGGCGGGAAGCGGTTCTTCCCCGGCGGGTGCGCCGGCTTCCTCCCCTTCCTCCTCGGTCTCGATCTCCCCTTCCAGCTCGACCTCCTGCACCGCTTCCCCGCCTTCCTCCTCCGCAGGGCGGCGGGAGGCCTTGGCCATCTCGATGTCCTCCCGGCTCACCATGATCGTCTCACGACGCGGTTCCTTCTCCTCCTTTTCCTCCGGAAGCGGTTCGGCCTCGAGATCCTCCTCGCCGCTCAAAAACGCCTGCACCTTCTCGAGAAGCCCCTTCAGGATGTCCCGGTACGCCTCCCCGTCGGGAACGGTCACCCGGTTTCCGCATTTGTGGCAGAGGAATTTCTCGTTCCCCCGGAACTGATGGACGTTGAACTTGCCGTGGCACTTCGGACAGAAGACCACGCGGCGGTTCATCTTGTTCTGGATGGCCTCCACCTGATCGAACGTGAGGATGTCCCTCGAAAGGAGAAGGGGCTCCAGGATGAGCGTGTGCCTCTCCTTTTCGAATCGCGCCTGTTCCTTCAGGCATTCCTCCACCTCCTCCCGGGTCGCGAGGTGGTTGGCCACGGCGATCTTGCCGAACTGGATGTCGCTCTTGCTGGGCATATCGGCCCCACTCAAAAAGAGTCAGCGGGAAGACGTATTAAATCCAAGAGGATGGAATCCTGTCAAAGGATTTTCGCCGCGAACGTGGCTTTGGTATTCTTAAGAACCTTCCGTGGACGAAGGACCGGACGCGCGGCCGGCCGACCGCCGCACAACCGCGTCGATGGCGCCGACGAAGCATGCTTGGACCCCTCCAGGGAGCGCATCCGATCGACGTGGGGCTCGCCGCTCTCGCGGCCCTCTACACCTCCACCTGGGTTCACGAGGCGGGACACGCCCTCGCCGGCCTGATCGCAGGCTTTCGCATCACCTCGATCGGGACCGGATTCGGCGTTCCCCTTTTCCGCCTGCGCCTCAAAAGCACCGTCTTCTTCATGAGCCCGCGCCGCCTCTTCCAGGGCATCACCACCTCCGTGCGGGACGACTGGCCCACGTCGCGATTCGCAAGAGCCTTCCTCCTCGCCGGGGGCTTTTCCGCCAACCTCCTGGCCGCAGGCGCGGCCTTCACCGCCTACGCCCTGATCGAGAACCCGAGCCTCCCCGCATTCCTCTTCGGCCTCGTCAACGCCCTCTTCGCCCTCTTCGCCCTCCTTCCCACCCACATCGCCTTGCCCGGCGTGACCCTGAAAACCGATGCCGCCCAGCTCCTCGCCCTCTTCGCCCGCTCGCCCACCCGCCGTAATCATTTCGAGCGCATTCCCGACGGAGATCGCTTCGTCGCCTTCCTCTCCGCCATCCGCGACGCCTACGGGCAGTTCCACCACCGGATCCACCTCGCCTCCGCCCTCTCCCAGATCGGAAATCACGACAGGGCCCTCGACGTCCTCGAAAGCGTCCAGGACGATCTCTACCCCGGACGGTCACCCATGGGAGCCCTCCTTCGAGCCGTTCGGGGCTCCGCCCTCCTCGGCGCCGGCGAAGAAGAACGAGGGCTCGAGGATCTACGACGAAGCGAAGACGCCTTCCGCGAAAGCGGCGCGCCCGACATGGCCCCGCATATCGCACTCCTGCAGGCGAAGGCCCGTCTCGAGCGCGGAAAGACGAACGAAGCGAAGGAACGCCTCGATTCCCTGGATGGCGACGCCCCGAGCGATGAGGAACGGCTTCTCCGCGCAGAGATCGACCTGCAAGAAGACGACCCCTCCTCCGCACTGGAGAAGCTCGACGCCGTCTCCGCACCCTCGGGAGAGGAGGAAATCGCCGCTTTGGGCCTGCGGGGAGAGGCGTTGCGGAGAAACGGGGACCTCGAAAAGGCCCTGGAACCTTTCGCCAAGGCGGCCGAGAGGCTCCTCGCCAATCTCCGGTCCCTTGCAAAATCCGAAGACAAGGAAGCCTACCTCGAAAAACACCGGCGGATTCGAGATGGTTGGCCGAAGATCCTCGAAGCGGCCGGAAAGGAGGAGAAAGCCCGCCGGTTCGAGGAAGAGGTGAAGGCGATCTTCGACTCCTCGCGAGGGCCCGGCCCATGGATCACCTTCAACGGCCTCTCGGCCCTGACCTCGGCCGGGGCGGCGGCCGTGATCCTGGTCCTGGAATTCATGAAGATCGCACGCTTCGAGGGAAGCGTCGCTTCCATGAGATGGGTCGTCATCCTCTCGCTCGCGGCCCTCTATTTCTCCGTCTCCGCCATGATCAACCGAAGGGTCCGGAAATTCCTTCCGATGACCGCGGCCGCGATCGGCGTCATCTGTCTCATCGTCGTCGGCGTCTTTTTCACCACCCTCGTGTTGACCCGCCGGAACATCCATCGGGAAATCCTCGAATACGACCTCGACCACGACGGGAACGTGGACAAGATCGTGACCATCCACAAGGGCATCAAGGTGAAGATGGTGGAGGACCAGGACTTCGATGGCACCATGGATCACTGGGTGTTCTATGAGAACGGCGTGGTCACCCGCGAGCGCTTTGACACGGACGGGGACGGCAAGCCCGACATCGAAAGGAGGCGGAAGAAGCAAAGGGACTGAATCGCTTCCCGGCGCGTCGCCGGGCTGCGCTTGCATGCAAGGAATCGTCCGTGGAAGACCCCAAGTAGGTTTCCCTCCCTGAAAACGGCGCTGAAAGGGCGGAAACATCCTGTTTTACATCGGAAAACCCGGATTTCGCCGTTACCGGGGGGCGAGGTGCCTGTCTGAGGGCTCATCGGGCCCGGCTTTCCGGGAACCGCGCAGGAGGTCGGGGGAATCTCTACCCAAACCCTTTGATGGCAATAAAATAGGGCGAGCTTGCGCCCGCCCTTAGGGAAAGGAGTACCCGGCCCGTGCGGCCGGATAGAGGAACCATACGCAGAGGGTGATCAGATCACCCTCTGCTCAGAAGAAGGGGCTTCGGTCACCGAAGTGACCTCCACTCCAGGGCAACATCCATCATAGAAATTTCGTTTCATCAAGTCAAGTTGGGGGCTCAAAGATCTTTTCAAGGCTTTCACCGATCCCGTTCCCCCCGGCGCTGGCCAATTTGCGAGGCAAAAGGACCCCGGAGCCCTGACAGGATGCATTCCGATCCGATATACTGAGTCCTGATTCCTGATCTGTCCGTCGGCTTGGGGAGTAATGTATGAAGAAAATCGAGCGAATCCTTCCTCTCCTGCTTTTGCTGGTTCTCGTCGTTTCAGCCCTGATCCTCCTGTTCACCGTGGTCGGAAGTTCGGAGAGCGGATCCAGGGAGGCATTATGGCCGAACGAGGATTTCCGGATCCCCGGGAAGGTGGATTTCCTCTGGCGGTTCGAGGAGGGGGAGAAGGTCCGGTATCGTTTCAAGGGCAGGGACCGGGTTCCGGGCGCCCGTCAGAGCGTCTACGACCCCGGAAGCTGGCTTCTCATCCTGTACGGCGAGCGGCCCGATCTCGCGACGGTGGAATTCTACGACGCCAAGACCCGCATTCTGCATGGACGGATGAGACCGGACGGGGTTCTTCGCGTTCGGAGTTACACGGCCTATGCGGCGGAGCCGACGGAATTCTGGCAGATTCTGATGAACGCCTTCCTGCTGACGCCGAAGCAGCGTCTCGTCGAGGGAGAGGTCCGGGAGGAGTCGGTGGTTCTGCCCGCGCGCGAGGGGCACCGCGTGGTGGGGACGGCGCGATTCCGCGGCGAGGGTCCGGCGACGATCCGTGGCGATTCGACGCCGCTTGAGAGGTTCCATCTGAGACTGGATTTGGAGGTGGAGGTCTATCCGAAGGAGGACCGCCTCACGGAGTTCGTCGTGGAGGGGAGGCTCTACTGGGATCCGGTTGCCATGCAGGTTCGTGCGGGGGAGGTGGAGTACATCTCGGGTCTTCCGGTGAACCGGTACATGAATCCGTGGAACTACGCGTCCTTCTCCATCGAGGGGACGCCGTTTCCCGAGCCGCTTTCGGACCTGGCGACGCTGGGCGGCAACGTGATCTGGCACTGGGAGGAGGACATCACGCTGGCGGAGAACCGGATGCGTTCGTTCCAGAAGGCGGCGCGCGATCAGCTGGCGCACATCGCCGAGGTGCAGGAGACCTTCCGTGAGCTGACGCTGGTGGACCAGGACGGGGACGGTCGAGGGGAATACGGCCTGCTCTCGGAGCTTTCCGGGGCTTCCCCCAAGATCCGCGGTCCCGGGGGTCGCGAGCCCAAGCCCGCGTCCTGGCCGAGGCTGAGAATCGCCGAGCAATTCGGGCGCGTGAACGAGGCGGGTTTTTCCACGCGGGACGAGTATCATTACCAGGTTTTCCTGGCGGGCGCGGACGGTCTCGTCACGGACGGGATGCCGCCGCCCGGAGGGGATCGGAAGAACGCGGATGTCCAGGAAACGCCGGGGGGCTGGTGCGGGTTTGCGTGGCCGACGAAGTGGGGGGAGACGGGTCGGGCGGTCTATTTCGCGAACGGGAAGGGGAAGGTGTGGGAGAGCCGCGATTTCGAGCTGGACGGATCGCGCCGTGTGCCCCGGCCATCGGGCACGGGTCTTCCCTCGGAGGGGACGTGGAAGCGGGTGAGCAAGCTCGTGAATCCTCCGCGCCCGCCTCTCAAGTTGCGTGTGGTGCGGGGCCGATTTCAGCCGTTTTCGAGCGTGAAGCCGCTGATCGCGGAGATCGAGCAGTTCCGGATGCGGGTCGACCAGCTGGCGCTCTCCAAGGCGCTGGAAGAGGGGGCGCACCGCCGGATGGAGCAGATCGCCCGCGAGTTTTCACGCGTCCGGGCGGATTTCGTGCTGACGGAAGAGGAGGCCCGCCGGATTCGCGACCGGTACGGTAGGGTGTTCCGCGACGTCTATCTTTCCACGAGCCGTCGTCTTCTTCTGGAGACCCGGCATGTGGCGGAAGAGCTCGCCATGCAGGCGTCGATCCCGAAGATCGAGAAGGCGCTTTCCCGGCTGGACGCATTGAAACGGGCGGGACCGGATCTCGAGGCGACGCTTCGTTTTCTCGATCGCGTGCACGCGCTCCGGGAAGAGGTCGACCGGGTTGCGCGCGAGCGTCGCTGAGCGTTCGCGGGCAAACGCCGGTGGCCGTCCGTGGCGGGATTCGTCTGCCCGGCGAAGGGCTCTTCAAAAGCCTTGCAAAGCGTCTGGCGGCTGCTATCGTGTAGCCGTCCGTACCGGGTTTTCGGAAGGGATTCGCTTCGACCGAGCAGGCGCCATGTCCTACACGTTGCAGGAACTCGCCGATCTTCTCGGCGCCGAGATTCGCGGGGACGCCGGGACCCTGATCCACCGGGTCGCGACCATCGACCAGGCGGGGGAAGGGGACATCACGTTCATCGCCAACCCGCGGTATCGTCGGAAGCTCCCGGAGACGAAGGCATCCGCCGTGATCGTATCCCCGGACGTGCCGGCGGAAGGGCGTACCCTCCTCGTCACCGACAACCCGTATCTCGCCTTCGCGCGTGCGGTGGATCTTTTCCATCCCGAGGGAGGGGCCGCTGAGGCGGGGGTGCACGAGGGGGCGCGCGTGGATCCCTCGGCCCGGCTGGGGGAGGGTGTGACGGTGTACGCCGGTGCGTACGTGGGCCGGGAAGCCGTCCTGGGTTCGGGGGTCGTCCTCCATCCGGGAGCGTACGTGGGGGCGGGTGTCCGCATCGGCGCGGGATGTGTTCTTCACGCCAACGCGGTGGTGTACCCGGACACGGAGATCGGGGAGGGCGTGATCCTTCATGGCGGTGCGGTGATCGGAAGCGACGGGTTCGGCTTCGCCCCGGCGGGGGCGCAGAACGTGAAGATCCGGCAGGTGGGGCGGGTGGTGATCGAGGACGACGTGGAGCTGGGGGCCAACTGCTCGGTGGACCGCGCGGTGCTGGGGGAGACGAGGATCGGCCGGGGGACGAAGATCGACAACCTGGTGCAGATCGGGCACAACGTGACGATCGGGGAGGACTGCATCATCGTCGCGCAGGTGGGGATCTCGGGGAGTTCCCGCATCGGGGACCGCGTCAAGCTGGCGGGGCAGGTGGGCGTGGGCGGCCACATCCATATCGGGGACGACGCGGAGGTGGGCGCCAAATCCGGTGTGATGGACGAGGTTCCCCCTTCCGCCAAGGTCCTGGGGCAACCGGCCATCCCCTTGCGGGAGGGGAAGAAGGCGCTGGCGACCATCCGCATGCTTCCCGCCATGCGCAAGGAGATCCGGGAGTTGCGCGGGCAGATCAAGTCGCTCGAGACACGCTTGGGGGTTTCGGACGATGGGGAGTGAGACGTCGTTGCCCCCGCGGATCGGTCTCATCGCGGGGTTCGGACGCTTCCCCATCCTTTTCGCCAAGAACGCGCGCGCGCGGGGCATCCGCGTGGTGGCGGTGGGCATCCGCTACGAGGCGTCCCCGGATCTGGCCCATCATGTCGAGCGTTTTCACTGGTGCGGGGTGGCCCGGGTGGGTCGCCTGATCCGCCTCTTGAAGCGCGAGGAAATCGACCACGCGGTGATGGCCGGCAAGGTCCGGAAGACCTGGATGTTCACCCCCCTGAGGCTGATCCGCCTGCTTCCGGATCTCAGGACGCTGCGCTTGTGGTTCCACCGGGCCAAGGACAAGAAGGACGATACGCTCCTGGGCGCGGTGGCGGAGGAGCTGGCCCAGGAGGGCATCCGCCTGGAGAGCTCGCTCCTCTACTGCGAGGACCTGTTGGCCTCTCCGGGCCTCCTGGCGGGCCCCTCTCCCGGCGCGCGGGAGGCCGACGACATCCGGTTCGGGTGGAAGATCGCCAAGGCGATGGGCGGTCTCGACGTGGGCCAGTCCGTGGCGGTGAAGGAACGCGCCGTCCTCGCTGTCGAAGCCATCGAGGGGACGGACGACACGATTCTCCGGGCGGGGGCGCTGTGCAGCGGGGGGTTCGTCCTCGTCAAGGCCGGCAAGCCCGACCAGGACCGCCGCTTCGACGTGCCGGCCGTCGGGCCGACCACGATCCGGGCGATGAAGAAGGCCGGGGGAAAGGTGCTTGCCGTAGAAGCGGGCATCACCCTGGTGCTCGGCGTGGAAGAGACCCTGGACCTCGCCGAACGGGAGGGCATCACGGTGGTGGGCGTCGAGGACGGGGGGCCGGACGGCGAGCCGGTGATCGCGGGGGCGACGAAAAAGGCGGAAGCGAAGCCGGAAGCCTAGTTGGAGATTTCAGCCAGAGGCGCAGGGACGCGCAAGCCGGCCGGCACTCCACCATTGGTGGGAGGCGGGCTACGGAAAGAAAGGGAAGACCACAACAACCTTCCACCGCGAATGGTTGAGAGGAAGAGCCATTCGCGCTGTCACCGAGTACAGATTTCAGATTTCAGCCGCCAAGAGTGCAAGGGCCGCCATTGACCTCGTAGTGAGCCACGGAACGAAGTGGAGTGGCGCAGCCATGCGGGACGAGGTGCTGCGGACAGGATGTCCGCGATCCGACCTGAAGTGCTGCCGGATGGAAGCCGGCGGCGATTGCAGCCGATCGCAGTAGATCGGGTTTTTCAACGGGCTGCTACGGCCACCCCGGGGTGTTTCCATGGAGACGGGCTACGAAAAGGAGGGGAGGACCACGACTTATTTACAGCGCGAAACGCTCATCCGGCTACCGCTTCCCTCCGTCCGGAAGAACCGGTACAATGACGTGAAACGAAGAGGATCATTCTGGAGAGTTTCCATGCGTCCTGCAGCGACCTTGATCTTTCTCCTGGCGCTTCCCGCGATGCTTGCCGCTCCGGCCTTCGGACAGGAGGGGGACGAGCAGAAACTCAAGATGGGCGACCGCGACGATGCGTTGAAGCTGAAGGTGAACAACGCCATCCGCGCCGGCATCGATTGGCTCAAGAGCAAGCAGATGCCCGACGGCTCGTGGAAAGGGGAATGGGCCAAGTTCGCCCCGCCCTACCAGTACCCCATGGGCGAAACCGCCCTGTCTCTCCTCGCGCTCCTGAAATCCGGCGTGTCCCGGCACGACGACTGCATCAAGAAGGGTTTCGAGTTTCTGCGCCCCCAGCCCCTCAAGAAGACCTACGAGGTGTCCGTCCTGATCATGGCCCTGCAGGCCCTCTACGCCGACAACAAGCCCGCCCCCGTCGATCACGACGAACTGACCCGCGCCGTCCGCAAGAAGGTCCCCATCGGGGGACGCGACATGGACTGGATGAAGGAGTGCGTCCGGTTCCTCCTGGAGAACCGGACCTCCAGCATGCTGCTGCTCAACATGGAGACGACCGACGCCCAGAACTTCAAGGACGTCTGGCACTATCCCATGACCTGCGGGGACCATTCCAACACCCAGTTCGCGATCCTGGGCCTGAAGGCCGCTTCCAAGTGCGGCATCCGGATTCCCGAGGACGTCTGGATCCTCACCCTCAAGCACTTCCTCCGCGTCCAGGAAGCCGACGGACCCGAGGTGCGCCGCTGGAAACTCATCGAGGACCGCAAGCACGGCTACGTCAGCTACAAGCCGCTGACCCAGGTGCCCGACCACGCCCGCGGATGGTGCTACGGGACCACGGTCCTCCCGAAGACGGGATCCGCCGACAAGGCCACCGCCACCACGGGCAGCATGACCTGCGTCGGCGTCAGCAACCTCACCATCGCGCTTTCCGAACTCGGTCGCGCCTGCCCCAAGTCCCTGCGCGACAAGGCCGAGACGGGCGTCCACGACGGCATGGCCTGGCTCGACCACAACTGGAAGATCGATTGCAACCCCCACCACCCGGAAAAACTCTGGCACTACTACTACCTCTACGGGCTGGAACGCGTGGGCGTCTTGACCTGGAGCCGGCACATCGGAAAGCACGACTGGTACCGCGAAGGGGCCGAGTTCCTGGTCGCCCATCAGCAGGGCGGCAAATGGGACGACCCGAACTGCCCCGGACCCATCAACAACACCTGCTTCGCCCTGCTCTTCCTGACGCGGGCCACCGTCCCCGGGCGCATGGTCATCACGGGACAGGAGCACCGCCGGCACCGGTAGGGGCGTGGAAGGAAAGCCGCCGGCGGAACCGGGGCGGGGCTTTTGTATCGTCGTATCTTTGTCGTTTCGTGGAATCGTCGATGGATGGACTCGGCCATGAGCGTCCCCACGCATTTTCTTCAGGGATGCACCGAAAACCTGCACGAGAGTAGGGGCGAACCCATGGGGGCGCCCCGTTCCCCATCCGCGACACCCCGTTTCCTCCTCGCCGGGCTGCTCGCCTTCGCCCTGCTCGCCGCGAGCGCCCCCGTCACGCGCGCTTCCGAGTCCCCCGACGAGATCGACCCCCTCTCCGCCATCACGCCCGCCGGCGCGAAGGAGACGGTACGCTACCTCGCTTCCGAGGATCTGAAGGGACGCCGCGCCGGAACCCGCGGCGCCCGCCTCGCCTCCGAATTCATCGCACGGCACTTCGAGGCGTCCGGCCTCGAGCCCGGCGGCGACGGCGGCACCTGGTTCCAGGCCGTCGATGTCCCTCCCGCTTCCCTCCCCGCGGAAGGGAACGCGCTGAAGATCCACGGCGTCCGCCGCGTCTTCGAGCTCGATCCCCTGTCCGACTTCGTCCCCTTCGGCTTCGCGCCGTGCGCCTCCGCCACGGCCCCCGTCGTGTTCGCCGGCTACGGGATCTCCGAGCCCCGCCTGGGTTGGGACGACTACGCGGGGCTCGACGTGAAGGGGAAGATCGTCCTCGTCCTCCGGCACGGCCCCGCGACCGGAAAACTGAGGAAGATCTTCCAGCAGCGAGGGCCCCGCGAAGCCCTCACCTTCCACACCAAGGCGAAGGCCGCCCAGGAGCACGGCGCGGCCGGCATGATCCTGGTGTCCGATCCGCGCAGCCTCGAGGGGCGCGACCGGCTGGCCTATCTCGTCGGCGCGGAGCAGGACATCGACATCCCCTGCGTTCACGCCGCGCAGAAGGTGGGCCGGGCCCTGCTCGCCCTGGTCGGCGACACGCTCGAAAACCGCCAGGAGAGAATGGACGCCTCGGGAACCCCGCTTCCCGCCGCGATCCCGGAGATCCGTGTCGAGATGACCACGGCCGTGAAGCGCGGCCGGCCCTCCTGCAACAACGTCGTCGGCGTCCTGAAAGGCTCGGACCCCGCGCTTCGAGACGAGTGCGTCGTGATCGGCGCCCACTACGATCACCTCGGCTACGGGGACATCGGCGCCATGGGCGGCGAGCCCGGCGAGATCTTCTACGGCGCCGACGACAACGCCTCGGGCGTGGCCGCCGTCCTCGAAGCGGCCGCGGCCTTCGGAGCGACCCCGATCCGGCCGCGGAGGACCCTCGTGTTCGTGGCCTTCACGGGCGAGGAGATCGGACTGTACGGATCGCGCTTCCACGCCGGACACCCCGTCTTTCCGCCCGAGCGGACCGTGGCCATGATCAATCTCGACATGGTGGGGCGCGTGAGGGGAAACCGTCTCACCGTCATGGGCGCCGCGTCCGGCAAGGGCCTGGACGCCCTCTTCAAGGCGTGCAACGAGACGACGGGCTTCCACCTCACCCTTCCCGGGGCGGCCTACGCCGGAAGCGACCACACCCCCTTCTACCAGAAGAAGATCCCGGCCGTGTTCCTCTTCGCCGGCGTCCATCCACACTATCACAAGCCCACCGACACCTGGGACCGCCTGAACTACGAGGGCCTCGCGAAGGCCGCGAAACTCCTCTACCTCGCGGCCGCACGCCTGGCTTCCCGGGACGGACGGCCGGCGTTTCGCGCCATCCAGACGCCCGGGCGCTCCCGAAGGCGCGGACCCCGGCTCGGCGTCATGCCCGACTTCGGCTTCGAGGGCGAGGGCGCGCGCCTCGCCGGCGTCTCGCCGGGAACCCCCGCTTCCAAGGCCGGCCTCGAGGCCGGGGACGTCATCGTGGCCTTCAAGGGCCGCGCCGTGAAGTCCATGACCGATCTCCTCACGCTCCTGCCGGACGTCAAGCCCGGCGAGAAGGTCAAGGTCGTCTACCTGCGCGAGGGAAAACGAAAAGAAACCGAGGTGCAATTCGAGAAATGAAAACGAAGACGCTCCTGACCTATGCCCTGTGGCTCGCCGGCTTCGCCCTGCTGGCCTACGGGGCGCTCTTCAGCACCCATCTCGTCCTCGACAAGCCCCTGTCCCGCGACGCCGCCCATGAGGGCGTGAAGATGGACGTCTACTCCGAGATCGAGATGATCAACGCCGTGAGCACCGACAAGGTGGAGCTCACCGGGGAAGGCATCCTCAAGACGCGCCCCGACACGGGCTTCTGCGAATCGTGAGTGTCGCAGTGAGCCCTCCGGGCGCGTCCGCCCGGATACGAGACGACCACGCATACGCGTCGGGCCAACGCGGGAGGACTCTCACCGCCGGGAACGCAGAACCCCCCGAGGAAAAAAGGGGGGAGGACGCTCGAGAAGCGGCAAACGGCCGGCCTATCCATTCCCGAGATCCCTTGCGTTCTCTGTCACAATGACGCACCCGGCGATGGATCCGATCAAATCGACATGGGGTCCGCCGGAGCCCGATATCCGTAACCTCAAGCCTTGAAGCATCTTGCCTCTCCCTTCTTTTTGGGCACGCTGTTTGTATTGGAAAAAGTGTGCAGCCCAGAACGGCTGAGAAAGGAGGGTACGATGGTCTGGCAACTCTTCAGGGAACTGGATCGGCTTCGCGACGATTTCAACAGACGTCTGGGGTACGGCTCGGAATGGGGGCCCGTCTACCGGGGCGAGGCGCCGCCGGTCAACATCTTCGAGACCCCCGAGGAGTACATCGTGACCGTGGAAGCGCCGGGGGCCGATCGGGAAACGTTCGAGGTCTCCTTCACGGCGGGAAGCCTGAGCGTCCGTGGGCAGTACAAGCAGCCCGAGGTGAAGGGCGAGCTGATCCGCTCGGAGATGCCGACGGGCTCCTTCAGCCGGATCGTCCGGCTTCCCGAGCAGGTGGATCCGAACGGGATCCACGCGGACTACAAGGACGGGGTCCTGACGGTGCGGGCGGCCAAGACGCCGGAGGCGAAGCCCAAGCGGATCAAGGTCAAGGTGAGCTGAAGGCCTTTCGATGCAGACGAGAAAGGAGGGTGCCATGGAAGTGCCCGTGAAGAAGCAGGCGGAACGCGGCGACGTGGAACAGGCTTCGGACCGCCCCTACTACGTGCCCAGGGTCGACATCATCGAATCGGAGGACGGTTTGACCGTCCTGGCCGCCCTGCCGGGGGTGGACAAGGACAACGTGTCGCTCACGGCCGAGGGGGGCGTGCTGAGCGTGTCGGGACGCGTGAAATCCTCCCTGCCGGAGAACGCCGATGCGAGGTATGTCGAGGCCGAGGAGGGGGATTTTCACCGTTCCTTTCGCCTGGGCCGCGACGTGGACAAGGAAAAGATGGAAGCGTCCATGCAGGACGGCGTGCTGAAGCTCTTCCTTCCGAAGTCCCAGTGGGCGCGGACGAAGAAGATCGAGGTGAAATGACGGGGAGAACCCGGAAAGGAGGTCGTCATGGCTCTGTTGCCAAGAAAGAAGGATGAATCGCGTTCCTTCGGCCTTCCCGGCCTGCGGAGCGAGATCAACCGGCTGTTCGACAGTTTTTTCGAGGGGAGGGAACTCCCGACCCTGTTCGGGGAGCGCGGTTTCGCGCCCGTGATGGACATGGTGGAGACGCCGCAGGAGATCCAGATCCGGGCGGAGATCCCGGGGATGGACGCGAAGAGTCTGGACATCTCCGTCTCGGGCGACACCCTCACGCTGAAGGGGGAGAAGAAATCCGAGCGAGAGGAGAAGGACGAGAACTACTACGTGATGGAAAGGAGCTACGGCTCCTTCAGCCGTTCCGTCGCCCTACCCTCCTACGCCGACCGGGAGAAGATCTCGGCGGACTGCAAGGACGGCGTCCTCACGATCCACGTGGGGAAGAAGGAGGAGGCCCGGGGGAAGACCATCCAGGTCGACGTCAAGTGAACGGGGGGGGCGGAAGATCCTCGTGGGGGGCAGGGAATAGGGATTTCAGATTGGAGATTTCAGTCGTCAGCCAAGCGCAGGGGCGGGCTCATGGGCCCGCCCCTTGGCTTTCGACTGAAATCGTACCGCTGAAATCTGAAATCCCTTCCTGTTCAAGGCCGTCTCATTCGGTCACGGCCCTCGGGCGTTGCGCCTGCCGCTTCCCGGATCGCGAGCGCCTGGTCGAGCAGGCGGGGCAGGTCCTTCAGCGCCAGGGTGTTCGGCGCGTCGCACAGCGCCTCGTCCGGGCGCGGGTGGACTTCCAGAAAGATCCCGTCGGCGCCGGCGGCGCACGCCGCGCGGACGAGCACGGGGATCATGTCGCGCCTTCCCCCCGTCGCGGTCCCGAGCCCCCCGGGCTCCTGGACGGAGTGCGTGCCGTCGAACACGACGGGGTAGCCGGTCTCCTGGAGCATGGGGATGGACCGCATGTCCACGACCAGCTGGTTGTAGCCGAAGCTGGTCCCGCGCTCCGTGAGGAGGAGGTTCCGGTTGCCCGTCTCCTCCGCCTTTTCCGCGGCGAGGTGGAAATCCCACGGCGCGATGAACTGTCCCTTCTTCAGGTTCACGCACCGCCCCGAGGAGGCGACGGAACGGATCAGATCCGTTTGCCGGCAGAGGAACGCCGGAACCTGCAGCACGTCCGCGACCTCCGCGACCGGCTCCACTTCCGCGACCGAATGCACGTCGGTGAGGACGGGGACGCCGGTCTCCTCGCGGACCCGTTTCAGGAACTCCAGCCCCTTCGAGCGTCCGGGGCCCCGGTAGGATTTCGACGAGGAGCGGTTGGCCTTGTCGTAGGAGCTCTTGAAGACGTAGGGGACGCCCAGGGCATCCGCCGTCTTCTTGACGGCCCGGGCGACCTCGAGGCAGAGGTCTGCGGATTCGGCCACGCAGGGCCCGGCGATGAGGAAAAGGGGGCCGCCCCCCCCGACGTGAAGACTCTCGGTGATGCGGACGGTTCTTCTTTCCATGATCCGGCACGCTCCTACCACAACAACGGTATCCTTGCAAAGTTCGCCTTGCAAGAGCCATTCGCGCTGTAGACGATTTCAGGTTGCCATCGCGTAGGGATTGTAGGAT